>NZ_JAAKXB010000013.1:0-146408 GCF_029479985.1 Aeromonas sp. A600620 | reverse complement strand
AATTGTTTTTGATGTTCGATGCTGTGAGTGCCCACACAGATTGCTTGATTCAAATTGTTAAAGAGCGACGCAACAGTTCGTTGCTGCGGGAGTGGAATTCTACTCAACCGCCTTCTCGAGTCAAGCCTTATTTTCAAAGGCTTTTCGAGGTTATCGACGAGGTTGTTTGCGTTGCCGCTTGCCCTGTCGATGTGGCGCATTATAGAGATCCAGCTCACATTGGCAAGGCTTTACCGCAATAAAATTGCAAAAAAGTGCAATTTCTTGGTTATTCATATCAACACACAGCCTTTATACAGACTTATCCACAATCAAGGGTGGAGTGAGGACGTTTTACACCGGATAAATGCCTTACAAGGGTACTGGCTTGGCACTCATCCACCATTGCCACACTGTCGCGCCTAACGCGCAGCGCCCTCGACATCTTCTATATAAGAAGGCGTATGAGACATATATAGAAGTGCTTATCCCAATCCAGCCTCTTTGACCCAGCACGCCATCAGCTCGCCAGCGGGAAGATCCCGGCAGCCCGATACATCCTGCCCAGCCCAGAGCGGAGAGAAGCCACTGTCCCCCGCCTTCTCGGCGGCGACGCGCAGCGGTGCCAGTGCGCCACTGGCATAGGGGAAGTGAGGGGCAAGATCCGAGAGCGGGCCCAGCTCTTTCATAAGACGGTTGACGATCCCCCGCGCCGGACGGCCACTGAACAGATTGGTCAGTGCCGTCTGCTGGCCCTCTGGTGAATGGATGGCGGCGCGATGCAGCGCCGAGGTGGTCGCTTCATGGCAGCAGAGAAAAGCAGTGCCCATCTGCACGGCGCTCGCCCCCATTGCCAGCGCGTTGGCGATCCCCTTGCCATCGACGATACCGCCAGCGGCAATCACCGGCAGATCGGTCACCGCGAGGCTCTGCGCCAGCAGGGTCAAGGTGCTCTGCTGCAAGGCGAGATCATCAGAGAGGAAATGGCCGCGATGACCACCCGCCTCCAATCCCTGAGCGATGATGGCATCGGCGCCGTGTTGAGCAAGCCATACGGCCTCCGCCACCGTGGTGGCACTGGCAAATACCTTGGCCCCCGCAGCCTTCACTTGGACAAGCAGCTCGGGCGCGGGCAGGCCGAAGTGAAAGCTAACCACCGCCGGTCTGAACTCAGCCACCATGGCGGCATGATCCTCATTGAAAGGTGCACGGCTTGGCGCCGTCGTAACGGTTGGGGGAAGTATGCCGAACTCGGCATAGTAGGGAGCAAGGCGCTGCTGCCAGCTGGCCAGAGCAACGGGATCAGGTTCCCGTTGTCGATGGCAGAAGAAGTTGATGTTAAATGGCCCAAGGCCGCTTTGGGCAAGACGCCCCAGTTCGCTGCGCAGCTCCGCTGATGTGAGCATGGCGGCAGGCAAGGAGCCCAAGCCGCCCGCACGGGTCACGGCCAGCGCCAGCTCGCTACCCTGCACACCTGCCATCGGTGCCTGAATAATGGGATAACGCATCCCCAGCTCGGCAAACAGGCTCATCCGTTCACCCCGAGCAGCATTGCCCGCTCTTGCGGGCCAAATCGGTTGTTGCCATCCATCTGTCAGACTCCTTTCTGATAACCGTGGTTACACATCAGGCCCGCAAGGGGCCCGATGATGAGTGAAGACTTAACGCACGCTGCGCAGCAGGAAGTCCGGCTGACCACAGGAGCGACGCTCACGCTTTTGCATCTCGGCGGAGCAGGTGACCGCATCTGTCCCCTCTTTATTGACGCAGATGTAGATCTCCCGCAGGAAGCGGCCACCATCGGCGCAAGCCACCGTGATGTTGTCGGGAGCCAGCCACTGGTTGGCGCTCGCCAGATCGGCCTTGAGCTGGAAACTGGTTTTGCGCAGCGGCTCTTCCGGGGATTGATAAGCCGCCGGGATCTTCACCTTCTGGCGCAAATCGCTCGCCAGCTGATGGAAGGCCTGCTGGCTCAAGCCGGAGCAGGTGCCGTGCTTCTCCCACTCATGGCGATAGAGGAAACGGCTGGGGTAGAGGTCGGCAAACTCGCTCTCCATATCGGGATTGAGCCGTTCGCGGGTGCAGTTGCTGGGGTAACCGCGATCGTACTGGGGCCAAAGACCATGCAGCACAAAGCCCAGCTTGCGGGAACACTGGTCCCGATCCGCCGGTTTGACGGCGCAATGCTCGGGCGACCAGGAGAGCGCCATAGCGTAATAGTCAAACTCCCCCGCCTCCCCTTTAGCCAGCACGGCCGAGGAGAGCAACAAACTACCCGCCAACAGGGCAATCATCTTCTTCATCTTTATATGTCCACCTTACGCGACTCGGGATGACAGCCATGCTCCCATATTCTGGCGGCGGGAAACAGCCATGCTGAGACGCCGCGCGACAAGGGTCAGACCAGTCAGGGGTTTCACCAGAGGGCGAGCAGGGGTAAGCTGACCGACCGGTAGGCTCCTCGTCCACCACCAGATAATCCCTCTTGGCAACCACAGGATGTAACATGATCCGCAAGAATCCCTCCGGCCATCTGCCTGTCATCGACGAATCCGCCTATATCGACAAGACCGCCATCATCTGCGGCAAGGTGATCATCAAAGAGAATGTCTTTGTCGGCCCCTATGCGGTGATCCGTGCCGACGAGGTGGATGAGAGTGGAGATATGGAACCCATCGTCATCGGCGCCAACTCCAATATCCAGGATGGCGTGGTAATCCACTCCAAATCCGGCGCCGCCGTCACCATCGGCGAGTACACCTCCATCGCCCACCGCTCCATCGTCCACGGACCGTGCGAAGTGGGAAACCGGGTCTTTATCGGCTTCAACAGCGTGCTGTTCAACTGCCATATCGGTGACGGTGCCGTGGTGCGTCACAACTCGGTGATTGATGGCTGCGATCTGCCGCCGGAGTTCTACGTCCCCTCCACCACCCGTATCAACCAGCAGAGCGATCTGACCCATATCCCACGGGTCTCGGTGGATGCCGCCGAGTTCTCCGAGGACGTGGCCCACACCAATATCGATCTGGTCAAAGGGTACAAGGCGCTCTCCAACGAGTTCTGATCCCTTTCTTTATTAACAGAGAACAAAACGGGCGCCGAAGCGCCCGTTGCTGTTTCTATCTCTACTTATATATGTGCGGGTCAGGAGCACTTCTTCAGGCTGATATGCCAGTTGGCACCGGATTGCACCTGATGCTTGGCGGCGAAGCTGTCCATGTTCAGCGCCACCGACACCTGCAGCAGGCTGTTGAGGTAGACCAGCGGCTGACCTTCCGGCACGTCACCGAAGCTGCTGACGTAAGGGGCCTTGCCGTCATATTTGACCACATCCCCTTCGCGGATCTTGATGCAGGCGTTATCCCCCTTGTTGATCCCCGCCTTGGTCAGCAGGACATCATCGATATTGGTCCAGACGTTGCCGTACTGCACATCGAGGATCGGGATGGTGCCCTTGAGGGTGCCATCTTTCTCGGCGACCGCAGGCTGATAGGGGATCTTCACCACTTCGGCAGGCAGCAGCGGGCCAACCTGCTCATAGCTGATGGCGCCAGAGGCGAGCCGTGCGCCCGTATAGGCGTACACATCGCGGCCATGGAAGGTGTAGGACTTCTCGGAGCCCTTGAGGCGGTTGAGCTTCTCATCGATCTGGCGCACCGCCTCGATGCCGAAGTGCTCGGCCACCAGGGTCAAAGTGCCATTGTCCGGGGTCACGATGTAGTGGCCGCTCCTGGTCTTGAGCACTACTGACTTGCGCTCGGTGCCGACACCGGGATCAACCACGCTGACAAACACAGTCCCCTTGGGCCAATACTGCAGGGTCTGGTAGAGGCGGTAGGAGGCTTCCCAGATGTTGTAAGCCGGGATCTCGTGGGTCAGGTCATAGAGCGGCAGAGTGCGGTCCACCCCGAAGGCAACCCCCTTCATGGCCGACACGGCGCCATCTTTGAGGCCGAAATCGGTCTGGATCACCAGCGCTTCGTTGGCGGCGGCGATGCCGCTTGCCAGCATGAGAGCGAGCGCGATGGCACGGGGAGCGGTGCGAATATCCATATCTGAACTCCTGAATCATCTGAGGATAACGAAACGGCGAAAGCCATTTAGACATCCAGACTGCCACCAATGAATTTTTTTGCAAGGGGTTTGCCACAAAGTGAGGGACGACTCGCAGAAATTGTGCTCGCCAAACGGCGACAGCAGGGGTATCAAAGGCGGAATGGGAAAACGTTTACAATACAGGAGCTCAGCACCATGACACAACCCGAACCGGAGATGATGACCCTGCTGCTGGAGGTTGGTGAACAGAGCAGTCAGCTCTGGCTGAGCCAGCCAGATGCGGCCCCGTCACACTACCCGCTGGCCTTTGGCACCCACGCCATCCAGCCAGGACCATTTCGCCACGCGCCGCCCACCCCGCTCGAACTGGAGCGGGCCATCATGGTGGTGGAAGATGAGCTGATGCGCATCGCCCCGCAGATCCCGCCCGGCTTGCAGCTGACCCTGCGCAGCCAGCCATCACTGGCCGAAGCGCTGGGGGACAACCAGCTCGACCGGGATCTGGTGGAGCAAGCCTTTGGCCAGCTGGCCGCCATGGCGGAAGGGGATCCCCTCGCAGCCAGCTTGCTGCCACGCGACGAGCACTTTGCCGCCGTGCTGCTGATCGTCAGGGAGTGGCTGCACCATCTGGCTAGCGAGAGCGTGCTGATCGTGGAGTAGGGATAAATAAGTGGTGAGGTCTTCAGCTTCAGGCAAGGTTTGTCGGTGGATCCTGTCGGGATTTCATTCGCGTATACTTTGCCCGTATGGCGCCCACGCCCCTATCGGTACTCTAACCAGACACCTATGACCTTATTTTCAGGTAACCCCCCAGCCTTGCGCTGGCCACCGGCGTTTGCTCGCCAGTTCATCGTCAAAGTGGCCGGATTGGCCCTGCTCGCCCTGACCGGGTTGGGCACTGTCTTCTACTACACCTATCTCACTATCCAGCACGACATGGATCTCATCACCGCCAGACAGAAGAACGTGTTCGAGGTCTTCTACCAGCGAGCCAAAATCCTCAAGGTGGAGAACATCACCAGCTATCTGGCACAACACCATCTGCTCGATCAGCCACCGCCCCCGAATAGCATTGGCAGCGACTATCTCTACGGGTATGACCTCAAAAGCAAATACCGCTTTGCCGATATTCCGCTGCGATACCCGGCCGCCAATATCCTCAACACCTTCCGCTATGCCCTCTCCTATCCGGAGGTGATCAACATCTACACCATCTGGAATGACTACCGGCTGATCGGCATGGTGGCCGACAACAATGTGCTGCCCGCCAGACTGGCGCCGATCAAGGTGGATCTGATGACCCTGCCCGCCTGGTATCACTACTTCGGTTGCGCCAGCTTTGCGCCCGGCCGCCCCTTGTGCAGCGCCGATGAAGCCTTTGTCTCCGATATCGAGATCGACAGCTTCAGCATGCGCAACACCATAGTGATGTACTTCCCCTTCATTCATCAGTCGGGGCGCGGCGGTTACAAATACGGGCTGCTCGGTATCGATATCGCCGTCGATGAAGCATTTAACGATGTGTTGCGCCCCTTCGATACCATCAACCCGACCCGCACCAACATATCGTTTGAAGCCGCCGAGCCCTGCAGCCCGAGGCATCTCTGCCTGAGCAAACCCTTTATGCGCACCAAGGCGGGGGATGATCTCTATCTGAAGTGGTCCTACAGCGGGTTCGATTTCGTCAAGCTGGCCCTGCATGGCGCAGCATTCAAGGTCTATCTCATCGTGCTGTTGCTGGGCATGGTGGCCTGGAAGCAGATCTACCTGCGGCTGCGCACCCTGGCGCACACCGACCACCTGACTCGGCTGCCACGCAGGGATGTGCTCTGCCAGAGTCTGCTCCATGAGCACGACTACCTGATGATCCTGGATATCGACAACTTCAAGTCGATCAACGACACCTATGGCCATGGCGTCGGGGATCTGGCACTGGTCGCCTTTGCCCGCCACCTCAGAAGCAATATCCGCAAGGTGGACAGCCCCATCCGTTGGGGCGGCGAGGAGTTTATTGTGCTGTTCAAGGGGATGGAGGATGACGAGATAATGATCCACTCCGCTGGCCGCCTGCTGGATCGCCCATTGGGGATCCCCGAGCTGCCCACCCCCATCACCTTCTCTGCTGGGGTGATCCGCATTCGTGACTATCTCACCGTCACCGAGGCAGTGCATCTGGCCGACGAGCTGCTCTACCACGTCAAACAGCACGGCAAGCACAACATCGCCTGCTACGAGGGCAAAAAGATCCGGCTGATCCGCCCGTTGCCGGACGACGCAGAGGCATAGCCGCCTTCTGCCGCTCCCCCAGCTTCTGTTACCATCGCGGCCACGATCACTCATTGCATCGCGGCCGCTGGCCACGATAACCCCGACTGGTGCCCCTATGTCCACAGCCTCCTTTGCCGAACTGGCCCTCTCCCCCCGTCTGCAGCAGACCCTGACCGAGCTCGGCTATGCCGCCCCCACCCCCATTCAGGCTCGTGCCATCCCCGTCATTCTGGCAGGGCGGGATCTGATGGCGGGGGCCCAGACCGGCACCGGCAAAACCGCCGCCTTTGTGCTGCCGCTGCTGGAGCAGTTGCTGGCGCAGCCGCAAGCAGAATCCCCGCGCCCAATCCGTGCGCTGGTGCTGGTGCCGACCCGCGAGCTGGCGGTGCAGGTCGCCGAGAGCGTCGCGCGCTACGGCCAGGGGACAGGTCTCACCAGCACGCTGGTCTACGGCGGGGTGAGCATCGCGGCGCAGGTAGAGGCGCTTCAAGCCGGGGTGGATCTGCTGATCGCCACCCCGGGCCGTTTGCTCGACCATCTGCGTCAGGGGGCCTTGAGCCTGGATAGCCTGCGCCATCTGGTGTTTGACGAGGCCGATCGCATGCTCGACATGGGCTTTATGGACGAGATCAAGGCGCTGCTCAAACAGATCCCGGTGGATCGCCAAACCCTGCTCTTCTCCGCCACCTGCGACGACAACCTGTTTGCCCTCTGCAAGGTGCTGCTGCGCGACCCCGAGTTGATTGAAGTTACACCGCGCAACACCACGGCGGCCGAGGTGGAGCAGCGGGTCTACACGGTGGACAGCGATCGCAAGCTGGCGCTGGTCGAACACATGCTGAAAGTGAAAAGGTGGGCACCGGCGCTTATCTTCAGCCGCACCCGTCAGGGGGCGGACAAACTGGCCCAGCAGCTTGGCAAGACGGGCATCAATGCGCTGGCCTTCCACGGCGATCTGTCGCAAAGCGCGCGGGAGAAGGTGCTGCTGGAGTTTCGCACCGGCACCTTGCAGGCGCTGGTCGCCACCGACGTGGCGGCCCGCGGCCTCGATATCACGGATCTCAACTATGTGATTAACCTCGAGTTCCCGTTTGTGGCCGAGGATTACGTCCACCGTATCGGTCGCACAGGCCGTGCCGGCAACAAGGGGCTCGCCATCACCCTGTTCAGTCCGGAAGATGCCCCCCTGTTGGAGAAGGTGGAAGCTGTGCTCGACACCCGTTTGCCCCAGCAGTGGTTTCCGGGCTTTGAGCCAGATCTCACCCGCTTCGAGCCCGAGCCGCGTCGCAACAGCAAGGCGGCTCAGAAGCAGCGCGCCAGAAAGCAGGCCCTCGCTGGCAACAAGGGTGGCAAGGGCAAGCGTTAAACCTCCCCTGCGCCGCCAATAAAAAAACGCCCGCACGGGCGTTTTTTGTTATCTGACAGGAGCCTGCTCTTGGCGAGTAGCACCCTAGCGGGTCGCCAGCACCAGTGGCAGGGATCGCAAGATCTGCCGCTCCGCCAGGGTCGAGAGAATAAACATCACCATATAACCGAGCCCCAGCGCCACGATAATCGCCACCACGTTGGCGGTGAACTCGGCCACCAGATAGTAGGCGGCGACCAGTGCCACTATGCCCGCCAGCCGGATCAGCAAACTCTGGGTAAAGTGACCGTGAGCCTTGATATAGGCGAGCTGATAGCCGTTAAGCATCATAAAGATAAAGAAGATGGAGAAGTGGAACAGCACAGGCACCGCCCCCACGTAGTCGGCGGGGAAGAACAACAGCACCAGCGGTTTGCCCGCCAGCAGCATCAAACCAAAGAACGCCAGACTGACGATGGCGGAGAGGCGGAAGATCCAGCGGCGAATAAGCCTTATCTGGCGGTGATCGCCGTTGCGCAGATTGACCGCCAGCTCAGGCAGCACAAAGCGGTAGATGGGGAAGACAAACAGGGTGGTCATATAGGTGAAGATGGGGCGAACCACCACCTGAAAATCCCCCAGCTCGTCGATGCTGAAGTGGCGGATGGTGAGCAGCACAGTGATGTAAATCATCAGGATGCTGGCCCCCGCCTCCAGGGATGCGGTAAAGCTCTTCTTCACATAGCTCACCATCTCGGGGCCGAGCGCTACCTTGGCCAGCGGCCTGGTGGCGATGGCCCGACGGCGCGAAACATACATATAACCGGCGATGGCGAGCGACGAGAAGGTCAGCCCGTAGAAGAGCGAGGCAAGCGCATCCATCCCGAGCCCGAAATAGCAGGCCATAAACAGCAGACCGTTGGCCAGCGGCTCCAGCCAGGTGACCCGGTTGGAGAGCTGATACATCCGGTACATGGCCACCAGATTGGTGAAGTAGACCTTGAGCCCCAGGCCGAAGATGACCCCCACCAGTTGCAGATACTCCACCCGGATATGGAGCCCGTGCTTGATATAGGGGATCACCGCCCCCCAGGTGAGCAGCACGATGCCGATGAGGAAGTAGCGAAAGATATTAATGATGTCCCGATCGTTCTTGGTCTGGGAGTAGCTCACCACCATGGAGGAGCGAAAACCTGTCATCAGGATAAAGGAGAGGGAGATCAAATCCACCACGCTGTTGAACAGCGCCAGCTCCCCCTTGGCGACCCACTGCGCCAGCCACACCTTGAAGGCGAAGCCGATAACGATGCTGACCAGTGAGGCCCACATCCCGGTGATAAAGGCCTGCTTGAGGCGCGCGAGAGAGGCGTATTGCATAACGAAAATGGATAACTTTCAGGGAAAAGAGAGAGGGCCATCTTATGAAAGCCCACCCGTCTTGAACAGCCTTAATCCCGCCAGCCCCCCAGGTCGCAACGACTCCTTCACTCACCTCTTCATCAACCCGAGCTCACAAAGCCAAAGACGCCGTTAAAAACAGCCGCAATTAATCGAATGCTCATTTGGTGTAATTGATGGATTTGGCATCCACCATTACCCCTCTTATAGTAGGGCCGAAGCGGCCTCAATCGCTCCCTCCCTACTCATTCCGGACAGGAATCTTATGAAAAAACTCACTCTCGCCCAGCTCGCCGCACTCGTGACCGTGCTGCTGGCTATACTCTGCTGGCAGCTGCCAGCCCCGGCCGGACTGGCACCGGCGGCCTACCACACCGCCATTCTGTTTATCGCCACCATACTGGTCATCGTCACCAACATAGCGCCGACCGGCTATATCGCCATCCTCTCCCTCGGGCTCTACGCCGTGCTCCATACCGGTGGCGAAGCGACCCCCAAGGCGGCCATCGAAGGGGCGCTGGTCGACTTCAACCACCCGCTGATCTGGCTTATCGTCATCGCCTTCATGATTGCCAGCGCCTTTGCCAAGACCGGTCTTGGCAAGCGGATCGCCCTGCTGCTGCTCAGCCGCTTTGGCCAGTCCACCCTGCGCTCCGCCTACTGTCTGGCGGTTGCCGACTTTATTCTGGCCCCCGCTACTCCGAGCAACACGGCCCGCGCCGCCATCGTCGCCCCCATTGCCGACTCGCTGGCCAAGACCATCAACAAGGATGACCGCAAGCTGGGGCAGTTCCTGCTCTCCAGCGTCAGCGCCATGAACGACGCCTCGGCGGTCGCCTTCAGCACCGGCTTTGCCGGCAATCTGGCGCTGGTCGGCATTGCCGCCAGCGTCGCCGGGCTCACGGTCGGCTTTCGCGAATGGGCGCTCTATCTGCTGCCGCCCGCCATCGGTCTGCTGCTGATCATGCCGCTGGTGCTCTATATGGTGATCCGCCCCGAAACCCGCGACACGCCGGATGCCCCCCGCTTCGCCCGCGAGGAGCTGGCCAAGATGGGCCCCCTCTCCCGCCATGAGAAGAGCCTGCTCGGGGTCTTTGTCGGTCTGGTGGTGCTCTGGGTTGGCGGCAGCAATCTGGGGCTGGATGCCACCACGGTCGCCTTTCTCGGTCTGGCCGCCCTCCTGCTGCTCGGGGTGCTGAACTGGAACGATGTGAAAGGCAACAGCGCCGCCTTCGATACCCTGATCTGGTTCAGCGTGCTGATGGGGATGGCCGACAACCTGAAACGGGTCGGCTTTACCGGCTGGCTGGGGGATGAACTCTCCGGCTTTATGCACAGCACCCTCGGCGGGCTCGGCACCATACCCATGCTGCTGGTGGTGATGGGGCTCTACCTCTTTACCTCCTACGCCTTTGCCTCGGCCACCGCCAAGGTGGTGGCGCTGGCGCCGGTGATTGCAGGGGCCCTGCTGGCGGTCGGCGTACCTGCCGAGCTCGCCATCTTCAGCATCGCCGCCATCACCAACGTCGGCTGCAACCTCGCCACCTACTCCCACGCCCGCATCCCGCTGCTGATGGGGATGGGCTATCACACCAGCGCGGAGTGGATGCGCATCGGTCTGGTGATCGCCATCGTGGGCTTTGCCGTGGTGATGAGCATCGGCCTCACCTGGTGGCAGTGGCTGATCTGATAGCAAAAGGGCCCGTAACGGGCCCTTTTGCATAGAGGGTGTGCAGCGTTCTATACCGGCGCTGCGCTTGCCACACGCTGCGGCATTGTTAAAAACAGCGCGGGTCAGCTCTGCGGCGCCGCCTTGATCAGCGCCTCGTAGTGATCAATCAGCTCGGGGCCGTGCAACGGTGAGTCGTGACCGCCGATCACCGTCTTGATCGGCAGCTTCATCGCCTTGAGCCGCTCGATGGTCTGCGGATACTCCTTCACATTGGCAAAGCTCAGGTTGCCCAGCTTCTCCTTGAGGATGCAGTTGCCATAGAGCACCTGCTCGTCGGGGAAGTAGACAAAGATGCCGTCCGGCGTATGGGCCGGGCCCGCGTAGAAGGCGCGCACCTTGCCCTCTTGCAGGGTGAAGTCGCCATCGTGCACCACGTTGGGCAGCACCAGCGGCAGATCCGGGTACTCCGGCAGCCCCTTGCGGGTAAAGGCGACAATCTCGGCCCAGTCGCTCTTCATCAGATCCCTGGTCTGGCGAGTCGCCACCACCTTGGCCCCGATGGACTTCCAGTAGGCGTTACCGCCCGCCCGATCGGTGTGGTAGTTGATGTTGATCACCTCCAGCACCGGCTTGCCGCTGACCCGTTTAATCAGCTTGTGCAGCTCGCGGGCGGTATCCGGCGTCCAGGTCGCCCCCACCACCGTCACCCCCTTGGCCCCGAAATAGACCATGGAGTTTTCCTGTATGTAGTAGTTATCCTCCACCACATAGACTGGGCCGCTCACCTGCTTAAGGGAGATCCCCGCCGCCCGCACGCTACCGCCCCAGAAGCTCGCCATCAGCACCACGGCCCCGGCCAATCCGCACTTCATCCAACTTTTCATCATCTTGCTCCCTCGAACCAACTGCCCCCTCGCCACCCCTGTGGCAAGCCGGGCCTTTTAAGCAGTGAGCAGAAGATACGGGGGATTTGTGAGGGGAAAATGAGGTTGTGTGAAGAGAAAGTGAAGTCTGGGGGAAGTCAGGGGGAAGTCAGGGGAAAGTCCGGAAAATCGGCAGCGACCTCCTGTTTGCGAACGTCCGAATACGCTTCGCTATTCGAACCTGCAACACAGATAGCAGCCCCTCACCCTAGCCCTCTCCCGAGGGAGAGGGGATGGCCCGTGCCAATTCCCCCCCCCACCCGAACCTCGTACGTAAAGCACAATCAGCGGAGCCTATTTGCCCCCTTCTCCCCTTGCGGGAGAAGGGCTGGGGATGAGGGGGAGGTAACAATAAGCCACATCATGTAGGGTCGATTAGCGTAGCGTAATCGTCCGTTTACCGCAGCGCACCGAGTCATGGCAAGACCAACAGGAAACTCTGAATATCACCTGCTTATCGGCCACAACCTGTTTGCGATCGTCCGAATACGCTTCGCTATTCGAACCTACGGCCTGATATATAAAAACGGGCTTCAATCTAACCCAAAAGAAAGATTATACTAACTAATACAGTATTAAACTTATTATTGGAGAATCAAAGTTGAGCATCACTTTTGAACATATTGATGATACCTTGCAGATCTACCTAGATGGCAATTTACTCACATCCATCAGCAAAAAAGAAACAAATGAATACAGTTATATTTGGGAGCCAAGAGATAAAGGATATGTCATAAACAAATTATCAGATATAACTGTAGATTCGTTCCCTGATCGTTTGATGATCTCTGACAACTATAAATCACAGTCATTTAAATATTTAGAAATGGTTGTGTTAAACAAAAAGGAAAATCACATAGAAGTAGAATACTCCTTGGTTTTCAATTACAAAGATTGGTCTGAACTTGTCCCACCAGCATATATATCGCAACACTATGAGTCAAAGCTCACTGGTTTTTGTGAAAGTGTCGACTTAATTGACGATGATGGCTATGGATTAATTTTTGAAGTTAAGGACGTTATTGAAAATGGTAATATTATTGATGAGATTGAACGTTTTGCACATGTAGCAAGATTAAAACTAACAGAGTTAGAAAAAGAACTATTAATGAACGTAAAATCAGAATTGATAGTTAAAATTTTCAAATTCCCAATCGGCTATGAAGTAATCTGTTCCCAATATGTTTTATGGTTCGGCGAACTACTGAAACATATTGGAATTAATGCTGACGTATCGACTGAAAACAAAGAAGGATACACTTTTCTAACCATTACTAAAAACGATGAAAGTGCATTTAAAGAAAATATAGAAAAAGCCTTGTATTTATATCTATCACTTCCTTATTCAGATCATATTCCAGTAAACCAAATAAAAAATGACATTGAATCCAAAATATTTATTCAATCTCTACAGCAACAAGTAATGTTTTTTACTCAACAATGTGATATTAAGAGTTCTATCATAGAACTTCAAAATATCTCTAATGGTAAATTACAAGAACAATTACAATCAGCGAAAGAAAAAATATCTTTATTGGAAAGTTTACAAAATGACAGATTGGATTTATTCGATGGTGCAATATCATTAGTGGAATATAAAATAGGCCCTCTAGTATTCAACCCTAAGCGGATACTAAAAAAATTAATAAATGAGCAATAAAAAACCTTATACATCAAAATTAATAGGCATGAAATATCTATATAAAAACCACCCGCATATCGGGTGGTTTTTTCATTATCTCAGAATGAACCCGCGATATTTAACTCACAACAGCAATCAAGCCAACGGCGGCGTCCGCGGCGGCACCATACGCTTGCTGCCGGTGGACTCGAAGGCCGAGGCGAAGCGCAGCAGGTTGTTGTCGTCATAGGCGCGACCGGCGAAGGTCAGGCCCACCGGCATACCGATATCGGCCATCACCCCCATGGGGACGGTGACGGTCGGCACGCCGAGGTGGCGAATGGCGAGGTTGCCGTTGGCAACCCAGATGCCGTTGCTCCAGGCGATATCGGCGGAGGCCGGATTCACATCCGCATCAGCCGGGGCGACGTCGGCAACGGTCGGGAACAGCACGGCGTCGAGCTTGAGCCCGTCCATCCAGTCCTCCAGATCCAGCTTGCGGGTCTTCTCCAGACCACGCAGGCCATCCGGCACTGTGGCGATCTCGTCCCAGGATTTCAGGCCGCGCTTGGCCATATTGACGTACTCGTCCATGCCCGCCGCCAGATCGCCCTCGCGGTTCGGCAGGGTGCCCGGATCGTGGGGGAAGATCTTCGGCCCATCGACATCAGCCAGCTTGTTCAACTTGGGATCGCCGTTGGCGCGCAGGAAGTCGTCGAACGCCCAGCCGGAGAGCTCCCACAGCTCGTCGTTGAGAAACTCCGGGCTCACGATGCCGCGATTGAACACGGTCGGCGCGCCGGGTCGGTCCCCTTCGCAGTTGGATACCAGCGGGAAGTCCACTTCGATAACTTCAGCGCCAGCGGCTTCCAGCGCCTTGCGCGCCTCTTCCCAGAGGGCGATCACGGTCTCGCGGGTATGGATGCGCTGACCGGTCGGGCCGCCGATGCCGGGGTTTTCGCTGGTGCCGGCCAGTTCATCCTTGTTGATAAACATGCGCGGCACGCCGAGGCGCTTGCCCTTGAGGGCATCGGGCTTGGCAGCCAGTTCCAGATAGGAAGCCGGACGCACTTCGGAGGCCTTGGGCAGCTGCACCCAGGGCTGCATGCGCCACAGATCGCCACGGGTGTCGGCATCGTCAGCTACCACTACGTCGAGCACTTCCAGCAGGTCATTCATGGTGCGGGCATAGGGCACCACCACATCCATGGTCGGAGTCAGCGGCCAGTTGCCGCGCACCGAGATGACGCCACGGGACGGGGTATAGGCACACAGACCGTTGTTGGAGGCAGGGCCACGGCCGCTCGACCAGGTCTCTTCGGCGAGACCAAAGGCAGAGAAGCTGGCGGCGGTGGCGGTACCGGCCCCGTTGGAGGAGCCGGAGGCAAAGGGCGCAGTCAGGTAGTCGGCATTATAGGGGCTCTCGGCACGGCCATAGACGCCGCGCTGCATGCCGCCATTGGCCATCGGCGGCATATTGGTTTTGCCAAGGCAGATGGCACCGGCGGCGCGCAGGCGCTCAACGGTAAAGGCATCGCGCTGGGCCACCAGATCCTTGAAGGCCGGGCTGCCGGAGGCGGCGGTCAGCCCCTTGACCAGATAGCTGTCTTTGGCGGTGTAGGGGATGCCGTCGAGCGGGCTCAGGGTCTCGCCACGGGCACGGCGGGCATCGGAAGCCTCGGCCTCTTTCAGCGCATCGGGATTGGCGACCACCACGGCGTTGAGTTTGGTGGCAGTCTCGGGGCCGTTGTAGGCCTCGATCCGGGCCAGATAGGCCTTGACCAGTTCGACCGCTGTGGTGCGGCCTGATTCGAGCGCGGCACGCAGCTCGGCAATGGAAACCTCGGTCACTTCGATCATGTTGATCTCCTGTAAAAGGGTGACTGTTTGTCATGATGATCGCCGCATCAGCGCTGGCGCTCATCACATCATCAAGGGATAAAACCCCACTGCGTGGGGTTTTGAATTTCTACACTCTTCGACCAGCTTACTGGCCTGAAGGGATCTGCTGAGTAATGCAGTGGATATTGCCACCGCCCAGCAGGATCTCGCGAGCCGGCACGCCGATCACGGTGTGCTCCGGGAAGATCTCTTCCAGAATGCGCTGGGCTTCGCCATCGGTGGCGGCATCCAGCAGCGGGTAGACGATGCGATCGTTGGTGATAAGGAAGTTCACATAGGAACCGGCCAGACGGCCTTCTGCCTCGCGCGGCACACCGGTACCGCTCTCGACGCCGGCAGACTCCTCTTCGGTGCAGAACAGCGGGCCCGGCTGGGGCAGCTTCCACACTTTCAGCTTGCGACCCTTGGCATCGACCGCCGCTTCCAGCACCTTGAGGGCGGCCACGGAGCGGGCGTACTGGGGATCGTTCTGGTCATCAGTCCAGTGCAGGGCCACTTCACCCGGACGCACGAAGCAGCACATGTTGTCGATGTGGCCGTCGGTTTCATCCATGTAGACGCCTTCGTCCAGCCAGATAAAGCTGGTGACGCCCAGATAGTCGCGCAGGTAGGCTTCGATCTGCTCTTTGGTCAGATGCGGGTTGCGGTTTTCGTTGAGCAGGCACTCGGCGGTGGTCAGGCAGGTGCCTTCGCCATCGACATGGATGGAGCCACCTTCCAGAATCAGCGGCGCGTCGTAACGAGCCATGCCGTGCTGGGCCAGCATCTGGGCAGCGACCTCTTCATCCTGATTCCACGGGTAGTAGAGACCACCCTTGTGACCGCCCCAGGCGTTGAAGCCCCAATCCACCCCACGGCACTCGCTGGCCGCGTTGGTAACGATGGTGGGACCGGTATCGCGAGCCCAGCAGTCATCGCTGTCCATTTCGACCAGAGTGACGTGGGCGGGCATGATGGCGCGGGCCTGCTCCATAAACTGGGCCGGAACCCCCATAAAGACCGGGGTGGCGCCACCGATGGCATCGGCCACCTTGGCGAAGGTCTCTTGCGCGAAGCGACCGGCTACGCGCCAGTTGTCCGGGCGAAACGGCCAGATCATCCAGACGGCCTGCTGGTGCGCCCACTCGGCGGGCATGGTGAAGCCGTCGGCGGCCGGCGTGGAGTTAATGGTCTTGATGCTCATCGCAAGGCTCCTTGCATGGATTGAGGCCCCCGTTTACGCCCGATGCGGCGCGGGAACCTTGGAAAAATAAGAGTGGGTCGCAGATTAAGACGTTGCGCCCCCATCCATCAAATGAATAGGATGGATTGTCCCATAAACACGGCGAATAATCCCCCCATGAAACTGCACCAGCTCGACCTCAATCTGCTGCTCGCGTTTGACGCCCTGATGACGCAGGGCAGCGTCACCCGCGCCGCCGAAGCGCTCTTTATCAGCCAGCCCGCCATGAGCCATTCGCTTAACCGGCTGCGCACCTTTCTCGGCGACCCGCTTTTGGTGCGCACCCCGCAGGGGATGCTGCCGACCCCGCGCGCCCAGCGGCTGCACCTCGGGGTACAGCAGGCGCTGCGGCTGCTGGAGCAGCAGCTCACCGAGGAGGAGGAGTTCGAGCCGAGCAAGTCGAAGCGGCGCTTCGTGCTCTGCACCACAGATTACGTGGAGTGCGTGCTGATCCCGCCGCTTATTCAGCGGCTCAGACGGCTGGCGCCGGGGGTCACCATCGAGATCCGCATCCTGCGCGACACCCTGCCCGAAGCCGAACTGGCAAGCGGGGAGATCGATCTGGTGCTGGGGTTTGACGAATACATGCAGGTGCCGGGGTATCTCGGCAAAGAGACCTGGCTCACCGAGCCGCTGGCCGGGCTGGTACGCGCCGATCTGCCCATTGCCAAATCGGCCCCCGCCGGCGCCGAGGATGACCCCTCCCAGTGGCAGGAGCGCATCACCCTGCAGCAGCTCATCGCCATGCCCCATGTGTTCCACTCGCCCCTTGGCACCTCGGAGGCGAGCCTCGACCGCTATCTGAAAAGTCAGGGCTTTAGCCGCACCATCTCGGTCAACAGCCAGAGTTATATGTCCGCCGCAGCCATTGTCAGCCAGAGCGATCACCTGCTGGTGCTGCCCAGCATGGTGGCCGAGCTGCTTGCCACCCACTGGCCGCTGAAAAGCCTGCCGCTGCCCGCAGACGTGCCGGATTACCACCTAAACTGCGTCTGGCACCCCGTTCATGCCCAACAACCCGCACTGGTATGGCTGAAAGATTTGATGAAGGAGCTGGTGGGGCCGAGGTGAGGCCGCAGCGTCTGGCATACCCCATCGGCGCATACGCAACAACCGGCGCAGGTGTGGCTCAAGGATTTGATGAAGGAGCTTGTTGACCGACCATGATGCCCAAACCGAACCTCGATCAATTCCCTCTCCCTCCGGGAGAGGGTTAGGGTGAGGGCTGCTCCTGCTCCATCCCCTCATCCCCAGCCCTTCTCCCGCAAGGGGAGAAGGGAGCTGATCCAGTACAATCGGCAACATCACGGGTAACCAACTAGCAGGGCAATGCCCATCCACTCATCAGCTCATCAGCTCATCAGCTCATCAGCTCATCATTACCAAACACAACGATAGCTCGGTTGGGGTCAACAAATCCTGACAGCACCTAGATCTGTTCCCTCTCCCTTTGGGAGAGGGCTAGGGTGAGGGGACGCAATATCCAACCGGTAAACACAAAGGAAGCTGGCTATATCTATAGGGCCAAACAGAACTGGAGCCCTTTATGGAAAGCAACCGCTTTGCCAAACGACTGAGACGTGATGCCACGCTGGCAGAGCAGAAACTGTGGCAACACTTGCGCAATCGCCGTCTGGCGGGAGTGAAATTTCGCCGCCAAATGCCCATCGGCCCCTATGTGGTGGATTTCATCAGCCTTGAACAGGGATTGATCATCGAAGTGGATGGTTCGCAACATGGAACACTAGCGAACCAGATGCATGATGAGGCTCGGACAGCCTATCTCAATCAGCAGGGATTTCGGGTGATACGAGTGTGGAATAACGATGTACTGGGCAGGCTCAACTCCGTGCTGGATTTTATCCTGTTCTCATTACGTCAATCCGATTGACCCCTTCCCCTCAATTCAAAAAGCAAAAACGGAGAAGGGGAAACCTAACTTACGCCCGCAGGGCCCGCATCAGCTGGGCGACTACGTCGTCGAGCAGGGGGCGATCGGGGCGGCACTGGGCGAAAGTGACCAGCCCTTGCAGGTTGATCAGCAGCAGTGCGGTGAGGGTGTGGATATTGCTATCCGGGGCCAGTTCACCCTTGGCCTGCGCCTGTGTCAGCAACTCGGCCAGATCCTGCTCCAGCTCGCCATAGATCCCCTTGACCCGCAGGGTCAGCTCCTCATCCTGCTCGCTCAGCTCCATCATGGTGCGAGTCACCAGACAGGAGCCGCAGAGCGCCTCCCCCACAATCCGGTCGAGATAGGCAGCAAGACCCGCCAACGGGCTCGGGTTGTCGAGCAGGGAGCGGCGCAGGGTGCGTTTGCCCTCGACATAATGATCCACCGCCGCCAGCAGCAGGCCGCGCTTGTTGCCAAAGGCGCCGTAAATGCTGCCCGGGTGCAGACCGGTGGCAGCCACCAGCTCCTGCATGGTGGTCTTGGCATATCCCTTGGCGCGAAACGCTTCCATGGCATTTCGCAGTACCTCGTCCCGATCAAACTCGGCTATGCGCATGGTTCCTCCCGTGGGAAATGGTTCACCGGCAAGGAGCAACAGGGCCCGCCGATAAAGAGTGACTGGAAAGGGCGGCAAGTTTACCCCAGCCGCCCGCTCGGGCCAACCTTCTTGAACGCGCATTCAAAAAAAGCTTGCGCCCGACGCAAAAAACGTCTTGAATGCACGTTCAAGAATAACCCGTTCAGGACAACCTATCATGAATACCCTGTTTCAGCCGTATCGACTCAATGACACTCTGACCCTGGCCAACCGTTTCATGATGGCCCCGCTCACCCGCTGCATGGCAGGCCCAGGTCTGGTGCCGACCGAGCAGATGGCTGCCTATTACGGCCGCCGCGCCGACATCGGCCTGATTGTTTCCGAGGCCGTCATCATCCGCCCCGACGCGCAGGGTTACCCCAATACCCCGGGCCTCTTCACCCAGGCGCAGATCGATGGCTGGAAGAAAGTGACCAGCGCCGTGCACGCCAAGGGCGGCAAGATCTTCGCCCAGCTGTGGCACGTAGGTCGCCTCTCCCACCCCTTCTTCCATCAGGCTGAAGTGTTGGCCCCCTCAGCCGTGGCGCACGAGGGCACTGTGCCCCGCATGCGCGAGCTCACCTATCAGGTGCCGCGCGCCCTGACCGAGGCGGAAATCGCCCAGCTGGTGCTGGATTACGCCCAAGCCGCTGCCAACGCCATCGAGGCGGGCTTTGACGGGGTGGAGATCCACGGTGCCAATGGCTACCTGATCGACCAGTTCCTGCATCACTCCACCAACCTGCGCACCGACAACTACGGTGGCAGCCCGGAAAAGATGAGCCGCTTCGCGCTGGAAGTGGTCGATGCCATCAGCACCCGCATCGGCGGTGATCGGGTTGGTATTCGCCTCTCCCCGGGTGCCTATGTCCATCTGGCGGGCAGCCCGGAAGATCGCGCCGTGTTCGACTACCTGCTGGGCAAGCTCAACGATCGCCCGCTGGCCTATATCCACCTCGGCATCTTCGATGACAACCTCACCTTCGATTATCTGGGTGGCCGCGCCTCCGACTATCTGCGCGCCCACTACAAAGGAAATCTGGTCGGGGTGGGCAACTACGACGCCGAGCGCGCCGCTGCGGCCATTGAGGCCAACCGCTTCGATCTGGTGGCTATCGGTCGTCCGCTTATCGCCAACCCGGACTATCTCGCCAAAGTGAAAAATGGCGAAGCACTGGTGCCCTACGCCGACACCATGCTGGCTGAGCTGGTATAACCACGAAGCCATCGCCAGACGACAGGCAATAAAAAACGAGGGGAGCAGTTGCTCCCCTCGTGCTATCTGGCTGATGCCGTATTCCGTTGCTGCGGACTTAATTGGTGCGGAAGAGAGCCTCAATGGAGAGCCCCTGGCTCAGCAGGATCTCCCGCAGACGGCGCAGCCCCTCCACCTGGATCTGGCGTACCCGCTCGCGGGTCAGGCCAATCTCGGCCCCCACATCCTCGAGGGTAGCGGGCTCGTAGCCCAGCAGACCGAAACGACGGGCCAGCACTTCCCGCTGCTTGGGGTTGAGCTCCTCAAGCCAGTGGACAATGCTGCTGCGCATATCATCTTCCTGTGACTCCAGCTCCGGCCCCATGCCGCGCTCGTCGGAGAGCACATCCAGCAGCGCTTTGTCGCGATCGCCACCAATGGGGGTGTCCACCGAGGTGATCTTCTCGTTGAGCTTGAGCATGCGGTTCACATCATCCACCGAACGATCCAGCGCGAAGGCGATATCCTCGGCGGTCGGTTCATGATCGAGACGGTGAGAGAGTTCGCGCGCGGTGCGCAGGTAAACGTTTAACTCTTTGACCACATGAATGGGCAGACGGATGGTACGGGTCTGGTTCATGATGGCCCGCTCTATGGTCTGGCGGATCCACCAGGTAGCATAGGTAGAGAAACGGAAGCCGCGCTCGGGGTCAAACTTCTCGACCGCGCGGATAAGACCGAGGTTGCCCTCTTCGATAAGATCCAGCAGCACCAGGCCACGGTTGTTGTAACGGCGGGCGATTTTCACCACCAGTCGCAGGTTGGACTCGATCATGCGCTTGCGGGCGGCTTTATCACCTCGCAAGGCACGACGGGCGTAGTAGACTTCCTCTTCGGCAGTGAGCAGCGGGGAGAAACCTATCTCCCCCAGATAGAGTTGCGTGGCATCCATCACCTTGTTCAGTTCCGGTGCCAGCAACTCATCGGAGATAGTCTCGTCCGCCTCGGCGGCTACCTCCTGCAACTCTTCTACTTCATGAGATTCGGGTTCAGCGTCAAACTCTAACTCTGCATCCTGCATTACCAGTTGTTCTTGGCTCATGGTGTGTCTCCCTGACGTTACCAGAGTAAGACGGTCTCTCTGGGGTTAACGCTTTGGCAAATAGCTCATCGGATTGATCGACTTGCCTCTGTACCGGATCTCGAAATGCAATCGCACATCCGGCGCGTCCGTGCTACCCATGTTGGCAATGACCGAGCCCCCCTTGACGCTGTCCCCTTCCTTCACCCGCAACTCGTCGTTGTGTGCGTAAGCGGAGAGATAGTCATCATCATGCTTGAGGATAATCAGCTTGCCGTACCCCCTTAAAGCACTGCCAGCGTATACCACTTTACCGCTGCTGGCGGCGTAGACGGGTTGCCCCTTCTGGCCGGCTATGTCGATCCCCTTGTTACCCTGTTCTGCAACAGAGAACCCCTCGACAATCCGGCCCTTTGCGGGCCAGTGCCAAGCAAGTCTCGACTGGGAGTTGTTTGTTTTTTGTTCTTTGACCTGAGCGTATTCCTTCGGTGCTGCCGGAGCAACGGATTTCTGAGAGATGAACGGCGTGGTCTGACCAGATCCACTCAGCTCGGCCAACGGACGCGGACCGCTGCTCGGACGGCTCACGGCCACCGGCGTCACGGTTGCCGGACGAGCCGCAGCCACCATCTGGGTCGAACCGCCGCCTGCGGTCTGGACATTGAGCACCTGACCCGGTTGCAGCGCATAGGGGGCGCTCAGGTTGTTGCTCTGGGCCAGCGCCTGCGGCGTCATGCCGAACTGGCGGCCGATGCTGCTCAGGGTATCGCCGCGGCGCACCTCATAGGTACCGGCACTGCGGCTGCTGCCAACACTGGCGCTGGAACCATCGAGTCGCAGTCGCTGCCCCGGATAGATGTTGTAGGGCGGGCTGATGTTGTTGAGGCTGGCCAGCGACGGCACGTCGTTGCCGGAGTTGAAGGCGATGGAGTAGAGGGTATCGCCCCGCTTCACCACATAGCTGCCGCCCTGAATGGGGGCGCTGACCTGGGCACCGCTCTGGCGAGCCGGAATGGTCGAGACAAACTGCCCCTCATCAACACCATCTACCGGAGCTGCATTTTTACTGGAGGAGCAGGCAAGCAGCAGCCATGACAACACCACGACACTGCTTCCTTGCCAAATACGCGAACGCATAATGGATCCTTAACGACTAAACCAGAAATAGGCCACCACGGCCAGACCAATACAGAGCCAACCGAGCACATCTACATAGTGCATCAGTTTGCGTTCCATCTTCTCGCCACCCCAGCGCATCAGGCCCGCCACCAGGAAAAAGCGCATGCCACGACCGATGAGGGAGGTGATGATGAAGGGCAGCAGAGCCATTTGCAACAACCCTGCCGTCACGGTAAACACCTTGTAGGGGATAGGGGTGAAGCTGGCAATGAAAATGACCCAGATCCCCCACTGCTCAAACCAGTTGCGAGCAATCTCGATCTTGTCCTGATAGCCCACAGACTCCACCAGTGGCAGCACGACCGGATCCCACAGGGCATAGCCAAGGGCATAGCCAAACAGGGCGCCCAGCACAGAGAAGAGGGTAGCCAGTGTGGCGTAGTGCCACGCCTTGTGGGGCTTGGCGAGCGCCATCGGCGCCAGCATCACATCCACCGGGATCGGCCAGAACACCGACTCGATGAAAGCAGTGATGGAGAGATACCGGGGGGCATGCTTGTGGCGAGCCCACTGCATCACCAGTACGTACAAACGGGAAAACAACTTCACTCAACATCTCCGTCAATCAGGGGAACAAAACGTACCGGCTCCAGAATACGGCTGGTCAGCTGGGATCCGGATCGTTCGATCAGCTGCAGGGTCTGCTGGCTGTCACCCACGGGCAACACCAGTCGGCCCCCTTCGGCCAGCTGATCGGTCAGTGCCGTCGGGATCTCGCTCGCCGCGGCCGTCACCAGAATGGCGTCATAAGGCCCCTTGTTGGGCCACCCCAGCCAGCCGTTGCCGTGCTTGGCCGAGACATTGTGCAGATCGAGCTGGCGCAGTCGGCGTCTGGCCTGAAACTGCAGCGACTTGATCCGCTCCACGGTATAAACATGCTCCACCAGATGGGCGAGGATCGCCGTCTGGTAGCCCGAGCCAGTGCCAATCTCCAGCACATGGGCCGGATTGTTTTGCATCAGCAACTCGGTCATTCGCGCCACCATATAGGGCTGCGAAATGGTCTGGCCGTGGCCAATGGGCAGGGCGGTGTTGTCCCACGCCTTGTGCGCCATGGCCTCGTCCACGAACAACTGGCGCGGCACTTTCGCGATGGTCGCCAGCACACGAAAATCGCGAATATCCTGCGCAATGAGCTGATTTAACAGGCGCTGTACTATCACACCACCCTCATCCCTGCAGATCTAACCAGGCCCCCAGACCGGCGAGACTGTCATAGGCAGTCATATCGATGGTCAGGGGGGTAATCGAGACATAGCCCTGCTCGATGGCAGCAAAATCGGTGCCTTCACCGGCATCCTGCTGGCTACCGGGGGGGCCGATCCAGTAGATGGGCTGGCCACGGGGATCCTCGGTGCAGATCACCGACTCCGCCCGGTGGCGATTGCCAAGGCGGGTGGTCTTGATCCCCTTGATCTGCTCGAGGGGCAAGTCCGGCACGTTGACGTTGAGGATCTGATCGGCAGGCAGGGGGTGTTTCATCAGCCCCTTCACCAGCAGGGCCGCATAGTGGGCCGCCGTGGCGAAGTGGGTCTTGCCCACCAGCGAGATGGCGATGGAGGGATAGCCAAGATGGCGCCCCTCGGTGGCCGCGGCGACCGTGCCCGAATAGATGACATCATCCCCCAGGTTGGCGCCGTGGTTGATACCGGCCACCACCATGTCGGGTTCAGGGCGCACCAGCTCGTTGACCGCCAGATGCACGCAGTCGGTCGGCGTCCCCTTTACCGCATAGCTCTCGCACCCATTAAAGCCGTTTTCTGCAATGCGGGTAACCCGCAGCGGTACTTCCAGCGTCAGGGAGTGACTCGCGCCGCTGCGGTTGCGATCCGGCGCCACCACAATGACCTCGCCGCAGGCGCGCAGCGCCTCGCTGAGGGCACGAATGCCCTCGGCATGCACACCATCATCATTACTGACCAGAATTCGCATCGGTCTGATTCCTGAAACCGTGATCGGCCTCTTCGGCCTGCAATAACTCGCGCACCACGCTGGTGGCAAACGCGCCCGCCGGCAGGAAGAAGGAGAGGGTCAGCGCCTCGCCGTCCAGCTGCCAGCTCATCTGCTCCGGCTTGAGCAGCAGCGGGCGGCGGTCCTGATCCAGCCCGGCCTTCTCCAGCCCGTCACACCAATCGCTGTAAGGAGCCAGCACGCCCTGTTCGAACTCGGCAGCGGCGCCCTGACTGGCCAGGCGGCCACGGCCCCACTGGGGCGCGGTAAGTTGCACGTCGCCGGAGGCAAGACGCGCTTCCAGCTCGGGGGTCACGCTCTCTTCGCTGAAGATGGAGTGGCTGCCCTTGAGCATCACGCAATCACCGGCCAGCAGCTGATGAGCCAGCCCCTGCTCGATACGGGCGCTGACAATGGCGTTGAACAGCATGCTGCGGGCGGCAGAGAGGTAGAGGGAGCGCTTGTTGCGATCCTTGATCCGCTTGCCGGCAAACATCGCCTTGGCCGCTTCCAGGTTGTTGCCATCGCGGCCAAAACGCTGCTCACCATAGTAATTGGGTACGCCCTGAGTGGCGATGGCCTGCAGGCGCGCCTCCAGCCCATCGGCCTGTTCCAGACCGGTGAGACGCAGGGTGAAGTGGTTGCCCTTGAGGTAGCCGACCCGCAATTTGCGGTTATGACGCCTGGCTTGCAGGATCTGGATGCTGTCGCTCTCGATAACCGACAAGTCCGGCTCGGCCTTGCCCGGCAGGTGAATGCCGAACCACTGCTCGGTCACCGCGTGGCGATCCTTCAGGCCCGCCCAGGTCACCGTATTGCGGTTGACACCGGCCGCATCGGCCAGCAGACCCGCTACCCAGGCGGTGTTCTCGCCGGTTTTGCGCACCCGGACGAAGATATGCTCCCCTTCCCCGCAGGGCTCGAAGCCGAGATCTTCATTGACCACGAAGTCGGCGGCCTCGGCCTTGAGGATACCGCGGGCGGTGGGCACCCCGTGCAGATAGGCAAGTTGTTCCAGCATTATTGTTTCACCAGTAGGACGACGGCTTCGGTGGCGATCCCTTCCTTGCGCCCCGTAAACCCAAGCTGTTCGGTGGTGGTCGCCTTGACGTTCACCCGGTTCAAATCACATTGCAGATCGGCGGCCAGCACGGCGCACATGGCGTCGATATGGGGCGCCATTTTGGGGGCTTGGGCGATGATGGTCACATCCAGGTTGCCGATGGCATAACCCGCCTGCTGTACCCGGGCAAAGACATCACGCAGCAGAATGCGACTGTCGATCCCCTTGAACTCGGCAGCGGTATCGGGGAAGTGGCGACCGATGTCACCGGCGCCGATGGCCCCCAGCAGGGCATCGCTCACCGCGTGCAGCACCACATCGCCGTCAGAGTGGGCAACCAGCCCCTTCTCGTAGGGAACCGGCACGCCACCCAGCATGCAGGGGCCAACACCACCAAATTTATGGACATCAAAACCATGACCAATGCGCATCATCAGCGGCAACCTCCCAACATGCTGAAACCAACCCCATCAATTTTGTGTACGTCCACACCATGTCCAATCCGGATCATGCTAACTCCTTGTTCGGGCCTGTTTGTTCGAGACGCTCTGCTCTGAACGGTCTGTTATGACTGAGGGGCTTATGCCTGCTGGCTTAAAAACAGCCCCGCCAGCGACAAGTCTTCCGGCCGGGTCACTTTGATATTGTCGGCGCGCCCCTCCACCATCCGCACCGTGAATCCGGCCCGCTCCATGGCGGAGGCCTCGTCGGTGATGGTGGCGCCCAGCAGCAGCCCCTCTTCCAGCGCCCGCTTCAGGGCACGGGTCGGGAACATCTGCGGCGTCAGGGCATGCCAGAGCTGCTCGCGCTCGACGGTGGCGATGATATTGCCCTCCCCATCGGAGCGCTTCATGGTATCGCGCACCCGACTGCCGAGAATGGCGCCGCCACAGCCCATGGCCGCAACAATCAGCGCATCGAGATCGCCGTGAGTCAGGCAGGGACGGGCCGCATCGTGCACCAGCACCCACTCCCCTTGCGCCACATGGAGGCCATTGAGGACGGAGAAGGCGCGCTCGGCGCCTCCCTCTACCCGCACAATCCGCGGGTCGGCCGCCACGGGCAGGGCCTCGAACCAGCGATCATGGGGCGCCAGCGCCACGATCACCTGGGCGATGGCCGGGTGGGAGAGCAGCCGCTCCAGGGTATGTTCGAGAATGGTTTTACCCGCCAGTTGCAGGTACTGCTTGGGGCAATCGGCCCCCATCCGGCTGCCGATACCGGCGGCAGGGACGATCGCCGTCAGGCCGGATACCCGGCTGGCATCAGTCATCGTAGGGCTCATCGTCCGGCGCTGTCTCTTTGTCTTTCTCTTTGGGGATGATCCGGTAGAAGGTCTCCCCCTGCTTGATGTAACCCAGATCGTTGCGCGACAACTCCTCGATGGCCTCGAGGCCAGAGGTGAGATCATCTATCTCGCGGTAAATGAGGTCGTTACGATCCTTGAGAGTCTGGTTGTCCCGCTGTTGCTGCGAGATGGCCTCCGACAGGTTCTGATAATCGGATAGCCCGTTCTTCCCCAGCCAGAGGTCATATTGCAGTCCCCCCAGCAGGAGGATCAGGATCAGGGTGAATAGCCGCATGCACTAGGTCTCCTTCAGGCGGCCTAGTGTCCCATATTCGGTGCCAAGACAAAAGAAAGCGAGCACCCGGGAGCCACCGGCCGAACATAAAAAAGTGCCCAAGAGTGAATCAGATAGCACAAAGCCCCGCCAAACCGGTGCAAGGATGGCCAACCAGGGCGCTCCTTGTCCGGGGGCGGGGCTCTCAATCAGAAAGCGGTAAGGGGGATCAGTTCACCGCGACCGGCTCTCCCGCGCTCTCGGCCGGAGTGTTGTACTCCTCCTCGGCATCGCGGAAACGCTCCAGCATCGCTTTTGAGGGCGCTTCGCCCAGCAGACTGCCCACCACGATGGCCAGCAGTGCGAACAGGAAGCCCGGGATGATCTCATACAGCCCCAGCCAGCCGAACTGCTTCCAGACGATGACGGTGATGGCACCGACCAGCATGCCGGCCAGCGCGCCGTTGCGGGTCATTCGCGGCCAGAGCACCGAGAGCAGCACCACGGGGCCAAAGGCGGCACCGAAACCGGCCCAGGCGTAGCTCACCAGCCCCAGCACCCGGTTTTCCGGATTCATGGCAACGGCGATGGCAATCACCGCGATCAGCAGCACCATCAGGCGACCCACCCACACCAGCTCACGCTGGGAGGCGTTCTTGCGCAGGAACGGCTTGTAGAGATCCTCTGTGATGGCGCTGGAGCAGACCAGTAATTGACAACTTAGAGTGCTCATTACCGCCGCCAGAATGGCGGAGAGCAGCACCCCGGCGATCCAGGGGTTGAACAGGATCTTGGAGAGCTCGATAAAGACCCGTTCCGGGTTGCCGGTCACTCCAGCCGCCGCTTCCGGGAAGCGGGCGAAGTAGGCCAGCCCGAAGAAGCCGATGGCCACCGCGCCTGCGAGGCAGAACACCATCCAGGTCATGCTGATACGGCGGGCATTGGCCATGGAGTGGTGGGAATCCGCCGCCATGAAACGGGCCAGAATGTGGGGCTGACCGAAGTAACCAAGGCCCCAAGCCATCAGCGAGATGATGGCGATCACATCCAGATTCTTGAACATGTCGAGGTTGGTAGCGCTCTTGGCGGCCACCTCGATCATGGCGCTATCCACCCCACCGACGGCGATGATGACGAAGACCGGGGTCAGGATCAGGGCGAAGATCATCAGGGTCGCCTGCACCGTGTCGGTCCAACTCACCGCGAGGAAGCCGCCGAAGAAGGTGTAAGTGATGGTGGCGGCGGCACCGACCCAAAGGGCGGTGTTGTAATCCATGCCGAAGGTGCTCTCGAACAGACGGGCACCGGCCACCACGCCGGAGGCGCAATAGATGGTGAAGAAGAGCAGGATCACCAGCGCCGAGAGAATGCGCAGCACCTTGCTGTGATCTTCAAAGCGATAGGTGAAATAGTCCGGCAGGGTCAGGGCGTTGCGGTTCTTCTCGGTATGTACCCGCAGGCGACCCGCTACCCAGCGCCAGTTGAGGTAGGCGCCGATCACCAGACCGATGGCGATCCAGCTCTCGGAGATGCCGCTGACGAAGACAGCGCCGGGCAGGCCCATCAGCAGCCAGCCGCTCATGTCGGAGGCGCCGGCAGAGAGAGCGGTAACCCAGCTTCCCATCCGGCGGCCGCCCAGAATGTAGTCATCAAAGTTGCGGGTGGCGCGATAGGCGACGAAGCCGATCAACACCATTCCGAGGATATACACCAGGAAGGTGATTAACATGGGTGTGCTAGCTGTCATGCAAAACTCCGTTTTGTGTCATTTTCTGCCCGCTCTGGTGACGGGCTCATCCCTAAAAAACCGGCCTAGCTTAATCAGCCGTTCGCGCCAGCTCAACCACTTTTAACAAACACAAAACACAATAAAAACCTTTGCGCATCAAATCATCTGCCGCATCAAGAGGATGGCGCCAGATTTCCTGCCGTGGCCGTGACGGCCATATCGTCGCAACGGCGACTATTGAGCGTTATGTTTTCACATTTTGTTACTATCCATTTTTTACAAGCCGGCGCCCCGCTCCTACACTCCCCGCCCTGTCTCATCACTCCAGTCAGAGGTCGGCACCATGTCATCTCATCTGTCACACCTGCGAACCCTCGCCCGCCGCCTTCATCCGGTGGAGGAGTCGGGTCATCTCATCCGACGGGCCAAGTATGTGGGGCGTCTCTGGCTCAATCCTGGCGCCCGCGCCCTCTATCGCCAGCAGCAGGAGCAACCGCTGCTGGCGCAGGCGATCAGCCGCTTCCCCGATATTCTGGAAAAGCCGATCCACCCCTATCGCCACAAGGGGCTCCGCAAGCGCCTGCGAGCCGGGCTTATCAGCGGCCACTACCAGCAGCTGGCACGTCAGCTGCCCAAGGCGCAACAACTGGCAATCTACAGCGGGCGCGGCCTGCTGCTGGCCCAGTGGCAGAGCGACAAGCTGACGGCCCCCCTCACCCTGCAACTGGATTACCAAACCCACATGGGCAAAGAGGGGGAGATGAGCCTGACCCTCAAGCTGGGTGACGCTGCGCTCTATTACATGGCCCTCAATCTGCGTCCCGCGCCAAACCCGACCCTCGAGATCTGTTCGCTGCAGGGCGGCAAGGGGCAGAGCGAGGAGATCAAGCTGGTCACCAAGGCGTGCGGCGGGCTGCGCCCTATGTCCCTGCTGGTCTATATGGCCGCCGAGCTGGCCCGAGGATTGGCGTGCAAGAGCCTGCTCGGGATCCGCACCCAAAGCCACGTCTATCAGTGCAGCAAGCGCACCGCCGATCGGGTCAAGTTCGATCTCGACGGCTTGTGGCAGGAGCATCAGGGCTGCGTGCAAGATGAACTCTGGATGAGCCTGCCGCTGGAAGTGCCCCGCAAGACGCTGGAGGAGATCCCCTCCCGCAAGCGGGCCAGCTACAAGGCGCGCTACCAGCTGCTCGATCAGCTCGGCAGCGAGCTGCAGGCAAATCTGCTGCGAAGCTGAGTCAACGCAGCAGAAACAAAAAGGGCGAACAGCTTGCTGTTCGCCCTTTGTCATGACGGGGATTTGCCCTTAGCGGTTGATCGCCATCGGCATACCGTTGCGCTGCTCCAGCGCCTGCTTCACCAGTTGGGAGTCGCTGTCGGCGTGGGCAATGAAGCGGGTCACCGCCGGAGTCATCGGCAGCGGTGCCGGCAGCTTGGAGTTGAACTCCTCTTCGCTACGCGACAGCGGCTGGTGCACTTCCAGATAACGAACGCCGTTGGGCTCGAGAGAGGCCTTGATCGGCTGGTTAACGAACTGGACGCGGGTACCGACCGGCACCTGCTTGAACAGGTACTCGATATCGTCGTTACGCAGCCGCACACAGCCGTGACTCACCCGCAGACCGATACCGAAGTTGGCATTGGTGCCGTGGATGGCGTACATCTTGCCGATATAGAGTGCAAACAGCCCCATGGGGTTGTCCGGGCCGGCCGGCCATACCGCTGGCAGGCTCTCGCCACGGGCGGCATATTCGGCATGCATCTTGGCAGTCGGGGTCCAGGTCGGGCCCGCTTTCTTGCGCTGCACGCTGGTCACCCAGTTTTCCGGGGTGTCGGTGCCGAGCTGGCCGATGCCGATGGGCAACACTTCTACCACCTTCTTGCCTTTCGGGTAGTAGTAGAGGCGCATCTCGGCCACGTTCAGCACAATGCCTTCACGAGGGGCATCCGGCAGGATGAGTTGCTGGGGGATCACCAGCTTCTCGCCGGTCTGTACCAACAGGGGATCCGCATCGGGGTTGGCCTCTATCATGTTGGTCAGCCCCAGCTGGAATTTGGCAGCAATGGCCTCCAGCGGCTGGCCATTCTCTTCGGCCGGAACCACATATTCCAGATTTTCCCCCACCAGACGGCTGTTGGCCGCAGGCAGAGCATATTCAACAGCGAAAACCGGCGCAGCGGTCAGCAGCAGGCTGTAGCAGAGTGTTGCCACACTATTGCGAAGGAGCTTCATAACTTTCCCATGATAATGACTGAATTGACATCTCTGAGCTGACGGCTGATCAGCAGAAGATCAGGGGCGCGAAGAGAAGGCCGCCATTTTTCTCCTCTGCTGACCAAATATCAACTGACAAGTGGTGACGGGTCGATGATTAATATGCGGATTATCCAACGCCCTCGACTCGCCCTCTCCCCCTGTTTATCCCCGTTGCCAGAGGCGCATATCATAACCTGTGGGAGATTGATGCAACCGCAGATGAAATTGCTCAATGATAGCGAAGATATGGTCGAAAATATCGGCTTGGATCCCTTCGTAATCAGCCCATGCGGTGGTCGCGGTAAAACAGTAAATTTCCAGCGGCAAACCGTCTGACGTGGGCGCCAGCTGGCGCACCATCAGGGTCATGTCCTTGCGAATGCCGGGGTGAGCACGCAGATAGGCATCCAGATAGGCGCGCAGGGTGCCGAGGTTGGTGAGGTGACGACCGTTGATAGGGCAGCTCAGGGCATCGCTCAGCTGCTGATTGTAGGCACTCAGCTCCTGCTCCTTGCGACTGAGATAGGGAGCCAGCAGTTGCGCCTGCTTGAGCTGCAACTGCTCCTCGGCCGTCAGAAAACGCACGCTGGTCATGTCGATATTGACGCTGCGTTTGATACGGCGGCCACCCGACTCGGTCATCCCCTGCCAGTTCTTGAAAGAGTCGGAGATCAGGGCATAGGTGGGAATGGTGGTGATGGTCTTGTCCCAGTTCGACACCTTGACCGTGGTGAGGCCAATATCGGTCACCTCGCCATCGGCGCCGTACTTGTCCATCTGCAGCCAGTCACCGACGCTCAGCATCCGGTTGGCGGAGAGCTGGATCCCCGCCACCAGCCCGAGGATGGGGTCCTTGAATACCAGCATCAGCACTGCGGTCATGGCACCCAGACCGCTGAACAGGAACAGCGGCGACTTGCCGAGCAGCAGGGCGATCATCAGGATGCCCACCAGAATGCTGCCTACCAGCTTGGCCCCCTGGAAGATGCCGCGCAGGGGCAAATCCCGACCAAGGCGGGTGTAACGGCTCACCGACAACAGGCAGTCGAGCAGGGCGAAGAAGGCCAGCAGCAGGAACAGCAAAATCCAGAGCTGGGCCACCATCTCGATAAGCTTGAGGCTATCCGATTGACGAGGCAGCCAGATCTCCGCCTGACCGAGCAGCACGGCCCCCTGCAACACGAAAGCGAGCCGGTTGAAGAGGCGCTGTTGCAGCTGGGGCGGCAGCCACACCTGCTTGGCCTTGCCGAGGATCCCCACCAGCCGGACCAGCAACACCCGGTGCAGCGCCATGTGCAGCAGCAACGAGGTGATGACGATAAAACCCAGCGCGATCACCAGCGCCATCAGGTTGGTCACTTCCACCCCAAGGCCAGACAACCAGTTAAAAAACGCCTCTTTCATTGCTCTCTCCCGAACCTGGCAGCCCGCTGGCTGCAAAAACAGTGGTGGTCAGGGTACCGCTCCCCTCCCCCATGTCAAATCGGTGAACGCCAGAAACGACAACGCCCGGCACTGGCCGGGCGTTGTTTCAAAGCGAGGCTGACTTAGCAGACCAGGCTCAGGGCATCGCGGGCGATGACCAACTCTTCGTTGGTCGGGATCACCATGGCGCAACGGCTGTCGGCGGTGGTGATGCGACCTTCGCCACCCAGTACTGCAGCGTTGTTGGCCTCTTTGTCCACCTTGAAGCCGAACAGAGCCAGACGGTTCAGCACCATCTCGCGCACCATGGCGGCGTTCTCACCGATACCACCGGTAAAGACCACGGCGTCCAGACGACCGTCCATCGCAGCGGCATAGGCACCGACATACTTGGCCACACGGTAGGTGAAGACATCCAGCGCGCGCTTGGCACCGGCGTCGGTGGCGTAGTTGGTGGTGACGTAACGGCAGTCGCTGCTCGCTTCGGTCATCCCCAGCAGACCGGACTCACGGGTCAGGGTGTGGTTGATCTGCTCCACGCTGTAACCGAGCTGGTCGTGCATGAAGAAGACCACGGCCGGATCGATATCACCGGAGCGGGTACCCATCGCCAGACCTTCCAGCGGAGTCAGACCCATGGAGGTGTCTACGGATTCGCCGTTCTTGATGGCGCAGACAGAGGCACCGTTACCCAGGTGGCAGTTGATGATGTTCAGTTCATTCAACGGCTTGCCCAGCTCTTTTGCGGCTTCTTCCGCAATGTAGCGGTGAGAAGTACCGTGGGCACCGTAACGACGAATACCGTGTTCGCGGTAGAGCTTGTGCGGCAGCGCATAGAGGTAGGCCTCTTGCGGCAGAGTCTGGTGGAAAGCGGTGTCGAACACGGCCACGTTCTTCTCGGACAGCTGCGGGAACACTTTCAGCGCGGCGCGAATACCGATGAGGTGGGCCGGGTTGTGCAGCGGGGCGAACGGAATGGCGGCTTCGATACCGGCGATCACGCCGTCATCAATGCGCACGGAGCGGGAGAACTGCTCGCCACCGTGTACGATTCGGTGACCGATGGCCACCAGTTGCTCGGCAAGAGTCGGATCCTGCGGCAGGATGTGACCCACGATATGGTCGAGGGCCTCCTGGTGAGCGGCACCCGCTCCCAGCATGGCTTCGCCCTTGACCCCGTGGAGTTTCCATTTGATACGTGCATCATCCAGATTGAAGCATTCGGCCAGGCCGGACAGCATGTCCTCACCTGTTTCGGCGTCCATTACGGCAAATTTCAGGGAAGAGCTACCGCAGTTAAGGATCAATACCAACTTGCTCATTTTCTACATCTTCCTGTGCTTCGGCTTTATGCCGACAGTGTCGTGTCATCCAAAAGAGGATGGGATTCCCCTGCCGGGGGCTTATGGTCGCAGGAGGGTGCGTCCAATTTTTCAATTCTTGCTCTTGAAAGAGTCATCGCAACCTGTGGTGCGTATCACTGGTTTCAATTCTTGCTCTTGAAAGAGTGATCGCAACTTGTGGTGCGTATCACTGGTTTCAATGCTTGCGAGTCTCAACGCATCAGCTGCGCAGGGCTCGCCTCAATGGGAATGCTCAGGCGATAGCCAGCAGATCCTTGTGTACCTTGACCACCAGCTTCTTCACCTTGGCGGGCTGGTTGAAGGTACAGAGCGGGCGGTGCAGCTCGCCCGGCCAGAAGATGGCAAAATCGCCCGGTTGCAGCGCCAGATAGCTGGTCTGCTCGTCCTCGACAAACCAGAGGTCAGGATGGGGATGGTCGGCGCCGTCGCTCACATAGTCGTGGGGGCCCACACCTATCCACTCTTCACCGCGCAGCAGCAACTGGATATCGAGATACTGCTGATGGAATTCGCCACGGCGATCCGCGGCTGGCTCGGTCAGATCTTCGCTCACCAGACAGAACAGGTTGAGGCCATCGATCTCGCTCTTGCCGAGCGGAGCGTCACCCCAGTGAGCCACGCTCTTCACCACCTCGGCCATGATGCGGGCCAGCGGGGCGGGCAGCGGCGTCCGCTGCAGGGTGTTCAGGCTACCGGTGATCATGGCGTCTGTTTCCTGTTAGGTATATCTGGGCGGCATCTTTGCCAGCCAATGAAAAAGGACCTGTGACAGGTCCTTCAATAATGCCGTCTGCAATCCGTGCAAACCGGTTTAGAGCTTTTGCTCATGTTCAGCTATATGGGCACTGTTACACACTCGTCAGCACCTTGCCAAGAGACATAATCCCATTTTCATAGTGATCGTACCAGCTGAAACCATATTATTCACCACCCTTTCCCCCTCGACTTTGACCAGACGCAAAAACGGGCGCATCAGCGCCCGTTTTTTTCGCAAAACCGTTTAACAACCGGTTTCATTCAAGCCTTTTGGGCATTTTCCACCGGTTTGGCGTACATGGCCCGCCAGATCGCCTTGTGCTCTTCCGGCACCTCTGACTGACGGGTCAGGAAGGCCGCCTGCTCGATGGTATTGGCCTTGCCGGAGACATCGGCCGCCAGATAGTTGCTGGGGAACAGGTGGTAGCTGCTCCAGATCGCCTTGTCGATCAGCGCGGCCAGTTCGTCCGGATCGCTGAAGCCCTCGGTGATCGGCGCGCCGAAGGAGACATGTACCCGCCCCTTCATGCCGACGATACCGGCGACGATACTCTCGATATCCTCGAACTCGCCCTTCTCATAGCTGCCGTTGACCGACTTCTCGTAGAGCTCGCGCGCCTTCGCCTTGTCGGTCGGATCCAGCTCGTAGCTGATGCTGACCGGCACGATATTGAGGCTGCGCATATAGTCGACGAAGTCGATCTTCTGCTTCTTGCCGTCGACGTAGAACATCTTGAGGATGGCGGGATCTGTCTTGTCATCGCCATTCTTGGCGCGTCCTTCCTTCTGGGCGATCCAGATGGAGTGACCTTCGTGAACCGAGTTGCCGATATAGGCAGACAGCTCGCCGAGCGCCTTCATCATCTCCCGCGGCCCCTTGGCGGAGCGTTTGACGATAAAGCTCTTGTTGAGCTTCATCAGCTCGGTGGCGCAGGGTTTGCGCAGCAGGTTGTCACCGATGGCGATGCGCACGGTATCGAAACCGTGGGTGTGCAGCCCCCAATTGACGAACGCAGGATCCATGGCGATGTCTCTGTGGTTGGAGACAAACAGATAGCCCTGCTCTTTCTTCAGATGCTCGATCCCGGAGAAGGTCACCCCCTTGGTAGAGGTGGCGATCATGCGGGACATGTACCGGGTGACCCCCATCTGGACCTGATGCACCGTGGTCACTTTTGACCATTTACGGCGCAGAAACAGGCGGATCATCGGGCGAATGGCCCAGCCCAGCCAGCTCATCAGGGAACCGAAACGATACTTGGCGATGGCGCCGATAAATTCATCATCCTGGATCAGCCGTTCGATGGCTGCCGGCACTTCTTCATCGCGGTAGGGGCGAATATCCGCGAATCTATCTACTTCAGTCACAATGTCAGCCTTGCATGCTAGGAAACCGCAGCCAACCCGTGTTGGCCGGGGAAAATTCAGGGCGCAATTTTACACGCTTTTATGGCAAGGGGTATGAGACAAGCATGAATAGTGAGATCTGACCAGTTAATTAATCGGAGCAGAGCGCCAGTGCCACGGCGGCCTCGGCATGGATGGCAGTGGTGTCGTAGAGCGGCACCGCCGCCCGGGCATCGCCCACCAGCAGGGCAATCTCGGTGCAACCGAGGATCACCGCCTCGGCACCAGCATCCACCAGCGCCTCGATAATGGCCAGATACTCGGCCCGCGACGATTCACGGGTCTCCCCCAGACAGAGCTCGTCATAGATGATCCTGTGTACCCGCTCCCGCTCAGCTTCGGCAGGCACCAGCACCGCCAACCCGAAGCGATCCTGCAAGCGCCCTTTGTAAAAATCCTGCTCCATGGTGAAGCGGGTGCCGAGCAGGCCGACTCGGGTGATCCCGTCAGCCCGCAATTTGGCCGCGGTGGCATCGGCGATATGGAGCAACGGGATATCGATGGCGGCCTCAATCTCGGGGGCGACCTTGTGCATGGTGTTGGTGCCGATCAGCAAGAAATCGGCGCCGCCATCCTGCAACTTGCGCGCCTCCGCCGCCAGCAAACGAGCGGTAGCGGGCCAGTCACCGGCATGCTGCAACCGCTCGATACCGGCAAAATCGACGCTGTTGAGCAGCACCCGCGCCGAGTGCAAACCGCCGAGCTGTGCCCGCACCCCACGGTTGAGCGCCTGATAGTAACTGACGGTGGACTCCCAGCTCATGCCACCCAACAGACCGATACATTTCATAGGAACTCCTTCATTCCAAGGGAGGGCAGAACCACGCCACCTTGCAGGCAAGGTCACGCAGGCGAGATAAAAAAGGCCCCGCAGGGCCAACAAGACAGCCGGTAAAGGCCCGGGTCAACCCCGGGCTAAATCCAGATCATCCCGACACAGGCGGCCGTCGCCAGCCCCATGCCGAGATTGAAACGCCGCCAACCCCGGGCAGTGCGAATGATTTGCCGCACCTGGGCACCAAACAACACCCAGAACGCCCCGGTGTAGAGGCCGGTAATAAAGAAGATCACCAACACCCAGAGCGCGGAGGGCCAGTAAGCCTCCCCCGCCAGAGTGAAACCGCTGATGGCGGAGAGCGCCATCATCCATGCCTTGGGGTTGAGCAGTTGCAGCATGGCCCCCTGATGGGCGGGAATGAGCGGCCGGTTGCCCTCGGCCGGGCCGCTGGCGGTCGCCACCTTCCACGCCAGCCAGAGCAGATACGCCGAGCCGATAATCTTGAGGCCATCGTGCAGCAGCGGCACCTTCTCGAACACCACGCCAAGCCCCAGCGCGGTAGCGAGGATCATCAGATTGATCCCCCCCACCACCCCCACCAGCAGGGGAATCGTGCGGCGAAACCCCTGCGCCGCCCCGGCGCTGGTGAGCAACATGTTATTTGGCCCCGGCGTGCCGCAGGTAACCAGGGCAAACCCCGCCAGGGGCAGTAACCAGTTCAGATCCATCTCAACCTCTTGTCGATTCAACGCCCCCGTTATGGGGAAAGCCTTCTAATATGCAGAGCCAACCCCGTGGCGACAAGTCAGAAATGCCTCTTTCTCGGCCACCTCCCCCTCCAGCGCAACACGGCTCAATACCAGAGCATCACCACACAGAGTGCCGTCAGCAGGCCGAGAGAACCGTTGAGTCGCCGCCAGCCCCGATCCGAGCTGATCCAGTTGCTCAGCTGATGGCCGAACAGTACCCAGACAAAGCAGACCGGCAGGGCCACCAGCGCAAACATGACCATCACCGCCAGCTGACTCGACCAGTAACTGGCGCCGGGCAGGCTGAACAGACTGATGGCGGAGATCCCCATCATCCACGCCTTGGGATTGAGGAACTGAAAGCCCAGCCCCTCCAGCATGGTCAACGGACGGGCCCTCCGGGCCGGATCCCCCGGCGCCCCGGCCACCGCGATACGCCACGCCAACCACAGCAGATAGAGGCTGCCGAAGATCTGCAAACCGAGCCGTAGCAGGGGCCAGCGCTCGAACAGCGGATAAAGCCCCAGCGCCAGCACCAGTTGCAACACCGGCTGCCCCAGCCCCACCCCGAGCAGATGTGGCAGAGTGCGACGCACCCCGAAGTTGGCGCCGGAAGCCGTCAGCATCAGGTTGTTGGGCCCCGGCGTACCGCAGGTGAGTACGGCAAAACCGAACAGGGTAACATACCACTCCATCGTCATATTGTGACTCCTTACTCGCTGAGTTGTATCGATACAATGCAAGCTATTTGATTGTTATCAGGCTGAAATTCACGCTATATTGACAACAAATTTGGATCAATGGATTTATTGTCACCATGACAATCTGGACGCCCGACCTTGCGGCCTTCGATGGCCCCCTCTACCTCAAGCTGGTCAAAGCAATCGAACAGGGGATCGCGAATGGCGAGCTGCCACCGCAGACCCGATTGCCTACCCACAGATCCCTGGCGGATCGTCTGGGTGTCACCGTCGGCACCGTCACCCGCGCCTACAGCGAGGCGGAGCGGCGCGGCCTGCTGGCCGCCCGGGTGGGCCACGGCACCTGGGTCAAGGGAGCGAACACGGATCCCGCCAATGAGTGGGTGATCCGTCAGGAGGAGGGGCACCGCATCGAGCTGTGGCAGAACCTGCCGGTGCAGCTGGATCGGGCGGCCATCATTCGCCCCATGCTGGGGGAAGTGGCGGACGGGGATCTCAACGCCCTGCTCGGCTACGACAAGGAGGCGGGACGACCGGATCAGCGCCAGCAGTTCGTCAACTGGCTGGCGGAGCAAGGGGTGGCCTGTAGTGAGGATCGCCTGCTGTTCAGCCACGGCGCCCAGCACGGCATCATGCTGGCGCTGCTGGCGACCGGCTGCGTGGGGGAGACCATCCTGTGCGAGGGGCTGAGCTACCCCGGTATGCTGGGCAATGCCCGCCAGCTGAAGAATCAGGTGGTGGGACTGGCGATGGACGAGGAGGGGCTGCTGCCCGAGGCGCTGGACGCCGCCTGCCGCACCCGCCGGGCCAAGCTGCTCTACCTCACCCCAACCCTGCAAAACCCCACCACCGCCATCATGAGTCTGGCGCGGCGGGAGGCCATCGTCACCATCGCCCGTCGCCACGATCTGCTGATCATCGAGGATGACGTCAACGGCCTGCTGCCCCAGCAACCTGTGATCCCTCTGGTCAATCTGGCGCCGGAGCGGGTCATCTATCTGGGCAGTCTGGCCAAGATCGCCTGCGGCGGCCTGCGGGTGGGCTTCGTGCTGACGCCCCCTGCCCTGCGCAGCGCCTTCGCCCAGACCATGCGGCTGTCGAGCTGGATGGTGAGCCCGCTGTTGATCGAGCTCGCCTGCAAAATGGTCAGTCAGCGCCAGATCATGCCGCTGGTCGAGCAGCAGCGGGAGATCCTCAAACGCCGTGGCGAACTGCTGCGCCACCTGCTGCCTGCCGCCCGCTGGCAGCCGGGCAGCATGCACGCCTGGCTACCGCTGCCGGAGCCCTGGCGCAGCCAACAGTTTGCTGCCGCCGCCGATGCTCTTGACGTTGGCGTGGCGAGCGGGGAACACTTCGCCGCCGGTCAGTTTGCCGCTCCGCAAGGGGTGCGCCTGAGCCTGAGCCAACCCGCCACCGATGCCCGGGTCGGCGAAGGGCTGGCCCGTCTGGCGCAGCTGCTGCAGGGGACGCCCCCGAGCAATCCCCTGCTATAGTCAGGGCCAGCCGACCTGACCTTCACGCTTCATCGTCATTGCCAAGGAGATGCCGTGCCCCCCATCAGAGCCGCCCTACTGCTTGCCACCCTGTTGCTGGGTGGCTGCGCCTCGTCAACGACCCACCAGCAGCTGGGGGCCGCGCTCAATGGACTGGAAGGGGAGTTGCAACGGCTGGAAGAGGAGCTGGCGGCCATGAACGGCCTGCACTATCAAAAGGCGATCGATGCACCGCTCAGTTTGCGCCGTGCGCTCGGGGCGCCGCAGCCCACGCCAGAGGGGCTGGTGCCGGTGGCCAGCAAGCTGGAAGATGGGCCGATCCTGCGCTATCAATACCGCCTGCCAGCGGGTATGACGAGTCTGCCCCAAAACAACCTCTGCCAGCGCTACGAATTTGAACTGCGCCATCTGGGCCGCCTCGGCAAGCTGGAATTAAGCTGGCAGGGGGAACAGGGGAGTGGCTCACACCAGATCCGTCAAACAGAGTGTGTCTTTCTCACCGAAGCACATAAATCCCGGTAACCGCCTATAATGCCCTTCCTCGTCTCGCGCCGACTACTGTCACTTTTCCTCCCCCGCAGAGTTGTCGCCATGTTCCTCTTGGGTCTAATCTGATCTACTCGTGGAGTATTGAAAGGACGCGTGCATGACGATACTGCTGCTCGAAGAGGATCCCCTGCTCCGTAGCGCCATCACCCGGGAACTGACCGAACAGGGTATCCCTGCTGAACGGATCCACCACCACAGCCACCCGGGTCAGGAACGCAGCGGTCTACTCACCCTGCTGCAACAACAGCCATTTGATGCCATTATCTGCCAGCAAAATAGACAACTGGGGCATGACGGCGCCCGCCTGCTGCATGAAGCACACTACCTCGGCCTGCTACAACCCGCCTGCGTACTACTGTTGATGGATGCAGACCAGAACGAGCAGGATTTTCTCCCCTCGGACCTCTACTTCTCCCTCCATCTGCCACTCCCCTTCATGACCGGGGAGCTCACAACTGCGCTCAAGCAGTTGACACAACTGAGCAGGATGACCCACACCCTCGCCCCTCCAACCCTGCTGCGGGAGTGGAAACTGGCGACCGCACTCTGTGAAGACCTGCTCTATCAACGGGACAACCGACCCCTTGCCCCCTGGCTGGATCGGTTCAAGGGTTACCTGCTGCTGCAGTCCAGCGAACAGCTCACTGCCGCCCAGCATTATGCCCTGTGTGCCAACGAGTATCGGGCAAGCTGGCCGAGGGCCGGATTGTTCTACGCCATGTTGGGACTGGGCAAACTGCAGAGTGCCGAAACCGACTTGCAGCGTCATCAAACCATATTGCCGACCGCCACCCGACTGGAGCTGCAACTCGCCAGTCAGTTGCACCAACATCAGTGGCAGGCAGCCTGGGAGACCATGGTGCAGTTGCAACAAGTCCGCCCCCATCAACCCCGCTGGCATCAGCTGGCCATGATGCTGGGACTATTACAGCAAGACGAGAGGAAGGTGCTGGAACAAGCCAGCACCCTGAATCTTCACCATTTCAGTGAACAGCGCGTCCGGCTGGCCATCGACCACTTCATGATCAACGCCATGCTGGCGGTGCTGTGGCATACACCATCCAGCAACCGGATCCGCTCCCTGCAACAGGAGTGGGCCCATCTGAAGCGAACAGTAAACCTGCCCGCGCAGGAGTTCGAGCTGCTGCAGGCACTGATGCAGGGATTGGATTACCGCTTCGACGAGGCGCTGATCCTGCTCGCCCACCATCAACCCAGCCAGGCGAGCGAGAACCATCTCACCCTGTTATTGGGCTTTGCCGTCTGTCAGTTTTGTGGCCTGCCCCACCATGCCCAGCGCTATCTGGCGCAGCTGACACACTACCGTGACCGTGTCGCCCCCCACCCCCTGACCCGTCAGCTGTTTCACCATCTGCTAACGGAACTGGGCCAACAGTTGACGGCGCGGGAGCAGCGCCTGACCAGCTTGCGCCAAACCCGTCATCAAGGGATACAAAAAGGTGACTATCAACTGGCACTGCAGGCCGGCTTGCAACTGCTGGAGGAATTTCCCGCCCTGCCCGGCGATGCCTGGCAACTGCTGGAGCTGCTACAGCACAGCTGGCCGGCGGGCATGGCGGCCCCCAGGGTTGCGCTGCTGGTCGATACCCTGGAGCGGCGCCTCAAGCACAGCCCTGCGTTTCTGGATCAACATGCCCAGCAGTATCAGCGTACTCTGCACGAGATCCGCACTCACTTGCAGCCGCACCTCTCCGGCAGCGCCCCCGCCAGCCTGGGCAAGGGGCCCCCGGAATCATGATGAGGCTGGCCTGTGCCGCCAGCCACATAAGAGAGAGGGGAGCCTTGGCTCCCCTCTATTCATTTCGTGTAACCTTATGGCCCTCAAGAACGGGCACAAGCAGATACGGTGACAGATGACTGTTAAGTCCCCGGGCTCAGCCCAGTGCATCACTCTCCAGCGCCGCCTTGAGAAAATCCTTCCAGCTGATGATGCCGACCAGGGCGCCATTCTCCAGCACCGGCAGGCAGGAGACCCCCTTCTCCAGCATCAGCTTGACGCCGTCGCGCACGGTGAGATGGGGAGCGATGGTGACGAGCTGACGACTCATGATCTGGTGGGCCCGCTTGTTGAGGGTTTCGGTATCGCGGCTCATCTCGGCTTCGGAGTCGAGATAGGGGCTGATGGCGCGGAACAGATCCCGATCCGAGATGACCCCCACCAGCTCCTCCTCTTCCAGCACCAGCAGGTGGCGAAAGTGTGCCTGCTCGAAGATATCCCTGATGACTCGGAGTCGATCATCCATTGAAACGGTGGCGACCCGGGTCGTCATAATATCCCTGATATGCATGCTAACCTCCCGTAACCAAACTGGTTTCTCTGTTATGGCATGTTTTTGCAGTGCCAGCCAGTAGCCAGCCCTTCGCTACAGTGCAAATCAGCGTCATTTCACGTAAGATCCGCGCCAGTTTTTCTCCTCCATTTTGAGCAAGCAGATCCCACCCATGATAGTTGCCAGTCAAATCGAACTGATCCGCGGCGGCCGCAAGCTGCTGGACAACGCCTCCGCCACCATTCACCCCGGCCACAAAGTGGGTCTGGTGGGCAAAAACGGCTGTGGCAAGTCCACCTTTTTTGCACTGGTACGGGGCGAGCTGGCCATCGACAGCGGCACCTTCAGCCTGCCCGCTGGCTGGCAGATCGCAGGCGTAGCGCAGGAGACCCCGGCGCTCGACTGCTCCGCGCTCGAGTATGTGATCGACGGCGACAAGGAGTTCCGCTCGCTGGAAGCCCAGCTGGTACAGGCCGAACAGGATGACAATGGTCTGCTGGTAGCCGAGCTGCACGGTCGCCTCGATACCATTGGCGCCTACAGCATTCGCGCCCGCGCCGCCGAACTGCTGCACGGCCTCGGTTTCAGCGATGAGCAGCTGAGCTCGCCGGTTCGCAGCTTCTCCGGTGGCTGGCGCATGCGTCTGAACCTGGCTCAGGCGCTGCTCTGCCGCTCCGATCTGCTGCTGCTCGATGAACCGACCAACCACCTAGATCTCGACGCCGTCATCTGGCTGGAGAAGTGGCTCAAGGGCTATCAGGGCACGCTGGTGCTTATCTCTCACGACCGCGATTTCCTCGACTCGGTCATCAGCCGCATCATCCATATCGAGAACGGCAAGCTCAACGAATACAGCGGCGGCTACTCCGACTTCGAACTGCAGCGCGCCGAACAGCTGGCCCAGCAGCAGTCCATGTACGAGAAGCAGCAGCGGGAGATGTCCCACATGCAGGCGTATGTGGACCGCTTCCGCTACAAGGCCTCCAAGGCCCGTCAGGCCCAGAGCCGCCTGAAAGCGATGGAGCGGATGGAGAAGATCCTGCCCGCCCACGCCGACTCGGAATTCAGCTTCGAGTTTCGCGAGCCGTCGGCCCTGCCGACCCCGCTCATCGCCATGGAGAACCTCTCTGCCGGTTACGGCGACAAGGTGATCCTGGAGAAGATCAAACTCAATCTGGTACCGGGTTCGCGCATCGGTCTGCTCGGTCGCAACGGCGCCGGTAAGTCGACCTTTATCAAGATGCTGTCGGGCTCCAACCCGCCGCTCTCTGGCAAGCTCGAAGTGAGCGCCGGGGTGAGCATCGGCTACTTCGCCCAGCATCAGCTGGAGACCCTGCGTCTCGATGATTCCCCGCTCGATCATCTGGCCCGCCTCGCGCCGGACAAGACCGAGCAGGAGCTGCGCAACTATCTGGGCAGCTTCGGTTTTCACGGTGACAAGGCGCTCGACAAGGTGGCGCCCTTCTCCGGCGGCGAAAAAGCGCGGCTGGTGCTGGCGCTGATCACCTGGCAAAAGCCCAACCTCTTGCTGCTCGATGAACCGACCAACCACCTGGATCTGGAGATGCGCCACGCCCTCACCATGGCGCTGCAAGGCTTCGAAGGGGCCATGGTAGTGGTCTCCCACGACCGTCACCTGCTGCGCACCACCACCGACGACTTCTATCTGGTACACGGTGGCCGGGTCGAGCCGTTCGACGGCGATCTGGACGATTACCACAAGTGGCTCGGCGAGCAGGAGAAAGAGGCCAACGCCAAACCGGCCGATGGCCCCGTCTCTGCCAACTCGGCGGTGGCTCGCAAGGATCAGAAGCGGCGCGAGGCGGAGTTCCGCCAGCAAACCCGCCCCCTTCGCCAGAAGCTGGAAAAGCTCGAAGCGAGCATGGAGAAGCTGCAAGGCAAGCTTGGCGACATCGAGAGCCAACTGTCCGACCCCGCCATCTACGAAGAGAGCGCTAAAACCAAGCTCTCCGAGCTGCTCAAATCCCAGGGCCCCCTCAAGGAGCAGCTGGAAGAGGTGGAGCTGGAGTGGATGAGCCTCTCCGAAGAGCTGGAAACCATGGAGCAGGCCTTCTTTGCGTGACGAACAGCTGATGGCCAGCGAGCGGGTCGCGGTCCACGAATTGCCGACGCCGATCGGCTTCTGGCACTGGAGCGGCAAGGTCTATGGTGAGCGCAGCCAGGATTGGCTCACCGTGCAGGAGCAGGGGGGCAACGTCAATCTGGCGCTGCTGCTGCACCGGCTCGATCAGCTCGGCATCGTGGTCGATCTCACCGATCTGCAACCGGCGCTGGTGCAGACCGAGGCGGTGCTGACCCCGTGGCGCGCCCTGCGCCAGAGCGCCAAGACGCGACTCGACGAGCAGCAGTATCAGTCGATGCTGGCCCACGAGCTGGAGCTGGAGCGGCTGCAACAGGGCGTCCTGTTGCAGACCCTGCGCAGCCTCTCCCTGTTTCGCGGCAACAGCCGCAATTTGTTGAACTATCTATCGTTACTGGGTGCCCAGCAGGGCCCCCTCAGAGATCTAATATGCTGAGCTACCGCCACGCCTTTCACGCCGGCAACCATGCCGACGTGCTGAAACACGCCGTTCAGGCCCTGATCATCGAGTCCCTCAAGAAGAAGGAGAAACCCTTCATCGTGCTGGACACCCATGCCGGTGGCGGTCTCTACGACCTTCGCGGCGACTGGTCCCAGAAGAAGGCGGAGTATGCCGACGGCATCGGCCGCCTGTGGGACGAGCGGGCCCAGTGGTCTGCCATGGCTCCCTATCTCGGCGTCATCGAAGAGATGAACAGCGATGGCCAGCTGCACTACTACCCCGGCTCGCCGGAGCTCTCCCGTCGCCTCACCCGCGAGCAGGACAAGCTGGCGCTGATGGAGCTGCACAACAACGAGGTCGAAGATCTGCGCGCCAACATGGGTTATGACCCTCGCGTCGCCGTACACCACCGTGACGGCTTCGAGGGGCTGATCGCCCTGCTGCCGCCCACCCCGCGCCGCGGGCTGGTGCTGATCGACCCGCCCTATGAGCTCAAAGAAGATTATTTCGCCGTGGTCGATACCCTGAAAAAGGCGCAAAAGCGCTGGGCGACCGGCATCTACGCCCTCTGGTATCCGATCCTCGGGCAAGAGGCAGACAAATCCCGCGACATGCTGCGCGCCATCAAGCGAGAGAACTTCGGCAACGTCTTGGTGGCCGAGCTGGAAGTGGCCGGTCAGACTGCCGACTGGGGCATGAACGGCTCAGGCATGCTGATCATCAGCCCGCCCTGGATGCTGGACGAGCAGATTGAAGCCTTCCTGAAACCGCTCTGTGCCAAGCTGGCGCAGGGCGCAGGCGCCCAGTACAAGGTGGAGTGGCTGAACAAGGTCGAAGAGTAAACCTGCACCAGCCCGCTCTGGCGCCCGGTCAACGCGCCAGCAAGTCGCTCACCCAAACCGTTCACAGTGACGGCATGGCCAGCAAAGAGAAGCCCCGTTCAGGGGCTTCTTGTTTTTTACCTGCCAGCGCTTTTACCCACTAACTGTTTTCCTCACCAATGGCAGCACCCGCCCCATCTGCGCACCAGATCAGTCGTTATTGACTAATTAGCCGATCCAGATCAGAAATCGGCCATCTGGTCCTTTCCCTCCGTCTACCCGCCGCTAATATACCCGATTGGCAACAAAGCCTCGTAGGAGTCACCCCATGAGCCATGCCAACCCCATCCAGTTGGTTAAACGCAGCAGACTGGAGGCTGTAATTCAGGGGCGGTAGCCATGCCGGATGGAATGGATAAGCGAACGTTGCCCACGACTACCCAGTCAACATGGTGACAGCCTTATGCTGATTTCTGACCCGCTCACGCAGGCGTGCTTTGGCGGCGCTTGCCAAGAGTGTGCTGAGCACTGATTTTTCATACTGTAGTAACGGTGGCGCAAAAAGAGGAAGTCAAGCGAATACGCCCAGCATGCGAAGAAAGCTGATGACGTTATGATTTAATGGTTGTTTTTACTTGGCGGCAATGAAAATGTTACGGAGTTATATGGAATGCTCTGCTAACGGATTAGTGCCGCCTTCTATCTAATCACTGTTAGCCGACTTGTCATAGAATAGGTACTTTAAATGACCATATATCAAGACTTTTTTAGGGCAAAAGTGATTGGAGCAATCACTGAAGCTAAAGCTGCGAGCAAGCTGACACATCAAGGTGTAAAGGGGACAGTGTTAGAGATTCTGATTTCCAAATTATTTCGGCCGCTATTGCCAGCAGATATCGGTGTGGGAACTGGACAGGTTGTTGAACAAGCAACGGGGAAAATGTCGAATCAGATTGACATTATACTTTATGACAAATCCATATTGCCTCCGGTGTTGTTTGATGAAACCACAGGTATTTTCCCAATTGAAGCTGTTTTATACGTAATTGAAGTGAAAACAAAACTGACAATGAAAGATCTAAGAGTTGCTCATGACAGCGCTTCTTTTTTGGAAACATTTAGCTTTCTGCCAGGTTTTTTTGACCAAAATGGCCAAGCAATTCAAACGCCAGCGGTAAGTCCAATTAGTGTTCTATTTGGTCTTGATAGTACATTAACCGGTAGCCAAATTTCGGAAGCTGAGCGATATAAATCGTACTATGGGGAGATAAATCGGCCTAGTATAAAAGCTATTTGCATTGCAGGAAAAGGTTATACGTGGATGGAAGGGTTTGAGTTTTGGAAGCACTTTCCTGCGTCAGATGATTATGATGAAATACTAGCATTCATTGGTGGTATTACTAACACATATAAAGATATAGCCGCATATCGAGGACAGCCAAAACTAGGTCATTACATCATTCCAGACAAACAAGCTGTTCGAGGGATTGATGTTTAACTCCAGCATATTCGGCTAACAAACTGCTTAAGAGGGATTCGCAATGCTTGGCATTTTTAGGATGCTTTGGGTTTTGTGATTAAGTTGGTGTGCGGTAGCTTTCCTAGTGCATTGCTCACCCCTTAGCAGGGTGTTAGGCGCCAGAAAAGTTTCAAATTATTTTAAGGATTAAAAAATGAATAAAAATATAGTGATTGAAGATCATGTTGTACCTCAACTATTCACTACGGCCATAGAGGCTTACGAGTTTGAACATAAGGCGCATAAAAATGGTAAATCGCATAAAAACTTGGAGACCTTCGGGTTGTTATGGGGTTATTCGATTCCTCAAAAAGGAAATTTACCCGCTCGGGTAGTAGCTACAATGGCTACAGTGGAGACATCTGCTTTAAGACATCAGGATTGGGTTCAGCCTGATTTAAATTCAATAATCGCGAAAAAACGCTTTTTCGAAAAATATTGGCCAAATATCGAATTAGTAGGAACGTTCCACTCTCACCCATACGCTAACTTGACTGAGGTAAACGAAGTGAAAGGCTGGCGAGCATCTCCAGGAGATGAAGGATTTTGGCCTTGGTTCCATAAAATTGTGTCACCTGAACAACCTTTGTTGGCTCACTTGATTGTTACGATTACTAAACTTGAAAAAAAAGGTTGGGCATATCCGGATCGCCTTAAAGGAACAGAAGAGCTTAAAGGATATGCGCTCTCGGCCGAAGACAGGAAGCTCTGGTTGCGCTCATACGCCACTGAGTTACATATGTCTGATAACAATGAAGAAAATTTTGAATATGCAGATGATTTGCAATTAGAAATCCCTTCGCTCCAAAATAGGTTCTGGTAAAGCGCCTAACAAACCACATCACAAATCTGGGACACCCACCTTTTTGAGCAAGACGTAGCATAGCCCGAACCCAAAAGATGGGTGTCCAAGGTCTTAAAGTAGAGCAAATAGCCTCATGACCGAAATGCGTTGAAATGTGCATGAAGTACTGAAATCGAGGAAAAAATGAAGAACCTGATACCTGTAGTTGCCAGTGCATTTTTGATAGCTGGTTGCCAATCCAACCCTTCCCAGAACACACCTGCATCGGGAATTGAGTTCGCACATGACAAATTCAGCGTTCTCATGGTTTCGGTTGATGACACATTTGATTTTCCGAGAGGTAAGTTTTTCCGCTCCTCCTATGCTATCCAGGAAAAATTAACGGTCAAATTGCCTGGTGTTGTGGGCATCTATGCTGACTTCTTCGACCACTGCCTGAATACCGGCAATAAACCGCAGATTATCGATGGCGTCGCGCTAGTCTGCCGATCTGATCAGGTCAATCTTTATGCCGTTATCGCTGTAGAGGCTGGCAGGACAGCGTGGCTGCAAGTCGTTGAACCGAGTGACATGAGTTTACAGATAAGTGCACAAGAGCTTGCTGACTATGCAATGAATAATTTTGCCAATTATGTTGAGGCTGATGTGAGCAGTACCAAGCGGCTGCTTGGCACCAGCTCTCTTTACAAAAACGTTCCCGATTGGCCGTAACAAAGTAACGGGAGTATAAGAAATGCAGCAAATCTCCAAATCTGGGACAAATCTGGGACACCCACCTTTTTGAGCAAGGCGTAGCAGAGCCCGAACCCAAAAGATGGGTGTCCAAGGTCTTCTGCTCACCGAGTTCAAAAGCAAAAGCCCCATCACGGGGCTTTTTCTATTGGTGCGGCCGGTGTGTGCGGCAGCCTGAACCAGCCCGCCCTATGAGCGGGCGGGCAGATCCTGTTTCAGCGCAACCAGCAACAGGGCCAGCAGGCCAAAGGGCGGAAACAGACAGAGTAGGGAGCAGATAAGGGTGACCAGCGCCGGATGCTCGCTCTTGCGGCGCGCCAGTCGCCAGGCGATGACGCCGACGATGACCATCAGCAACGCAATGAACTGGCCAAGCAGGGTGGCATTGATATTCATGAAAGATCCTTTTTCATGGGCAAGTGTGAAGAACCTGTACTTTATCGCCTTGGCTGCGATTGGCAACCGCTGAACCTCACCGGCCACTCGCCCGTCGATAGGTTCTCTCTATTTCGGCAATAGATGAGAATAGTTTTCATTTAATCTCATTTCGGCAGATACTCTCATTATCAACAGAGGGAGCCGCCATCATGAAAAAGACCATCAGCTTTGCCATCCTGCACTTCGGTGTCGCCTTTACCGTGGCCTACCTGCTGACCGGTGAGCTGCTGACCGCCAGCCTGATCGCCCTGATCGAGCCCGCCGTCAACACGGTCGCCTTCTACTTTCATGACCTTGGCTGGCACAAGCTCAAGCCAAAGCACAGCCTGCAGGCCAAGACCAGCAGCTTCGCGGTGGTCCACTTCTCGGTGGCCTTCGGGGTGGCCTTCCTGCTGAGCGGCGAGCTGCTCACCGGTGGTGTGATGGCGATGATCGAACCGGCCATCAATACCGTGGTGTTCTTCTTCCACGAGCGGCTGTGGCGCGCCCGCAGTCAGCAACTGGCGCTGGCCTGATCAACCGGGCAACCCGCCTCCCCCCTTTATCGCGGCCACAAAAAACCCGACATTCCGGCCAGGAGTGTCGGGTTTTTCCGTTTGGCAGCCATTCAGCAGCGCAAGTACGCTCGGCTCCCCTGCTGCATTGCCCTGTAGAGTGTGCTGTAGTAGGCAGATATGCCCTCCTCATTGCTGGAATCTATCGATGAACAAGACCTTGCTTGCCACCCTGCTGTTTGCCCCTCTGCTCGCCAGCGCCGCAACCCCCTCCTTTGACTGCACCAAAGCGTCAGGGTCGGTCGAAACTCTGATCTGCAAGGATGCCGGACTGGCCACCCTTGATAACGAACTGGCTGCCCTCTACCCCAAGGCGATTGCTGCGCTCTCTCCCGAACAGCTCAAGACAGAGCGCGCCATGCAGCGCGGCTGGATCAAGGGGCGTAACGACTGCTGGAAGGGGCAGGATCTGCGCCAGTGTGTGGAAGATAACTACCTGCTGCGGATCACCGAACTGCAGATCAGCGGCGGCCAGCTGATGGTGCCGGCACCGGTCAACTACAAGTGCGGCAAGAGCGTCACTCTCTCCACCTACTTCTATAACGATGCCAAGCTGCCCGCCGCGGTGATCAACCTGAGCGAGGGCGACAAGCAGCAACAAGTGCTCGCCTATGAAGCCCCCAGCGCCAGCGGCGCCCGTTATGAAGGGCAAAACCTCACCTTCTTCATCAAGGGGGACGACGCCACGCTGGAGCGTTACGGCCAGCCAACCCTCACCTGCATGGAAAATCCGACCAAGGGCTGACGCTCATAGGGGCGGCTCATCTTGCCGCCCCACCTTGACTAGATGGCGATATCCAGCGGTTTTCCTTCCCGCACAATCCGCAACTTGAGCGACCCCGGCTTGCCGGTGCTGAGCAGTTCACGCACCTTGTCGATCTCGAGGGGACGATAAGCCACCCCGTTGATCTGTTCCAGAATGTCGCCGTTGGCCAGACCATAGGGGGCAAGATCCCGTTCGTCGCTGTAGTAGACCTGCAGATGCTCGCCATCAAAACGCACCCCGATATTGCGCAGGACTGGCGGCACTTTGCGCGCCAGGCTGTCGGCGTCGTAGCAGAGCATCATCCGCCCGGGCATGATCGCAAAGCGATTGAAGCGGTTAACAAAATCCAGCCCCAGACCATACTGCTCATTGCTGTTTTCCGACACGCGCAGCTCACCGAGCTGGCGCTCATCAAAATGCAGGCCGGTGAGGATATGGTCACGCCCCTCTACCATACCGCTGGCGTCCACCCCTTTGCGTGGCGAGGCATCTTCGCCAGAGATCGCCTTCTGGCTCGCCATAAAGTCGATAAAGGCATGGTCGGCATAGCTCTGATCGGCCCCGGTATCCAGATACATGCGCACACTGCTCTCGCCGTGGGTCAGATACACTGCCGGGGAGCGGTTGTAGCTGTCTTCATAGCCGATGCAACGCTCGAACGTGGCTGCCGACGGTGCCGTCAGCGAAGCTATGAGCTGATGCTTGTCGCGATCAAACACCCAGTTGAAACGGCGGATGGTGTCGATCCCGAGGATGCCATCGATACGGCTGCCAAGAGACTGGGAGAAGAGATCGAAATCAACTGTTGCCCACAGATCGCTGTCATCAATGGTGACCGACCCCAGCGAGAAGGGCTGCGGCTCAACAAAGCCAAGCTGCTCGCTGCCCAGTTGGCTCGACACGCTGCTCACAGTGGCAAAATCAGCCTGATAGGCCCTGGGCAATTCGCTTAAGGTCAGCGCCTTGAAACGGCTGGCCAGACGACGATCGATAAAGGTGATACTGGCCCCGGTATCCAGCAAAAACTGGTACTGCTCACCCGCTATGGTGACGGGGATCAGGGGGGCGCTTTCGTAATGCACTGTCAGCACCGGGCCGGGAGCATTGTGCTTGGTGGATGAATCCGGGGCTGTGCAGCCTTGGACGACGAACAGGGCCAACATGGCCAGCGCCACTTTTAACTGCGACTTCATAACTCTCCTTCCCGATAGCTGATGCCCCCGCGACGCCACCGCATAATGCTATCTTGTTGATTTATAGATAAATAAGCTGTTTCAGCGGGGAGCGCGGACAATAACAAAGAGTTTTATGCTGGTTCAAGCCAGATATGACCATGAATATTCTATGGGGATTGATAAAGAATGGCTGTTCACGCTATCTCGGCACGTCATCAATCGTAGGCGACATTTGATTAATTTATTGATCTTGCACAGAAAATCTCAATATTGAGCTTTCTCTCCACAGCGCCATGGTTAATATTGCCATTTGGCAACACTTGCCTCGTCGGAGTCTCCCATGAGCCATGCCAACCCCATCCCGTTGGTGAACCGCAGCAGACTGGAAGCTGAAATTCAGGGGCGGTAGCCATGCCAATTCCCCTGCCTGCCAAGCCGGTGACTCACCCACAACATGCAAATCAAGGTGGTGTATGGAAACACAAACCCTGTATCGAGGTCGCTTGATCGACCATATCCAACTGGTGGTCAAAGATTTGGTCGCCAGCCAGCGCTTTTATACGGCCATTCTCACCACCCTCGATATTCCGCTGGGCGGCACAGGGGAGGGCTACTTCTGGGCAGACGAACTGTTTGTCACCTCTGTCGATAGCCCCGCCGCGCTGGGGGCACTGACCGGTCGCCACCACCTCGCCTTTCAGGCAAAAGATCGCGCCATGGTGGATCGCTTTTATCAGGCCGCGCTGGCCAATGGCGGCAAAGATAACGGCGCCCCCGGCGAGCGCAATTATCATCCCGGCTACTACGCCGCCTTTGTCCTCGACCCGGATGGCAATAATATCGAAGCGGTTTATCACGGCGAGGCAAAGCGTAGTGTGGAGTCGGTGGAGATTCGGTTTTAGCAAGAAAGCGGAGCACTAATTAATGGGGCTTTCATGGCGTAACGATCTGATAATAATAGTACCGCCCAATATTTATTTTCTATACAGCCGTAGGGTCGTGTAAAAAAAATATCAAATGAACACGTTCAGCTTAATACGATGGAAGATAAAAAGATCATTTCAAACATTATTAAAAACAGCCTTTATCGGGCTTAATCTAATCATTATTAGCCATCAATCAGAATTTGTGAGTTTTTATGAATAATGAGTATCACTGGTGGGATTTAGAAAAATCTAGCTTCAAAGGTGTTCTATATGATTCGATAAATTGCTATTTTCTCAATGACTTACCTTATCAAAACTGGCAAGAATTCTCTGAAGCTGATCCACATATGGCTTATGCACACTTAACTTATGTTAGATTTAATATGCTTGAACAGCAGTTCATCGATTTACGAGTAATACCTCAAATGCTTGGAGTTGAAACTGTTCCAGTGAAGTCGAGCGTTCAAGATATAAATAGATATGACTGGCTAAAGTCTATAGTTGACCTAACTTTATTTCGTTTCTCTAGCCTGCGAGATATCGCTTTTCATTTTGTGAATGAAGTTTTGGAACTAGGCCTCTCTGATTTTCAGTTGAATATTAAGCAGCTAAATAAAGTGCTTAAAACCGAACACCCTGACATTCTAGAATCCTTAAAAATTCTAGACAAAACTGGTGAGGAATTGAGAACAGATCGTAATGAACGAGCTCATAAAGGTTTCAGTGAGCTTTATACTGGTGATGATCAGATGTTCAAAAATATGTCATGGATGGAGGGCACAGTTATCGATAATACTGGGTACGATCTAGTGGGCATCTACGAAAACTCCCGAGATAAAATTTGCGAGCTAGTTGTGCAAGAGGTACAGGTTGCACTAAAAGCTACAATTAACTTAGTTGATAATTGCTATACCCATTATCGCGATACACATCTTAGATTATCGCATGGTTCTGCAATGGGTGTTTCGCAGCATTTCCCTCTACACTGTGAAAAAGATAGCTAACAAACATTTCAAGCCCGTAGGTGCGAATCGCGAATATACCAGCCAAAAAAAATCCGGAAAATTCAATATCTCTATGGTAAATTTCCCTGACAAGGTAGAGATCCGCTGCCATTCACTGATTAAGTAGATGTTATTTTAATCCAACTGGAATAGACAATGAAATATTCATTAAATTGGAAACAACCATTACTCTCCATGAGCAAGCGGTTCTTTATATTTATCACTTTTATTTTTGCCGGGTTTGTTGCACTCAGTACATACAAAACCCAACTCGACATGGAGTTGGGCTCTTGGCTCTTTTACCAATATTTAAAAATCCTGCTAGCATCCTTCGTTGTATTATTCGCAATGGCTCAAGCCTCCAGATTGTTTTCTGTCGAACTAAGAAATGAGGACGTGATAGGTAGAAACCGCTTTTTCCGGAAAGTATCCATACCCTATACAGAGATGATCGGTGTGAGCATGGAAATGTTACTAATAGTAAATTGCCTGGTTATTCGCACCAACAGTCGCAAGAAAATCTATGCCCCTTTTGACTTGGATGGCTTTTCAGATTTTTCGAATAAAATAGATGCCAGGCTACAAAGTAACAAAGCACTCAAAAATAATGCGTAACCAACTCCACCTTTATATTTTTTAGTTAATTTCACGACTTCTTATCATTCCGCCGTTTAACCTCATATAAAATTTCATGGAGATATCATGAAGATTTCTGAAGTCGCAGAGATGACAAATATTTCCATTCATACACTGCGATATTATGAGAAAGAAGGACTATTACTGAATATCCGTAGAAATGAATCCGGCCAACGTATTTTCGATAAAACAGATATTGAATGGTTAACCTGGATTAAACGTTTAAAGTCTACCGGAATGCCGCTAGCGGAAATAAAGTCATTTGCCAAGCTACGCCAAGCCGGCTCTACAACCTTGTCAGAAAGGAAGTCTTTGCTTGTCGCTCATAAAACCAACCTTGAACAAGAGATAACAAGACTCAATGGTGAACTGAATATTGTGCTTTACAAAATAGATGCCTACGACCAAAAAATGCTTGACCTAGAGTGAACTCGAGGGATTAGCGTGCAGATTCCATTGAAAGGAGTCATTTATGTTTAATCCCGGTTATTACATTACTGCCGAGCTAAAGGTCAAAGTTCCTGAAAACATCGATAAAGCTCGCCAACACTTGAAAGAACTTTGCGAAGAGACTCTAAAAGAGCCTGGTTGCTCTATTTTCACACTTCATCAATGTGTAGATGATAAGAGCCGTTTCTTGCTGTGGGAAAGGTTTAACAGCGAAGATGATTTCAAATATCACTTTGAACAAGCTCACACGCAAGAGTATCTGAAGCATGACTTGACAGAGGTGGTGCAGTACTTTGTGACGGATATGCTTTAACTCGCTTGTACAGATCTAGTTACCATCAGACACCGACGGCCACCAGTCGGTGTCTGACTCCATTTGCAATCACAGCCAATCACTGTTTGGCGAATGCGCCAAGGAGATAAATGAAGCCTGACTTAACCGGCACTCGGATTGTGCTGCGCACCATTGGCCCGCAGGATGCTGCCGATCTGTTCGAGATTTATGGCAATCCGCTGACCATGGAGTTTGCCTCTGATCCCTGCTTTACCTCTCCCGCCATGGTGGCGCAGATGATGGCGAGCGTGGTACGGCTGGAGCAAACGGGGAAGTCGCTGGAGTGGGCGATTGTCGAGCGGGAGGGCAACAAGGTGATCGGTACCTGCGGCCTGCACAGTTTCAGCGAGGCGGGCCACAGCTGCGAGGTGGGCTGCCTGCTCAATGCGGCCTATTGGCGCAGAGGGTTTATGTCGGAAGCGCTGGGATTGCTGTTCGCCCACGCCAGCACACTGGGAGTCACCAGCCTCACCGCAGATATCGATGCAGATAACGTCCGCTCTATCGCCCTGTTTGAAAAACTGGGATTCAGGGCGCATGCAGGGCGCTATCAGCGCACGCTCCCCTTTGTCTGACCCGATACCAGAGGCACAACGCCCTCGCCTCTCAGGGCGTTGTGGCAAGGATCAGGCATAAAAAAACCGGAACCCAAGGGTTCCGGTTTTTTTCATTCCAGCCGAGGCTGGCAAACCAGCAAATTAAGCCTGGTTTTTAACTTCTTTCAGACCGCGGAAAGGAGCTTTGGCACCCAGAGCTTCTTCGATACGGATCAGCTGGTTGTACTTGGCAACACGGTCAGAACGGCTCATGGAACCGGTCTTGATCTGGCCAGCAGCGGTACCAACAGCCAGGTCGGCGATGGTAGCATCTTCGGTCTCACCGGAGCGGTGGGAGATGACTGCAGTGTAGCCAGCGTCTTTGGCCATCTTGATGGCAGCCAGAGTTTCGGTCAGGGAACCGATCTGGTTGAACTTGATCAGGATGGAGTTGGCGATGCCGTTGTCGATACCGCGCTTCAGGATCTTGGTGTTGGTTACGAACAGGTCGTCACCCACGATCTGGATTTTCTTGCCCAGTTCAGCAGTCTGGTAGGCGAAGCCTTCCCAGTCAGATTCGTCCAGGCCATCTTCGATGGAGACGATCGGGAACTTGGTGGTCAGGTCAGCCAGGAAGTCGGAGAAACCGTTGGAGGTGAAGACACGACCTTCGCCTTTCAGGTTGTACTCTTTCTTCTCTGCGTCGTAGAACTCGGAAGCAGCGCAGTCCATAGCCAGGGTGATGTCGGTGCCCAGTTTGTAACCGGCAGCGGCAACGGCTTCAGCGATAACTTCCAGCGCTTCGGCGTTGGATTTCAGGTTCGGAGCGAAACCACCTTCGTCACCAACTGCAGTGTTGTAGCCCTTGGACTTCAGCACTTTGGCCAGGTTGTGGAACACTTCTGCGCCCATGCGAACGGCTTCTTTCAGGGTCTTGGCGCCAACCGGCTGGATCATGAACTCCTGGATGTCGACGTTGTTGTCGGCGTGCTCACCACCGTTGATGATGTTCATCATCGGCAGCGGCATGGAGTAAACACCCGGGGTGCCGTTCAGCTCGGCGATGTGGGCGTACAGCGGCATGCCTTTGGCAGCAGCGGCAGCTTTGGCGTTAGCCAGGGAAACAGCCAGGATGGCGTTGGCGCCGAACTTGGATTTGTTCTCGGTACCGTCGAGGTCGATCATGATCTGGTCAACGGTGGCCTGGTCCTTGGCATCTTTACCCAGCAGAGCTTGAGCGATCGGGCCGTTTACGGCTTCGATGGCTTTCAGCACGCCTTTACCCAGGAAACGGCTCTTGTCGCCGTCACGCAGTTCCAGCGCTTCGCGGGAACCGGTGGACGCGCCAGACGGAGCGGCTGCCATACCAACAAAACCACCTTCCAGGTGAACTTCGGCCTCAACGGTCGGGTTACCACGGGAGTCGATGATTTCACGACCGATCACTTTAACGATCTTGGACATGTGTATTTCCTCAGGTTTCGTAAAAAAACAACAAAAATATGCCAAAAAAAGCGGCTGTGGCACAGTGCCCCAACCGCATTTATTTTCAATTACTTCAAATTACGCTTCTGATACTCGCCTGCCGCCTTCACAAAACCGGCGAACAGAGCGTGGCCATCACGAGGAGTAGAGGTGAACTCCGGGTGGAACTGCGCAGCCACGAACCAGGGGTGATCCGGGATCTCGATGATTTCCACCAACTTCTTGTCGGCGGAGAGACCGGTCACTTTCAGACCTGCCGCTTCAATCTGCGGCAGCAGCTTGTTGTTGACTTCGTAACGGTGACGGTGACGCTCGTAAATGGTCGGGCTGCCGTACATCTGACGCACCTTGGAATCTTCGACCAGGTGGCAGAGCTGGGAACCCAGACGCATGGTACCGCCCAGATCAGACTTCTCGGTACGGGTCTCGACGTTGCCCTCTTCATCCACCCACTCGGTGATGAGGCCGACGACCGGGTACGCGCAATCTTTCTTGAACTCGGAGGAGTGAGCCCCTTCCATACCCGCGACGTTGCGAGCGAATTCGATCATGGCAACCTGCATGCCGAGGCAGATACCCAGGTAGGGGATCTTGTTCTCGCGGGCATACTGGGCAGCCAGAATTTTGCCTTCCACACCACGCTCACCGAAGCCACCCGGCACCAGGATCGCGTCCAAACCTTCCAGCAGCTCGGCGCCACGGGTCTCGATATCCTGAGAGTCGATGTACTTGATGTTGACGGAGTGACGGGTCTTCAGACCACCGTGCTTGAGCGCCTCGTTGACGGACTTGTAGGCGTCCGGCAGGGAGACGTACTTGCCGACCATACCGATGGTCACTTCACCAGTCGGGTTGGCCTCTTCGTAGATAACCTGTTCCCACTCGGACAAGTCAGCCTCTTTGCACTCCAGACCGAAACGCTCGGTGAAGTAGGAGTCCAGATTCTGGGACTTGAGCAGTGCCGGGATCTTGTAGATGGAGTCGACGTCTTTCATGGAGATGACGGCGCGCTCGGGCACGTTGCAGAACAGGGCAATTTTGGCGCGCTCGTTGGCCGGAATGGCACGGTCGGAGCGGCAGATCAGCACATCCGGCTGGATACCGATGGAGAGCAGCTCTTTGACGGAGTGCTGGGTCGGCTTGGTCTTCACTTCACCGGCAGCAGCCAGGTAAGGAACCAGCGTCAGGTGCATGAACATGGCATTGTTGCGGCCCACTTCGGCAGCCAGCTGACGAATGGCTTCGAGGAACGGCAGGGACTCGATGTCACCCACAGTACCGCCCACTTCGACGATGGCAACCTGATGGCCTTCGGCACCGGCAATCACCCGCTCTTTGATGGCGTTGGTGATGTGCGGGATAACCTGAATGGTGGCGCCCAGATAGTCACCACGACGCTCTTTACGCAGTACGTCGGCGTAGATACGGCCGGTGGTAAAGTTGTTGCGACGGGTCATCTTGGTGCGGATGAAACGCTCGTAGTGGCCCAAATCCAGATCGGTTTCGGCCCCGTCCTCGGTTACGAACACTTCACCATGCTGGGTCGGGCTCATGGTGCCCGGATCCACGTTGATGTACGGGTCCAGTTTCATGATGGTCACATCCAGACCACGGGCTTCCAGAATGGCTGCCAGAGAAGCTGCGGCAATGCCTTTGCCGAGGGATGAAACAACGCCACCAGTAACAAAAATATATTTGGTCGTCATGCTGAACCTGAAAGAAGTTTAGGGAATTTTAAGGGGTGCTTCGGGGATGAAGCAGGACGGGGAAACAGTATACCAAAAACCCCTCTCCCAAACAATGAGCAAAAATCTATCAGGCTCACCGCCCCCCCATCTTGCGCCAAATCAACTTTGCTCGGTTTCCTTCGCCTTATCCCAGGCGGCATCGAGCTTTTCGAGGGTGCAATCGGTCATTTTCAAGCCTTCTGCGGCGATTATCTGCTCAACCTGACGAAAACGACGTTCGAACTTGGCGTTGGCACCGCGCAGCACCTGCTCCGGATCCTTGCCCAGATGACGCACCAGATTGACGGTGGCAAACAACAGGTCGCCGAGCTCGTCGCTCACCCGCGCCTCGTCCACATCGGCCATCAATGCCTCTTCCATCACCTCGTCGATCTCTTCGTGGATCTTGTCCACCACAGGCCCCAACGTCTTCCAGTCAAAACCGACGGTGGCGCAACGTTTCTGAATTTTGGCGGCGCGGGTCAGGGCTGGCAGCGAGAGCGGGATATCGTCCAGCACACTCTCTTTGTCGAGGGCCGCTCGTTCTTTGGCTTTTTCCGCCTCCCAGTTCGCTTTTACCGCCTGCTCGTTGGCAAGGTCTGCATCGGAAAAAACATGGGGATGACGGCGAATGAGTTTCTCGCTCACCGTATCGACGATATCGGCAAAGTCGAACAAGCCCCGCTCTTTACCCAGCTGGGCGTAAAACACCACCTGAAACAGCAAATCCCCCAGCTCCCCTTTCAGCCCCTGCCAATCTTCGGTCTCGATGGCATCGGCCACTTCGTAGGCCTCTTCCAGAGTGTGCGGCACTATGGTCTGGAAGTCCTGTTTAAGATCCCAGGGGCAGCCGTTTTGCGGATCGCGCAGGCGAGCCATGATATCGAGCAATTGAGAGAGGTCATAACGTTGGGACATGGGATATTCGCTTTCGATTCGTTCAAAAAGGGTCGTAAATGCAGACCGGCCACTGGGGCCGGTCGGTTCGATATCAAAGCCGCTTGGCGCTGATCACGTCGTTAAGCTGACTGAGCTTGGCCAACGCCCGGTTGAAGGCGTTGATGTTGTAAATCTCCAGCTCCATGTCGATCTCGGCAGTCTGCTCGCGCACGTTGGAGCGCGAGCGCACCCCCATCACATTGATCTTCTCGTTGGCCAGCACGGTAGTGATATCGCGCAGCAGGCCGGAGCGATCGTTGGAGATGATCCGGATGGTGAGGCCATAGCCGCCGGAGTAGTTCTCCCCCCACACCGCATCGATCAGCCGCTCAGGGTTGCGCCGTGACAACTCCTTGAGCTGCTCACAATCTTCCCGGTGGATCGAAACGCCGCGCCCCATGGTGATAAAGCCCTGAATGGAGTCCCCCGGAATGGGCTGGCAGCAGCGGGCGATATGGGTCATCAGGTTGCCGACCCCTTCCACCACGATATGGTCTTTGGGCTTGTGGCGCATCGGCGCATTGGCCTTCTGCTCCAGCTTCTCCAGCAGGCGGCGATCTTCCTCTTCCGCCGTCGGCTTGTTGTAACAGGTGTCGAGATAGTTGAGCACCTGGTTGATGCGGATATCGCCGCTGCCGATACCGGCCAGCAGATCGTCGGTGCTCTCCAGATTGAAGCGGCGCAGCATGTTGCCCTTGTCGATCTTGGACATGCTGAGGTTGTGGCGATCCAGCTCCTTCTCGAACAGCTCGCGACCGGCCACGATATTCTTGTCCCGATCCAGCTTTCTGAACCAGGTCGCCACCTTGGCCCGCGCCCGGCTGGAGCGCAGGAAGCCGGCGTTGGGGTTCATCCAGTCGCGGCTCGGGTTCGGCTCCTTCTGGGTGATCACCTCCACCTGATCCCCAGTCTGCAGCGCATAGGTGAACGGCACGATGCGGCCGTCAATCTTGGCACCGATGCAGCGGTGGCCGATCATGCTGTGCACGTGATAGGCAAAGTCGAGCGGGGTGGCGCCCGCCGGCAAGTCGATGACATCCCCTTTCGGGGTGAAGACATAGACCCGGTCCTCGAACACCTGACTGCGCAGGTCTTCCAGCAACGAGCCACTCTCGGAGAGATCCTCCTGCCAGGCGAGCAGCTTGCGCAGCCACTCGATCTTGTCTTCGAAGGTGTTGGCCTTGCCGCCAGCCTGCGGACCCTCCTTGTAGCGCCAGTGGGCAGCGACGCCGAGCTCGGCATCCTGATGCATCTGGTCGGTACGGATCTGGATCTCGACCGTCTTGCCCTCCGGCCCCACCACTACCGTGTGGATCGACTGATAGCCGTTGGGTTTGGGGTTGGCGACGTAGTCGTCAAACTCGCGGGGAATGTGGTGGAAGTGGGTGTGGACGATGCCGAGCGCCGCATAGCAATCCTGCAGCCGCTTGGTTACCACCCGCACCGCGCGCACGTCGAACAGCTCGTTGAATTCGAGATGCTTCTTCTGCATCTTGCGCCAGATGCTGTAGATGTGTTTCGGCCGGCCGTAGACCTCGGCCTCGACCCCCGCCTCTTTCAGCGCATCGCGCAGGGAGCGCACAAATTCCTGAATGTAGCGCTCCCGATCGAGCCGCTTCTCATCCAGCTGTTTGGCGATCTGCTTGTAGGTTTCCGGGTGCAGGTAGCGGAAGGCGAGATCTTCAAGCTCCCACTTGAGCTGACCGATACCGAGCCGGTTGGCGAGCGGCGCATAGATGTTGGTGATCTCCTGGGCCATCAGCACCCGGGTCTCTTCATCCGCCTTTTTCGCTTCCCGCAGGCAGGCGATCCGCTCGGCCAGCTTGATGACCACGGCGCGCACATCCTCGACCATGGCGAGCAGCATGCGGCGCACGTTGTCGACCTGCTCCGGCGAGGTTTCGCTGCGATGGAGGGTCTGCAGGGAGCGGATGGCCTCCATCTCCAGCACCCCTTCCACCAGCTTGGCGATCTTGGGCCCGAAGTCCTCGTCCATCCGCTCCTGGCTGATGAGACCGGCTTCGACAAAGGGGTAGATGATGGCGGCCTTGAGAGTACCGAGATCCATGCTGAGCATCAGCAGGATGCCCACCATCTCGATGCCGCGCACCAGCAGCTTGCTGGTGAGGGCCTCGTCGCCCAACGTCAGGCAATACTGGTAGACGGTTCGCAACTGCTCCTTGTCACTGTCACTCAGGGTGAGCGAGCTGACCCACTCCTCCAAAGTGAAGTTGTCTTTCAAATGAATATCGCGAACCGCAACCATGGTATCAATCCTTTAAATTATCGGGCCGAAAGCTGTCACTTTCTCCCCTCATGAGATTGCCTCAAATGGGGATATCCAGCGCACTTTTCAAGGCATATTGTCCAGAAAGACAATAGAGCGCGCCAACAGGCCCTGCCGAACGACGAGGGTCTAGATTACCCCAATCACACCAGCTCAAACAGCCGCAGACACGCCAGATTACATATCTGCATCGCCGTACTGATGAGCAGGATTACTTCATATACACACCCGCTCAAACAGCCGCAGACATGCCAGATTACATATCCGCATCGCCGTACCGATGAGCAGGATTACTTCATATACACACCTGCTCAAAGAGTAACAAACATGCCGGATGACCTATCCGGTATCGCCGAACTGATGAGTCATTTACTCCCGTTCAAACAGCGCCATGGACTCCAGATGACCGGTGTGAGGGAACATGTCGAGCATGCCGAGGCGCACCAGACGATAACCCCCTTTCACCAGCACCTGACTGTCCCGCGCCAGGGTGACCGGGTTACAGGAGACGTAGACCACCCGCTTGGGTGAAAGTTTCACGACGTGTCCCATCACTTCCAGCGCGCCGGGACGAGCCGGATCCAGCAGCACCAGATCAAACCCTTCCCGCGCCCAGGACATGCCGACAATGTCATCGCTCAGGTCGGCCTTGTAGAAACGGGCATTGCTGATGCCGTTGCGACGGGCGTTCTCTTCGGCCCGCTGCACCATGGCCAGTTCACCTTCCACACCCACCACTTCGCGAGCCTGACGGGCCAGCGGCAGGGTGAAGTTGCCTATGCCGCAGAAGAGATCGAGCACCTTGTCATCCTTGCTCGCCCCGAGCCATGTCAGCGCCTGCTCAACCATGCTCTGGTTGATGGGGCCGTTGACCTGAATGAAATCACCGGGGACAAATGCAAGAGACAGGCCATCCAGCGAGTAGGATGGGGAAAATTGTTGCTGCAGCGCTTCGATGCGATCATCGGCCGCTTGCAGATAGAGGTCGATCCCCTGCGCTTTTGCAAACTCCACCAGCAGGGCGCGATCCGCCTCATTGGGGCGGCCGGTGTGGCGCAGCAGCATCATGATCCCCTGCTCGGCCTGGATAAGCTCCGCATGGCCCAGCTCGCGCTGGCTCTTGAGGCGATTGAGGCACTCACGCAGCGGGGCAATCAGCGCAGAGAGCGGCTCGGCCAGCACAGGGCAACCGTCGATCTCCACCAGATCGTTGCTGTTACGGCGGCGGAAACCGACCCGGGTGCAGCGACCGTTCTTGTCAAATTTGATGGCCAGACGACAAACCCGGCGGTAGGCGCGATCTTCACCGGTCAGTACCGGCTCCAGCGCCGGTGCCTTGATGTTGCCCAACCGCTCGAACAGGCTGACCAGTCCGGCCGCCTTGGCGGCTTGCTGATCGGCAACCGACATGTGCTGGGCACTGCAACCGCCGCACTCGCGATAGTGGCTGCAGAAGGGGGCGATACGGTTGGCTGCCGGGGTCACCACCTGCTGCAAGGCGGCGTGACCATACTGCTTTTTCTCTTCGGTGATGCGTGCCTTGACGGTCTCGCCAGGCAGTGCCCCTTCGACAAAGATCGCCTTGCCCTGATGGCGACCGATACCGACGCAATGGTGATCGAGGGTGTCTATCGTAAATTCAATGCGTTGGAGCTGGGTGGACTTCTTTTGGGGCTTGAAAAACTGGGCCATAAAACTTGGTGCCTATAGGTGGCTATGTCATGATTGTGGAATCTGCTGCCGGGTATTGTCCCACAAGAATAATAGTATGACCAAATACGGCCACAGAGCCCGTGTATTGCCATCAACCCTATCGCCAACCCTGTTCACTGGTGGCCTGTTCGTATGACCAAATATGGCCTGAGAGCACGCGTTCTCGCCTTCACCATCCTGCCGACCCTGATCATCGGTGGCCTGATGGCCGGTTACTTCACCTTCCACCGCTACCAGCAGCTGGAAAACAACCTCATTGATCAGGGGATCAACATCATCGAACCACTGGCAATCGCCAGTGAATACGGGATGACCCAGCACAGTCGCGAATCCCTCAAGCGGCTGATTGGCCTGACCCACCGCAAGAACTCCCCCTTCATCAAGTCCATCGCTGTCTTCACCCAGGACAACCAGCTGTTCGTCACCTCGAACTATCACCGGGATTTCACCCGACTCAGGCTGCCCGATGGCGAGCCTATTCCGGATCTGACCAGCGTGACGTTTCAGGGGGACGACATCATTTTGCGCACCCCGATCCAGGCTGAAACCAGTCTGGATGGCTTCCCGCTGCCCAGCGATGTAGAGCCGCCGATGATCGGCTACATCTCGATGCAGATGGCGACCGATAGGGCCATGCTGCTGCAGTACCGCGACACCTTCTTTGCGGTGATCATGGTGCTCATCGGGGTCGCCTTCAGTACCCTGTTTGGCTTCCGTCTGGTCAAGAGCGTGACCCAGCCCATCACCAACATGGTGCAGGCGGTGCACAAGATCAGGGAGGGGCGGCTCGATACCCGGGTCAGCGGCCAGCTCACCGGCGAGCTGGATATGCTGAAAAACGGCATCAACGCCATGGCCAAGGCGCTCTCCGAATATCACGAAGAGATGCAGCAGAATATCGATCAGGCCACCTCTGACCTGCGCGAAACCCTGGAGCAGATCGAGATCCAGAACGTCGAGCTCGACATGGCCAAGAAGCGGGCGCAGGAGGCGGCGCGGGTAAAGTCGGAGTTTCTGGCCAACATGTCCCACGAATTGCGTACCCCGCTCAACGGGGTCATCGGTTTTACCCGCCAGCTGCTGAAAACCAGCCTGACCCCGAGCCAGACCGACTACATGCAGACCATCGAGAAGTCGGCGCGCAACCTGCTTGGCATCATCAACGACATCCTCGACTTCTCTAAGCTGGAAGCGGGCAAGCTGCAGCTGGAGCATATCCCGTTCAGCCTGCGCGACACCCTCAACGAGACCATGCACCTGCTCGGCCCCAGCGCCCACGACAAGCAGCTGGAGCTCTCCCTGCGGGTGGATGCCGATGTGCCGGACTACCTCACCGGCGACCCCATGCGTCTGCAACAAGTGCTGACCAACCTCACCGGCAACGCCATCAAGTTCACCGAACAGGGCAACGTGGATGTCCATATCGAGCAGACCGGCAGTGGCAACCACAAGGTGAGGCTCAACGTCCAGATCCGTGATACCGGCATCGGCATCTCCCAAGAGCAGCAACATCAGCTTTTCCAGGCCTTCAATCAGGCCGACTCCTCCATCTCTCGCCGTTATGGCGGCACGGGCCTGGGCCTCGTCATCACCCAGAAGCTGGTGCAGCAGATGGGCGGCCAGATCCGCTTCGAATCGGAACTCGGCAAAGGCTCCATCTTCTCGTTCAGTCTGGATGTGGAGGTCTCCCCCCTGCCCCAGACCGATCAACTGCCGCTGGATCGGATCCGTGGCAAACGGCTCTGGCTGCTGGAACCGGATCCCTTCGCGCAAGCCTCTCTGCTCGCCCTGCTGGCGGAGTGGCGCCTCGACGTGCACCCACTGACCAGCGATGATCCCTGGCCCGAGATGAGCGAGCAGGAGATGGTGATCATCGGCAGCAGCACCCTGCATACGCCGCAGCAGGTGATCGGCCGTCTCGACAGACTGAACGGCCAGCAGCAGAACACCATAGTGCTGCTCAGCAGCCACGAGCCGGCGCTCTATGAAGCGATGCTGGCCCATGGCGCCCAGCACTGTCTCTCCAAACCGGTCAACCACCGCAAGCTGCTGCACGCCCTGCTCTCGCCGGAATCGAGCCGCCAGAAGCTGCCCGCCCAGCCTGCACCGCGCCAGTTGCAGCCAATCAAGGTGCTGGCGGTGGATGACAACGCCGCCAACCTCAAACTGATCGCCGCCATGCTCAAGGAGATGGTGAGTCAGGTGGTGGTGTGCAAAAACGGCAAGGAGGCGGTCAAGCAGGCACAAAGCCAACCGTTCGACATCATCTTCATGGATATCCAGATGCCGATCATGGATGGCATCAGTGCCACCCAGGCGATCCGCAACCAGTCCCTCAACACCACCACCCCGATCGTGGCGGTGACCGCACACGCCATCCCCGGCGAACGGGAGCGGCTGATCCGGCAGGGGATGGACGACTACCTGGCCAAGCCCATCGACGAGAGCATGCTGGCCCAGCTCATCACCGACTTTGCCCATCGCCGCCACCAGAATAATGGTGCCCAACAGATCGACTGGGCACTGGCGGTGCGGCAAGCGGCAGGGAAAGAGCATCTCGCCAAAGAGATGCTGACCATGCTGCTGGCCAGTTTCGACGAGGTCGAGCCAGTGCTGGATAGCGCGCTGGCTGGCGAAATTGAAGATAGCGAAGTGTTGGCCCAGCTCCATCGCCTCAACGGTGGCTGTGCCTATTCCGGTGTGCCGGGGCTGCAACGGCTGCTCTCCCAGCTGGAGCAACAGCTGCGTGACGGCGTGCCGGTCAGCGAGCTGGAACCCGAGCTGCTGGAGCTGCAAGATGCGCTGGAACTGGTGCGCCAGGAGGCGCCCCGCTATCTCGGCAAGGCTTGATGAGCTTGACCTGAACTGTATCGGCCCCCGCTTTTTCTGACGCGAGGGCTGCCAGATGGTAAAGTTGCGCCGTTTACACAGGAGTCAGCATGACCAACAACGATATTCTGCGCCGTCTGCGCTACGCCCTCACCATCAGCAACGACCAGATGGTCGAGATGTTTGCCAAGGGCAACCTGACGGTCACTCACGCCCAACTGCACAGCTGGTTGATGAAAGAGGCGGCGGAAGGTGAAGAGCAAGAGGCAGGCTATGTTGCCTGTCCCGACTCGGCCCTGAGCCAGTTCCTCGACGGTTTCATCATCGCGCGCCGCGGCGGGCGGGAAGATGCACCGGCCCAGGTGATCCCGAACCGGATCAACAACAATATGATCCTGCGCAAGCTGCGCATCGGTCTCAACTTCAAGGAAGAGGATATGCTCGGCACCCTCAAGCTCGCCGACTTCAACCTCTCCAAGTCCGAGCTCAGTGCCCTGTTCCGCTCCAAGGATCACAAGCACTATCAGGATTGCGGGGATCAGATCCTGCGCAACTTCCTGATCGGTCTCACGGCCAAATACCGCGGCTAACCAGCCGCGCGACTGACCAGACAGGGCCTTCGACATGTGCCAGCGACTCACTCCTCCCACGTTCAGCAGACTGGCTGTCGCAGGGGGATGGCGCTGGCGCTGTCTTCTTCCCCTCTTTTTTCTGCCACTGGTTCTGCTGCTGGGTGGTTGTACCCCATCCGAGTACCGGCTCTCGACCCGCTATCAGAGCGCCAACCTGAACGAGCGGATCGCCTTTTTGATCCTCCACTACACCGACGAAGACGATGCCAACTCCTTGCGCCTGCTGACCGAGCCGGAGCACAAGGTGAGCGCCCACTACCTGATCCCCCGCGACAGCCACGAGACCCCGCTACCGGTCTATCAGCTGGTGCCGGACAGCGCGCGCGCCTGGCATGCGGGACGCAGCCGCTGGCACCAATATGCCGGGCTCAATGCCAGCTCCCTTGGCATCGAGATCGTCAACCTCGGCTATCCAGCAGAAGATGAGCCGCTGGCACCCCATGCTCGCCGCTGGCAACCCTATACCCCGCAGCAGATTGCTGCCGTCGGCGCCCTCAGCCGGGAGCTGGTCGCCCGCTACCAGATTCCACCGACCCAGGTGCTGGGCCACAGCGATGTCGCCCCCGAGCGCAAGCAGGATCCCGGCCCCCACTTCCCCTGGCGCCAGCTCTATCTGACGTACGGAGTCGGCGCCTGGCCCGATGAAGGTCGGGTGGCTGAGTTGCTGGCCAGCCCCTTGCCCGACTGGGATGCGGCCATGTGGCAACAACAGCTGGCCCGCTATGGCTATGGCCTGCCCCAGACTGGCCAGTGGGATGAGCAGAGCCGCGCCGTCATGGGCGCCTTTCAGCTCCACTTTCGCGCCAGCAAGGTCAATAGCGAACCGGACCGCGAGTGCCAGGCCATCCTGATGGCGCTGCTCGAGAAATACTTCCCCTAATACTCATCCATTGCCCCTGTTGCTGCGTACTGTTTGATAGCCGTTAGCTATCAAACAGTTAGGCACAAGCAATTGTCCCTGCATTTTGCAAGGCGTTACTCTGACTGCGTTCCGAAAGAGAATTTCAAACCGATTTCCAAATCTGGAGGTGAATGATGAAAAGCCCGATTGGTCTTGATACTGCTCAATCACAAGCCCTGGCAGCCGAGTTGAACAAATTGCTGGCCAGCTACCAGATCCTCTACATGAACGTGCGCGGCTTCCACTGGAATATCCGTGGCAACCAGTTCTTCGAACTGCACCTGAAATTTGAAGAGATTTACAACGACCTGCTGCTGAAAGTCGATGCACTGGCCGAGCGGATCCTGACCCTGGATGGCGTGCCAATGCACAGCTTCACTGAATACCTGAAAGTCTCTGCCATCCCGGAGCAAAAAGGGCTGCACGATGGCCGCGCCTGTGTCGAATCCCTGCTGGAGAGCTTCCGTGAACTGCTGGTCGCCCAGCGCCGTATTCTGGGTCAGGCCGCCGAAGCCGGTGATGAGGGCACAGCCTCCATCCTCTCCGACTATGTGCAGCAGCAGGAAAAACTGGTCTGGATGCTGCGCGCTTATCTGGCCTGATAGTGAACCAAGCCGACTACAGCGTACGTATGCTGGCTTGAGTAAGTACCGGGCCGAAAGCTCCTGACCAGACCACGGCCCAATCCGTCTGATTGTTATGTTCTGTTGCAAACCTGAGTTGTCTCTCCTTTTATCCACCCGCTTGCCGCCCTGTTTGGGCGGCTTTTTTTGTTTTTGATCTGCATCAAGGGAATCTTAATTGGCAAATTGAATGCCTATTAAGTTTTTCGCGAGAGGAATAGAATCGCCACAAAACAGACAACTGAAATGTCCAATTAGGAGAGGCATGATGTTTTGTGTGCAATGTGAACAGACAATTCGTACCCCGGCTGGCAACGGCTGTGCCTACGCACAAGGTATGTGCGGCAAGACGGCTGAAACCTCGGATCTGCAGGATGTACTGATCTATACCCTGCAGGGGCTCAGCGCTTGGGCGCTGGCCGCCCGTGAGCAGGGCATCATAGATCGCGAAATCGATGCCTTCGTGCCCAAGGCCTTCTTCGCTACCCTCACCAACGTCAACTTCGACTCGAATCGCATCGTGGCCTATGTCAATCTGGCCCTCGCCTATCGCCAGCAGCTGGCCGATCGTCTGAGCACCATGGCGGTGCAGGTCAAAGACTTGCCACACTCCGCTTACTTCGAACCCGGTGCCGAGCTGCTGGAGCAACTTGCCCATGCCGCACCAGCCGCCCCCAATCGGGGCAAGAACGAGGTAAACGAAGACATCATGGGGCTGCGTCTGCTCTGCCTCTACGGCCTCAAGGGCGCCGCCGCCTACATGGAGCACGCCCGGGTGCTGGATCAGCAGAGTGACGAGGTGGCCGCCGAATTCCACCGCATCATGAGCTGGCTAAGCACAGACCCGAGCGAAATGGGTCGGCTGTTCAGCTGTGCCATGGAGATCGGTCAGCTCAACTTCAAAATCATGGAGATGCTGGATCTCGGTGAAACCAGCGCCTTCGGCCATCCGGAGCCGACCCGGGTCAGGGTCACGCCGCTCCCCGGCAAGTGCATTCTGGTCTCCGGCCACGACATGATGGATCTCAAGCTCATTCTGGAGCAGACCAAAGGGACCGGCATTCATGTCTACACCCACGGCGAGATGCTGCCCGCGCTGGCCTACCCCTTCTTCAAGCAGTACCCCCATCTGGTGGGCAACTACGGCTCCGCCTGGCAAAACCAGCAGAAGGAGTTTGCCAACTTCCCGGGCGCCGTGGTGATGACCTCCAACTGCATCATCGACCCGAATGTGGGCAACTACTCGGATCGCATCTTTACCCGCTCCATCGTCGGCTGGCCGGGCGTCACCCATCTGGAGGGGGATGATTTCTCCGCCGTGATCGCCAAGGCCCAAGCGCTGGAAGGCTTCAAGCACGTTGAGCTCGAGCACTTCATCACCATCGGCTTTGCCCGCAACGCCCTGATGCAGGCCGCCCCCGCGGTGATTGAGAAGGTCAAAGCCGGAGAGATCAGCCACTTCTTCCTGGTGGGTGGCTGTGACGGTGACAAGGCCGAGCGCGCCTACTTCACCGAGTTTGCCAAGGCGGCGCCGCGCGACAGCCTGCTGCTCACCCTGGGTTGCGGCAAGTACAAGTTCAACAAGCTCGACTTTGGCGACATCGGCGGCATTCCCCGTCTGCTGGACGTGGGCCAGTGCAACGATGCCTACTCCGCCATTCAGTTGGCGCTGGCACTCTCCGAGGCGTTCGAGTGCGGGGTCAACGATCTGCCGCTGACGCTGGTGCTCTCCTGGTTCGAGCAAAAAGCCATCGTCATTCTGCTCACCTTGCTCTCCCTCGGGGTGAAGGACATTCGTACCGGCCCGACCGCCCCCGCCTTCCTCACCCCGGCCCTGCTCAAGGTGCTAGAAGAGCAGTTCGGCCTGAAAGGAACCACCACGGCCGAGGCTGACCTGGCCGAGATCCTGGCGGCCTGATCGGCACCTCATGTTGTAAGCGTTTGGCGAGCCGCCCGGCTCGCCTTTTTTCTGGATCCGGCTTTTTCACCAGACGTTTTTCGAACCGTTTCAAACCTAAGGAGCCTTGTGATGACCTCTCTCACGCTCACCTGCATTGGCCGCCAACAGAGCACCCACGACGTCGTGAGCTGGCAGCTGGCGCCGCTTTCCGGCAGCCTCCCACCCGTACTGGCTGGCCAGTGCATCACCCTGCACACCGAGATAGACGGCCAGCCGGAGTGCCGCGCCTATACCCTCTCCTCCAGCCCGCAGGATGCATGCTGGCAGGTCACCATCAAGGATGTGGGACGGGTCTCTCGCCATCTTCACCAGACCTTGCAGGTGGGAGACAAGATCCGGGCCGATGGTCCGTTCGGCGATTTCAACCTGACCACCTTGCCTTGCGAACGGCCACTGCTGCTCAGTGCCGGTTCCGGCATTACCCCCATGTGGTCCATGTTACGGGACGAGCTGGCCAAACGGCCGGATGCCGATATCCGCTTTATTCACAGCGCCCGCTCGCCAGCAGATGTGATCTTCGCAGAGGACTTGGATACGCTGGCAGCGGCTCATTCAGGCGTACGTCATGCCCTGATTCTGGAAGAGGCCCCAGCAGATCACCCCTGGATTGGCCGACTCACCCCAGCCATGCTGGCCGAATTGGCCCCAGACCTTCACGAACGCCATGTCTATCTCTGCGGTCCGGCCCCCTATATGGCGGCGGTCAGAACCATGCTGACGAAGCTGGGATTGCCGCCGGAGCAGCTGCATCAGGAGTCCTTCGGTCTTCCTCCCGCAGAGCCCATCAAGACCACCAGCGACCACTTCTGGCTGACCCTGAAAAAGAGCGGCAAGAAAGTGAAAATCCTGCCGGGTCAGACCCTGCTGGCGGCGCTGGAAGCGGCGGGCGAAACCATAATGGCGGCTTGTCGCGCCGGGGTATGTGGCAGCTGTCGTTGCACCACCACAGGTGACATCGAGCGCCAGAGCGTGATGACCTTAAGTGCTCAGGATCTGGAGAGCGGCGTTGCTCTAGCCTGCTCCTGCACCGCGAAAGGGGATATCAGTCTCGATTATTGAGGCGTGGTGCAGGCTTTTGTGAGGTGCGGTGAAGGCGTCATCGGTATCCCAACCTTTTCCCAAGTAGACAGGGGCGCTAGACTCGGCCCCAGTTTCACCAGAACACGGGATAAAAAATGACAATACTGGTCACAGGGGGCGCTGGCTATATCGGCTCCCACACCCTGGTTGAGCTGCTCGGCGCGGGGCAGCAGGTCGTGGTACTCGACAACCTCTCCAACTCCTCACCGGAGTCACTCAAGCGGGTCGAGCAGATCACCGGTAAACCGGTCACCTTCGTCGAAGGGGATGTGCTGGACAGAGCCTGCCTGCAGCAGCTGTTCGCCAACCACCAGATCGAATCGGTCATCCACTTCGCCGGCCTCAAGGCGGTCGGGGAGTCGAGCCAGATCCCGCTCACCTACTACCAGAACAACATCAGCGGCACTCTGGTGCTGTGCGAAGAGATGGCCAGGGCCGGCGTGTTCCGGCTGGTATTCAGCTCCTCGGCCACCGTCTATGGCGATCCCGCCTCGGTACCGCTGCGGGAAGATTTCCCCACCAGCGCCACCAACCCCTATGGTCGCTCCAAGCTGATGGTGGAGGAGATCCTGCGCGATCTCGCCAAATCCGATCCCCGCTGGGCTATCGTACTGCTGCGTTACTTCAACCCGGTCGGCGCCCACGAGAGCGGCCTGATTGGTGAAGATCCCAACGGTATCCCCAACAACCTGCTGCCCTATATCAGCCAGGTGGGTGTCGGCAAGCTCAAGGAGCTGGGGGTATTTGGCAACGACTACCCGACCCCGGATGGCACCGGCGTGCGCGACTACATCCATGTGGTGGATCTCGCCATCGGTCACCTCAAAGCGCTGGCACGCATCAAGAGCGACACCGGTGTCTTCACCTACAACCTGGGTACAGGTCAAGGCTACTCGGTACTGGAGATGGTCAAGGCGTTTGAAGCGGCCAGCGGCCGACCCATTCCCTACCAGATCAAACCCCGTCGCCCGGGCGACATCGCCGAGTGCTGGGCAGAGCCGACGCTGGCCCGTTCCGAGCTGGGCTGGCAGGCAGAGCGCGGTCTGGAGCAGATGATGGTCGATACCTGGCGCTGGCAAAGCAACAACCCGAACGGCTATCAAGGCTGATCTCTCGCGGGTTGATAACAAAACGCCCCGACATTTTCATGTCGGGGCGTTTTATTTTGCGACGTTCAATCAGTGGGTCTGACTGCGCAACAGCGGCACACGGGCCAATCGGGGGGCGAGGCGCTCTATCAGCCGATCCGCCAGCGGGGTCAGCAGCAACCAGGGCAGACAGAGGGTCGCCAGCCCCAACGCGCCGACATAGACATCGGTAAACCAGTGAGCGCCAGCCAGAATGCGCGGCGCGGAAAAGATCGGCACTATCAGCAATGCGGTGACTCCCGCCCAGCGCGGCAGATAGCGCAGGGCAAAACCGGCAAAGATCATCAGGAACAGGGCGTGATCCCCCGGGAAGCTATCACCGGAAGAGTCCTTGGTCGGAATAGCGCTGATCTGGGTCACCCGCAGCGCATCGGCCACCATCAGGGTCGGACTGGGTCGCTCCACCGGCAATCGGTGACCAAGCTGGTTGATCACCAGAGCACTCAGCAGCATCACTATGCCCATCGCTACCAGTTGGCGACGACCCGCCAGATCCCGGGCAAAGAAACAGCGGGCCAGGATCAGCCCCATACAGGCCAGCACCGCCAGATCGAACAGCCGGTTATTGGTGATAGCCACCAGATCGGCCCACAGAGCCGACTGGCCGAGCCAGCCGTTAACGGTGTGAAAAATCGCGAGGTCCCACTGATCCCAGGGACCATGAGCGGGCAGCGCAGCCCAACTGATGGCCACCAGACCACCGACCAGATAGCAAAGCAGGAACTTGCCCATGGGGACTCTCCTTTGGAAAAGGGCAATATCGTAAAACTGTAAAGTGCGTCACAAAACCGAAGAATTGTAAGAAAGTGCGACATAATATCAAGCTTCAAATAAAACCCAAAAATCCATTCAAGCCTCACACACCCCAACAGCGCCAAGATTTCTGCCTTCGGTGCTGCATCTGTGGGCCTCTCACCATGAGTGCGGCTTGTGCCACCACCGCAACACCCCCTAGAATGCGCACTTCCCTTTACTGCGAAAGGAAGCGGTATGCATATTCACATTCTCGGGATCTGCGGCACCTTTATGGGTGGTCTGGCGGTGTTGGCAAAACAGCTTGGTTACCGGGTGACCGGTTCGGATGCCAACGTCTATCCCCCCATGAGTACCCAGCTCGAGCAACAGGGCATCGAACTGACCGAAGGCTATGACCCCTCCCAACTCGATCCGGCGCCGGATCTGGTAGTGATTGGCAACGCCATGAGCCGCGGCAACCCCTGTGTTGAATATGTGCTGGACCGCAATCTACCCTACATCTCCGGCCCCCAGTGGCTGCTGGAGCACGTGCTGCAGGATCGCTGGGTGCTTGCCGTCGCCGGCACCCATGGCAAGACCACCACCGCCAGCATGCTGGCCTGGGTGCTGGAGTACGCCAAGCTGGAGCCCGGTTTCCTTATTGGCGGCGTGCCGGGCAACTTCCCGGTCTCGGCTCGTCTCGGCTCCGCCCCCTTCTTTGTCATCGAAGCGGACGAGTATGACTGCGCCTTCTTCGACAAACGCTCCAAGTTCGTCCACTACCATCCGCGCACCCTGGTGATGAACAATCTGGAGTTCGACCACGCGGACATCTTCCCGGATCTCGCCGCCATCCAGCGCCAGTTCCACCACCTGATGCGCACCGTGCCGAGCAACGGCCGGGTGCTGTTCCCGCAAGCCGATGACAACCTCACCGCCGTACGCAAGATGGGCTGCTGGAGCGAAGTGGAGCTAGTGGGTCAGAACGACGCCAAGTGGAAGGCGGTCAAGCTGGCCGATGACGGCTCCGCCTTCGAGGTGTGGCTGGATGGCGAAAAACAGGGCGAGGTGCACTGGGAGTGCATCGGCGAACACAACGTCAACAACGGTCTGATGGCCATCGCGGCCGCCCGCCATGCTGGTGTCATGGTGGAGCACGGTATTGCGGCGCTCTGCCAATTCAAATCCCCCAAACGGCGGATGGAGCTCAAAGGCGAGGTGGCTGGCATCAGTGTCTATGACGACTTTGCCCACCACCCCACCGCCATCGAGACCACTCTCGGCGGCCTGCGCGCCAAGGTGGGAGAAGCCCGTATTCTGGCGGTGCTGGAGCCACGCTCCAACACCATGAAGCTGGGGGTTCACAAGGAGGAGCTGGCTGGCTGCTTCGATGGCGCCGACGAGGTGTTCTTCTTCCAACCCCCCAACATCGGCTGGGATCTCGGCGAGGTGACGGCCCATATGACCCGACCGGCCAAGGTATTCAACGATCTGGAGACCTTGATCAACCGGCTGGTGGCCGAGAGCCGCGATGGCGACCATATTCTGATCATGAGCAACGGCGGCTTCGGTGGCATTCATGACAAGCTGATCGCCCGCCTCAAGGATTACCACGGCGAACTATGAACAACGCGATCACCCTGGCGCTGACTGGCGCCTCCGGCGCCCCCTACGCCCTGCGCCTGCTCCAGTGTCTGGTGCAGGCGGACTATCGGGTCTACCTGCTCGCCTCATCGGCGGCTCGTGTGGTACTCAAGACCGAGCAGCAACAGGATTGGCCGGGCTCGCCGAAAGAGCTCTCTGCCTATCTTTGTCGCCAATATGGCGCCAAGGAGGGGCAGATTGTCGCCTGCGGCAAGGAGGAGTGGTTCTCGCCGGTGGCCTCCGGCTCGGCCGCGCCCAAACAGATGGTGGTCTGCCCCTGCTCTATGGGCACAGTCTCGGCCATTGCCAACGGTACCTCGGACAACCTGCTAGAGCGGGCAGCGGATGTGGTGATCAAGGAGCGCGGCCAGCTGATCCTAGTACCCCGCGAAACCCCCTTCTCGGCGATCCATCTGGAGAACATGCTGAAACTGGCACGGCTCGGGGTGACCATCATGCCTGCCGCGCCCGGTTTCTATCATGAGCCGAAAAGCATCGAGGATCTGGTGGACTTTATGGTCGCCCGCATCCTCGATCATCTCGGTGTCGAGCATGAGCTGACCCACCGCTGGGGCTATGGCCACCACTGAGGTGACCGCCACATTCGGCCATAAAAAAACGGCGCCACTCAATGAGTGACGCCGTTTTTTCGTTAAGTCGTGTTAGCGAGCCTGAATTGGCGCCGTCACGTACTTGAACAGGAAATCAGTCACCTCTTGGCGCGCCGGGCGCTGAGGTTGATTGATCATCTGCATCATCACATAGCCAAAACCGGTCAGAGAGCGGGCCAGATCCTGTGCTGACAGCACGCTGGTGATCTCCCCTGCATCCATGGCGGTTTGCAGCTCGCTGGCGATCAGCTCAAGGCAGTGATCGAGCAGCCGGGTATAGCGGGGCCATACCTCTTCCCGAACCGATGAGCTCCACTCCAGCCAGATACCGGCATAATCCGGTTGATCGTAGGCGGCATCGACAGAGAGGCGTACATGACGCTGGATCTTGTCGAAAATGGAGCCCTGGTCACCGTATGCCTGCGACAGCATCTGGTTCACAAAGCGTTCGATCTCGGCCAGCACCTCATCTACCAACTCCTCGCGGGTGTTGAAATAGTTGAAGACGGTAGCCACAGAGACCTTGGCCTGTTCGGCTATCTCGGCGTGACCTGCACGGCCAATGCCGCGACGGGAGAACACCTCGATGGCACATTCCATCAATTGGGAGCGACGAGCTTCCGGCGACAGCCGGGTACGACGTCTTATTTCTGCGCGTGGTTCCATAGTTTTTATCATCTAATAGTTATTGATTATGGTGTTTATAGTATTTTAACTAATCATGCCTGAGTGCCTGCTAACTCTATCAATTAAAATAAGCCGATAAAAGCACCACGTATCTCTAGCACCCTTCAACATGAGTGGTAGAATCATCGGTTTTGATATTCATGAACGGCCAAATCCCCTTTGGCCTTATGGGAGTAAGTGATGAAACACACCGTCGAGGTGATGATCTCCGAGGCTGAAGTAGCCGCCCGGATCGCCAAATTGGGTGAAGAGATCACCGCCCGCTATCAGGGTTCTGACGAAGTCGTGATGATTGCGTTGCTGCGCGGTTCCTGCATCTTCCTGGCCGACCTCTGCCGCCAGTGCAAGCTGCCCATCACCCTGGACTTCATGACCGCCTCCAGCTACGGCTCCGGCATGCACAGCACCCGTGACGTCCGCATCCTCAAAGACCTGGACGATGACATCAAGGGCAAGGATGTGGTGATCGTGGAAGACATCATCGACACCGGTTACACCCTCAACAAGGTGCGCGAGATCCTCTCCCTGCGCGAGCCGAAATCCCTGGCCATCTGCACCCTGCTGGACAAACCCTCCCGCCGCGAAGTGCAGGTGCCGGTCGACTGGATTGGCTTCGCCATTCCGGACGAATTCGTGGTCGGCTGTGGCATCGACTACGCCCAGAAGTACCGCAACCTGCCGTTTATCGGCAAAGTGGTACCTCAGGAGTAAGCCAGGTTCAGGAATATCACGGGTGAAGCGGCCTTGCGCCCTTTACTCTGTGCAGGCGGCCTTGGCCGCCTTTTCTGTATCGAGCCGGATTCAACCATCACAGAGGTTGCAATGAACGCACTGGAAATCAGCGGCCTGAAAAAGACCTATCAGGGGGGCGTCGAAGCCCTTAAAGGCATCGATCTTACCGTCAGGCAGGGGGATTTCTTCGCCCTGCTAGGCCCGAACGGCGCGGGCAAATCCACCACCATCGGCGTCATCAGCTCGCTGGTGAACAAGAGCGCCGGCAAGGTGAAGGTGTTTGGCTACGACATCGACAGCGACCTTGAACAGGCCAAGGCCCAGCTCGGACTGGTACCGCAGGAGTTCAACTTCAGCCAGTTCGAGAAGGTGATCCAGATTGTCACCCATCAAGCCGGCTTCTACGGCGTGCCCAAGGCAGAAGCCAAGATCCGCGCCGAGAAGTACCTGCGCCAGCTCGATCTGTGGGAGAAGCGCGACATGCCAGCCCGCACCCTCTCCGGCGGCATGAAGCGCCGGCTGATGATCGCCCGCGCCCTGATGCACGAGCCCAAGCTGCTGATCCTCGATGAACCGACCGCCGGGGTCGATATCGAGATCCGCCGCTCCATGTGGACCTTCCTCAAGGATCTCAACGAGCAGGGCGTCACCATCATCCTCACTACCCACTATCTGGAAGAGGCGGAGATGCTCTGCCGCAACATCGGCATCATCGATAAGGGTCGTCTGATCGAGAACACCAGCATGAAGAATCTGCTGGGCAAGCTGGGTCGCGAGACCTTCCTGCTCGACCTTGCGCCAGGTTCTGCCGTACCTGAAGTGCCAGAGTTCAACGGCCGCATGCCGGATGAGCGCACCCTTGAAGTGGATCTCGACAAGAGCCAGTCACTCAACAGCCTGTTCGAGCAGCTGTCGAACCAGCAGGTGCAGGTCGTGAGCATGCGCAACAAGGCCAACCGACTGGAAGAGCTGTTCGTCAATCTGGTCGAAGAGGGGAGAAAAGCATGAATCTGGCCATCTATTACATCGCCTTCAAGAGCATTCTGGCCAAGGAGGTGAGCCGCTTTACCCGGATCTGGATCCAGACCCTGGTGCCACCGGCCATCACCATGAGCCTCTACTTCGTCATCTTCGGCAACCTGATCGGTTCGCGCATCGGTGACATGGGTGGCTTCACCTACATGGAGTTCATCGTGCCCGGCCTCATCATGATGTCGGTGATCACCAACTCCTACTCCAACGTCGCCTCCTCCTTCTTCAGCGCCAAGTTCCAGCGCAATATCGAGGAGATGCTGGTCGCGCCGGTGCCAAACTACGTCATCATCGCCGGTTACGTGGGCGGAGGCGTGGCACGCGGCCTCTGTGTCGGCCTTATCGTCACCCTGGTGTCGCTGTTCTTCGTGCCGCTGCAGATCCATCATCTGTTCAGCGTCTGCTTCACCGTGCTGCTGACCGCCATCCTCTTCTCGCTGGGTGGCCTTATCAACGCGGTGTTTGCCAAGACCTTCGACGACATCAGCATCATCCCCACCTTCGTGCTGACACCGCTCACCTATCTGGGTGGGGTGTTCTACTCCATCAGCCTGCTGCCCCCCTTCTGGCAGGGTGTCTCCCAGGTGAACCCCATCATCTACATGGTGAACGCGTTCCGTTACGGCTTCCTCGGCATCTCCGACGTGCCACTCGGCACCGCCTACCTCATCATCATCGGCTTTATCGTGGCCCTCTACGGTCTGGCCTGGTGGCTTATCTCCCGGGGTACCGGACTGCGCCACTGATGACCAAAACGGGCACCTCGCGGTGCCCGTTTTCATTGTCCTGCCGGCCTCGGGATGACCTAGACCCGGATGGCGTGATCCTTTAGCAGCCGGGCGGTGAGATCAAGCTTCTCGTTACGCTCGGGAACCGTGACGCCCCCCTGCTCATCGACCCGCTCCTGACCGAAAGCATCGTCGATAGCCTGCGCCATGGCGGTGCGACCAGCCGCGAGATCGGGATCGATCAGGCTCTCCTGCATCCGGATCCGGTTCTCGCTGGCCGCCAGCTGCAGTTCCTCCAACTGGGTGGCGAGAGTGACAATCCGGTTATCGACCCGCTGGGCCAGTTCGAAGAGACGGTTTTCATTCCCTGCCGCCATCGCCAGTCCATCTAGCTGCTCCCCTTTGCGCTGATCAAAGTTGCTTACCGCACGAGCAGCCAGCTCCAGTGCATACGCCTTGGTTGCCATGGCGTTGACTCCGCCCTCCCAACCGACATCGGACCCCACCCCCAGTGTCACGCCAAGGGTAGTATGAAACTTGGCTCCCTGTGGCCCGAAAGCCGCAGTGGCACCGGCCGATGCACCTACCCCCAGATTGGCGGAGGCGCGTACCTTGGCCGAAAGGCTATAGGCATCCGCATACTGACTCTTGAGCAGATTGAGCTGGGCACTCCCCTCTGCTTTCATACCAGCAAAGGCCGAGGCGTTGGCCGTTACGCTGACCACTGGCCCATTGGGCGTCATGATAGCCGCAGAACCGGCCTCCAGCTTGGCATTGGCGACCACCTCGGCAGAGCCTGCCAGCTTGGCGTTAAGCAGGTTGCCGATAGTCCAGCTCCCCTCAACCGACAGCCCCAGCCTGCTCACCAGCTCGGCACTGGCCCCGATGCGAAGCAGACTAAGGTCATGGGGCCCCGGGGTGTAACGCGAGCCGTCGGTATCATTGACGATCTTGTTCACCGGATTGAACACCAATGAGCCCTCCGCCTTGCCAATCACCAGCTCGGCCTTGGCACTCGCCTTGTTCTCCTGGGTCAGAGCCACCTTGCCGGCAAACTCTCCTACCGGTGTGTCGCGACGCCCCTCCCACTTGCCAATCTCGATCTTGGCGAAAGCCTCCACCAGCGCACTGGCACTGACCAGCCCGAGCCCGCCAAAGGCCTTCTGGCTCACAGGCTCACCCGGTTTCAGCTCCTTGCTGGCCGCAGAGAGAGGACTCTTGAGCTCGGCCCGCACACCACTCTGATAGTGCTTTCCTGATACGGCCTCTCCCTGCCAGAGCGCCTTCTCCTGCGCCTCGCGCTCAAGCCAGGGCTCATCCAGTCCATCCACAAGCGCGGTCAGCAGCTCGGTCCTGAGCAAACCAATCTCCCCCTGCTTGCTCACCTGCTGCTGAATGCTGAGATCCAGAACCTCCTTAAGGTGGCCCAGCTCCAGCAACTGGCTGTGGGTCAACAGGATATCGCGACCATTCTCCTCGGGCAGTGGCTTGCGGCTTGAGCTCACCCAGTGCGGGCAGAGCCTGACGCAAGGTCCCGCAAAACAGCTGCCACTCGTGGCTTGTTGCGACCTCTTCACGGGTCGGCGCCCGCTCCAACCGTCTCGCCATCATCCCCTCACTCACCCCGAACATCAGGTCTAGCCCCCCTTGCAGCTCCCGCTTGAACAAGTCGTTGGCCCCCTCCTGTTGCAGGCGAGCCAACTCGCTGCACCACTGGCGGATCTGCTGGTTACTCTCGATAGGCTGATTGACCCTCCCCTGTTCGTTGCAGACCCACGCCAGCTGAAATGAGGGAGGCTTGCCACCCTGTGCCAACGCCTGACGGCGGACAGCGATGTCATCGACCAGTTTTTGCAACACGGGATCCTGCTGACGGGAGCGATTCTTGCCCGAGTCGATCCAGAACTGCAGCGCCTGTTCGATCTTCGCCAGCCCGGCCAGTGAAGGTGTTGGCTGGACCTGATAGTGCCGTACCGCCTGCTTGACCGCCTTGAGTTCCGGGCTCTGCCGATGGCCAATACCGCGGCGGATCCCCCTCTCGAACTCCCGGCTACCGGCATCCAGCAGCCGTAGTCTGGCGTTGCCAAGGCGAGCAGTAGCAGGAGGTGTAGCATCAGAGCTTGTCTGCTGATGACGGCTTACATCGATATCCGGGGAGGCAATTTTCATGGCAAGAAACCTGCGTTGATGAGAGAGAAGATCCTCAGCGTACGCCGACCCCCCTTGTCACCCTGTCAGCGATGGTCCCGCTTTTTTAGGATTCGGACTGACCCGTAAAAGATGTCTGTCAGCTCACAATTTCGGCACAATCATTCGCCCCGCCGACCAAAAACGCTAAAAAAATGACGACAAGTGATAAGCAACCACCGATCAGCCGCATAGGGTGTCACTCTCTCCCTGCCCGAGGTTTGGCCATGTATCACGCTCTCATCACCGCCCTGTACACACAACTTGGACTTCCGCTTCCGGTGGCCGGACAGACAGCCACCACCCTCGCCATCAACGACGAACTGGTGCTGACGCTGGCAGAGGATGAGGGCCATCTGGTGATCTATCTGCTGCTACCGGGCCACGCCATGCCCAACACGCCCCTGCTCAACCACCTTGGCGACGAGCCGGTGTTTCTGCTGGATCAGACCGAGCAGGGAGAGACCCTGATCTGGGCCCACGAGTGGCTCGATCATCTGACGGTCGACAGCTTGCTGCTACTGCTCGAGCGGGCCATCGAGCTGGCTGCCGAACTGCTGACCCACCAGCACGACCGGGAGCAATCGACACAGCCACAGCATCCCGCCTCTACAACCGCCACCATCAGGGTCTAGCGCCCCCATTCTGGTCACTGCCCCGCAAAATCGAGATTTATCTTGTCCGGCATGGGTTTAGTCATTGCGGCTCAATCGGGAATTGTTAGAATTTACCACTCTCTATAAAGAGGTAGAACATGCCTGCGTTGTTGCGCATGCTGGCCAATCTGGCGTTGGGGGGATTCTTCCTCGCCTCCGCCGGGTTCAAGCTGGTATCCCCCGCCCTGTTCATCGAGCAGATCGGCGCCTTTGGCCTGATCTGGCCGCCGCTGATCCCGTTCGCCGCCTGGGGGCTGATCGCCCTTGAGCTCTGCGCAGGGCTTGCAGTCATCGCCAACCGGCGCTGGGGATTGTGGCTGGTGATCGGGCTGCTCGCCCTGTTTATTCCGGTGTTGGGCTATGGCGTTGCCATCGGGCTCGACATCTCTTGCGGCTGTCTAGGCAGGGCTGACCTCAGCTCGTTGCCGGAGGCCATTGTGCGGGATCTGCTGCTACTGACGCTTGCGGGCGCCCTGCTGCGAACTTCCCGCCCCGTTTTTCCCGTTCTAAAGGAGTAGTGACATGATGACATTGCGATCCCGCACCCTGCTGGCCTCGCTGATCGCCGCCAGCTTTGCCCTCGGTGGCTGTGGCGACAACCAGTTCGAGCAGGAGGTGAAGCTGGAGCAGTCGGCGGTGCAGCTGGCGCAAGAGACGCAGCAGGGGGGCTATCAGCTGCTGACCGTGGCCGAGCTGAAGACCCGGATGGACAAGGGCGAGGAGCTGGTGATCATCGACACCATGCCCTATGAGGACTCCTACAAGAAAGAGCACATCCCGGGCGCCAAGAACTTTGTCTTCGTGAAGGAGGCCAAGTCCGGCGACAACTGGAGCGAAATCGTCGAGGGGAGCGGCACGGCGGAGCAGTTCCAGGCGCTGCTGGGTGAAGACAAGTCCCGCCCGGTGGTGATCTACTGCGGCTTCGTCAAGTGCGGCCGCAGCCACAACGCAGCCGCCTGGGCGGTGACTCAGGGCTATCAGCAAGTCTATCGGGTGCCGGGCGGCATCTTCGCCTGGAAAGGAGCCGGTTACCCCGTCTCTGCCGAATAACCGCGTCTGCCCACAAGGCAACACAGCCGATATGAAAGAAGCCCGCAACTGCGGGCTTCTTTCATATTGGGCAACACTCGGAGTTAACTGGCGGCCTGCGTCTGCGGCGGCTCTGCTTGGGCCAGCGGTTGCTTGCCCAGCAACCGCTTGGTGATCATGGCCGCCATGATGGAGCCGTTGACGTTGAGGGCGGTTCGGCCCATATCCACCAGCGGCTCGATGGCGATCATCACCCCCACCAGCGCGATGGGGAAATTGAGGGTGGAGAGCACGATAAGCGCAGCGAAGGTGCCGCCACCGCCGACGCCAGCCACCCCGATGGAGCCCAGCGCAATCACCGGCAGCAGAGTCAGCAGGAACAGGGGATCAAACGGGTTGATACCGAGCATGGGAGCAATCATCGCCACCATCATGGCCGGATAGATGCCGGCGCAGCCGTTCTGGCCGAGGTTGGCACCGAACGAGGCGGCAAAGTTGGCGATGCTGGAGGGCACCCCAAGACGCTGCTGGGTCTCGATGCTGAGCGGGATGGAGGCGGCGCTGCTGCGGGAGATAAAGGCGAAGGTGAGCACGCCCCACACTTCCCGCAGATAGTGCAGCGGGTTCTGACCGATCAGCAGCAGGATCACCATGTGCACCGCAAACATCGCCAGAATGGCGACGTAGCAGACCAGGATAAAGCCGAGCAAGCTGAGGATCTCGCTAAGCGGATAGTGGGCCACCACCCGGGCGATCAGCGCCATCACCCCATAGGGGGTGAGCGCAATCACCACCCGCACCATCTTCATCACCCACAGTTGCAGGGTGTCGATGGCCACGGCGGCGCGAGCACCCGCCTGCGGATGCTCCGCCTTCAACTGCAGCAGGGCAACCCCCGCCAGCACGGTAAAGATCACCACGCCGATCACCGAGAGGCCGCGGCTACCCGCCATATCGGCGGCAAAGTTGGTGGGCACCAGCGAGAGCAGCAAGGCAGGCAGGGTCTGGGCACTGTCGATGGTGCTCATGCTCTGTTGCAGGGCTGCCGTGAGACCGCTCAGGTGGGTGATGGTCATCCCCACCACACCGGCGATCATCACCAGGGTCAGCATGGAGCCGATCAGCACGGCGCTGATCTTGCCGAGAGACTGGGCCTGCTCCAGCTTGTTGATGGCGGAGAGGATGGAGGTGAACACCAGCGGCATCATCACCACCTTGAGCAGGCTGACATAGCCGCCGCCGATGATATTGACCCACTCTAGGGTCTGCTGAACGCCGGCATCATCGGCGCCCCAGCCCAGCTGCAGACCGAGACCAAACAGCCCCCCCAGCAGCAGACCGGCGAGCACCTTGCGCGACAGCGGCACCGTGGCGGGCAGCCGGGTCAGGGCAAAACAGAGCAGACAGAAAACAAGCGATGCAATCAGGACAAACATCATGAATACCTGTAGCGGCCATCAGGCCAAAAGTGGATAGAAACGAAGGGAGATGCGGGCTGGGCCGCAGAACAAAACGCCGGAATGCAGGAGAGTGCAGGCGTCAAAAAGCAGCGGACGCCCAAGAGGGCGTCCGCTGGCAATCGGGGGTATTACTTCTTTACTGGGGCGTCGTACTGTTCGGGTTCGTCGCTATAGACGCAGACATTCCACTTGGCAGCCAAACCATCTTCCGCCAGGCAGTAACGCTCGAAGAAAGCCTTGATCTCCGCGCGCTGGCAGTGGGCTTCGAAAGCCGCCATATCTTGCCAAATCTCGTTGAACACGATGGGAAAACTTTCCCCCTCGGCAAACGGGCTCGCGATGTGGCGGGTCACCCGATATTGCAGGCAACCATCCTCACGCAGGGTGTTGGGCTCGAGCGCCTGCAGCACCTGAAACAGGGCTTGCTCCTGACCGGGTTTGGGCAGGAATTGGGCAATGCAGTAAACCTTCTTGGACATGGGGTCCTCCTGGTTGTGGCGGGCTCAGGCTTGCTGCAGCGTGACCACTTGATTGTCGATAAGGCGGGCCTTGCCAAGATAAGCGGCCATCAGGATCACCAGCTGCGCGCTCTCGTCAGTGGCAGATTCGAGGGTGGCGGCATCGACGATGTTGATGGCATCGGTACGAAAACCGGCATTGTCGAGACGCTGGCTGGCCTGCGCCACCAAGGAGGGCAGGTGGTGGTCACCCGCTTCAATCTGCTCGGCGATCCAGTTCATGGTGCGCGCCAGCTCGGGGGCAATGGCCCGCTCGGCGGCAGTCAGGTAGCCGTTGCGGGAAGAGAGCGCCAGCCCGTCTTCGGCCCGCACGGTGGGCACGCCAACGATCTCGATGGGCATCGCCATGTCGGCCACCATCTTGCGAATAAGCGCCAGCTGCTGGTAATCCTTCTGGCCAAAGCAGGCCACATCAGGCTGCACCAGATTGAACAGCTTGGTAACGACTGTACTGACCCCGCGGAAGTGACCCGGGCGCAGCGCCCCCTCCAGCAGATTGGAGAGACCCGGCACCTCGACGAAGGTCTGGCTCGCCAGCCCCTGCGGATACATGATCTCCGGGGTCGGGGTGAACACCATATCGACCCCGGCCGCTTCCAGCGCAGCGCAATCCTGCTCCAGAGTGCGCGGGTAGTTGGCAAGATCCTCGGCCTTGTCGAACTGCATCGGGTTGACGAAGATGCTGACCACCACCTTCTCGGCATGGCTGTGCGCCTCTTTCACCAGCGTCAGGTGGCCCTGATGCAGGTTGCCCATGGTGGGCACGAATGCGATGGCACGCCCTTCACGGCGCCATTGGCTGATCTGCTCACGCAGAACGACGGGATTATTTACGACCAACATCAGCAGTTCACCTTCCGATAAATCAAAAAGAGAGACGGGTTGCATCTACCGGTAGCACTCGGGCGGGATGAAGCACGAAAATGGCTATCAGCAGTTCACCTTAGATGAATCAATAAGATACGGATTAGCTATACGGGTTAACTGTGCGAGGCTGAGAAGCAGAGACGGGGGCCGCAGCCCCCATCATGCAACTGCCAGGGTCAGTTGAAGCTGTGCTCCGGGCCGGGGAAACTCCCCTCGCTCACCTGCTGGACATAGAGGCGGATGGCGGCACGGACATCGCCGGTCTCGGCCAGGAAGTTCTTGGTGAACTTGGGCACATAGCCAGAGGTGACGCCAAAGGCATCGTGCATCACCAAAATTTGACCATCGGTCGCGGGGCCGGCACCAATGCCAATCACCGGGATGCGAAGCGCCTTGGTGATGCGCTCGGCCAGCGCAGTGGGCACACACTCGAGCACCAGCAGCTGGATACCGGCCGCTTGCAGTTCGAGGGCCTGGCGGTAGATCTCCTGCGCCTGAAACTCGTCACGCCCCTGCACCTTGAAGCCGCCAAAGACATGAACGGATTGCGGGGTGAGACCGAGGTGACCACACACAGGCACCCCGTTGCGGGTAAGGTGACGGATAGAGTCACAGAGCCAGTCGCCCCCTTCCATCTTGACCATGCGGGCACCGGCCGCCATCAGGCGGGCAGCGTTCTGGTAAGTCTGCTCGGGGGTGGCGTAGCTCATGAACGGCATGTCGGCGACCACCAGTGCCTTGCTGGCACCGCGCGCCACACAGCGGGTGTGATAGACCATCTCATCCATGTTGACCGCCAGGGTATCCTGACCCCCTTGCAGCACCATGCCCAGCGAATCGCCGATAAGCAGCACGTGGGCCCCCTCGTCGTCGAACAGCTTGGCAAAGGTGGCATCATAGGCGGTGATGGCGGTGAACTTTTGACCTTCCTGCTTCATCTTCAGCAGGCTGGCGGTGGTGATCTTGCTCATAGAGGCTCCTGTACGTCTGCACGCGGGGCAATGATGGCCAAATCATTGTGCGGGCAGCGGGCAACCAGTCGGGCGAGCGGGGTGCCGCAGGGCAGCACCAGAGCAGGCGCAATTTCGGCAAGAGGCAGCAGCACGAACTCCCGCTCCTTCATGCCGTAGTGGGGTACGATCAGGCGCTCATGGTTGATCACCTGATCCCCATAGAGCAGCAGATCGAGATCCAGAGTTCTCGGCCCCCACCGCTCATCTTTGCGCACACGTCCCTGTTCCAGCTCGATTTTTTGTAATTGATCCAGCAGCGCAAGGGGTGCGAGCCGGGTGTTGAGCCGGACCACGGCATTGACGTAGTCCGGTTGGTCAGCAGGCCCCATGGGGCGGCTGCTGTAAAACGACGAGGCCTGCACCAGCACAGATTCCGGCAACCTTGCCAGGGCGGCAACGGCGCGACGAGCCTGACCCAGCGGATCAGACAGGTTGGAACCAATGGCGATGAAGACCTCGGTCATCACGTCTGTGGTCACTCGGCCGTTTTCGGTTTACGACGGCGCGGGCGGCGGCGGTTGCGGCTGTTGCTGCTGCGCTTCTCGCCATCGTGGCTACGGGCTTCGCCGGCCCGACCGCGCTCACCGCTGGCCGGGCGACGGGTCGCTTCACGCTGCAGTTGCGGGCGCACATCCGGATTGGAGGCAACATAGCGCTCCCACCAGCTGGCCAGCTCGCCGAGACCGCGCTCGACCCGGTTGCGCAGCAACAGGAAGTCGAACGCCGCGCGGAACTTGGGATGCTCCATGGCGCGCTCGGGGTGCTTGCCCTGACGACGGGTCAGACGCTGTTGTAGTGCCCAGATGTCGCGGACATCGGTGGTGAAACGGCGGGGAACGGCGATGATCCGCACCTGATTGTCCAGCACCTCGTTGATCGCCAGCATGAAGGCGTCATACCAGGGCAGGCCGCTCTCGTTCTCCAGCACCCGACCACGGGCCTCGACGCAGCCCCACAGCAGGGTGGCGTAGAGGAAGGCGGGGGTGACGCGCTTATCTTCACGAACCCGGGTATCGGTATCGATCAGCGCCTGCTCGATAAACTGCTCGTAGGGCGAGTTGCCGTGCGGGGTAAACAGCGCAGCTACTTGCGGGAAGAGCTGCTGGAACAGACCATACTCGCGCAGCAGCTTGTAGGTCGCCAGACCGTCGCCAGCCAGGAACAGCTTGAGGGTCTCCTCAAACAGGCGGGCAGCCGGGATGTCTTGCAGCAGTGGCGCCAGCTCCTTGATGGGGGCGGCGGTTCGCGGGCTGATGGTCATATCCAGCTTGGCGGCAAAGCGCACGGCGCGCAGCATGCGCACCGGATCTTCACGATAACGGGTTTCGGGATCGCCGATCAGCTCAAGCTTCCGCTCGGCCAAATCTTCCAGCCCGCCCTCGAAATCGTGCAGGGTGAAATCTTTGGCGCTGTAGTAGAGGGCGTTGACGGTAAAGTCGCGGCGCTCGGCATCCTCTTCGATGGTGCCGTAGACGTTGTCGCGCAGCAGCATGCCTTCATCAGACTGGGCCGACACATGTTTGCTGGTATTGACCTGATGGTGGTGACCCCGGAAGGTGGCCACTTCGATCACGTCACGACCAAAGACAATGTGGGCCAGGCGGAAACGACGGCCAATCAGGCGGCAGTTGCTGAACAGCGCCTTGATCTGCTCCGGCGTCGCATCGGTTGCGATGTCGAAATCCTTGGGCGTCTTCCCGAGCAGCAGATCCCGGACTCCGCCGCCGACCAGGTAGGCCTCATAGCCCCCTTTGTTCAGGCGATAGAGCACCTTGAGTGCATTCTCGCTGATCTCTTTGCGCGAAATAGGGTGCTGATCACGGCTTAAGGTACGACGTTGACCGGCGACACGGGCTGGAATGGGGGATTCCACCGACTGCTCGCCGTCTTCCTTGCCGAGCACCTTGCGGCAAAAGTTTGCGATCTGGGAAAAAATGGTACACCTCTTCATGACTTCTAAATTGACGGGAGGCCAAAAAATAGCGGCCTATCATAGCTCACGCCTAACCAAATGAAAAACCGTGACGGCAATTGATCCCGTTTGAATCGGCGTTGCCGGAAAAAATAGCGGTCTATTCCGATAGCTCACACCTGACCAAATGAAAAACCGTGACGGCAATTGATCCCGTTTGAATCGGTGTTGCCGGAAAAAATAGCGGTCTATTCCGATAGCTCACGCCTAACCAAATGAAAAACCGTGACGGTAATTGATCCCGTTTGAATCGGCGTTGCCGGAAAAAAATAGCGGTCATTCACTGCCATCAAACCGGCCATTGCCCTTTTAGCGCCTGTCGGCACGGCAACAAGGCGGCTATGGCACCAACCCCGTCACTATAAATTTAATTTATGGTTTTTCGGGAAATGACCCAATTCCACCTTATACCTAACCGGATCCGCGGCGCAGCGTCCGATGTTCTCTCTTGCCTGCTCTCGAAAGCCTGCGCCCGATCCGCTCAAGCCGACTCGCGCAGCGCTTCACCTTCTCACCTTGCTTTTGGCTTTGGCTGCCAGATTTAGCCGGCAACCAACGGAATCTTCTCGCTGGCGGGCACCCGGGCCAGCTGCCAGTGGGCGATGCCCCAGCCGATGATCTCGTCGATCCGGCTTGCCATCAGCTCCGGCGGCGGGCACTGGCCGAGGAAGTGCAGCGCCTGCCACAGGGCCGGTCGCACCTCATCGAGCGCCAGGGCCGGCGCATGGTTCTGCTTGGAGAGCTTGTTGCCATCTGCCAGCACCACCAGCGGCAGATGCACCCAGTCCGGCACCGCTGCCCCCAGGGTCTGGTAGAGGGCAATCTGACGCACCGTCGGCTCCAGCAGGTCGGCGCCGCGCACTATCTCGGTGATGCCGCTGTCCATGTCATCCACCACCACCGCCAGGTTGTAGGCGTAGAGCCCGTCGCGGCGGCGGATAATGAAATCCTCCTCGGCGAGCGCCGCCGGCACCGCGATATGGCCCTGCAAGCGATCATCGAAGTGGTAGACCGGATGGTGCTGGCGCAGCCGGGCGGCGCAACCTTCGGCCGCAAGTCCCAGCGTGCGGCAGTGGCCGCTGTAGAGACCGCCCGCGGCCATGATTTCGCGCCGGGTGCAACGGCACCAGTAGAGGTCCCCCGCCCGATAGAGCTGGTCGATGATCTCGTCATAACGGCCGTGGCGCGCGCTCTGGAACATCACCTCCCCATCCCACTCGAGGCCATATGCCTCAAGAGTCTTGAGGATCAGGTGCGCTGCCCCTGCCATTTCCCGCGGCGGATCGATATCTTCGATGCGTACCAACCAACGTCCCTGCTGCGCTCTGGCCTGCAAAAAGCTGCCGAGGGCGGCGATCAGCGAACCGAAATGAAGCGGGCCTGAGGGTGAGGGGGCAAAGCGGCCGACATAGGGGCGCGCAAGGGGTGAGGACGGGGAATTCACTAGCATGACTGTTCGGGTAAGCGATTCATTGAGGCTGCATTCTGGGGCGCGACCGCCAAAAGCTCAATAAAAAAGGGAGCCCGCGAGCTCCCTTTTTCATATACCAGAGGGTCGGGATCAACCGGCCATCTGTTTTTCCTTGATCTCGGCCAGCGTCTTGCAATCGACACAGAGGTCGGCAGTCGGACGGGCTTCCAGACGACGGATACCGATCTCGATACCGCAGTGTTCGCAGTAACCGAAATCATCGTCTTCAAGCAGCTGCAAGGTCTTCTCGATCTTCTTGATCAGCTTGCGTTCACGGTCGCGGGTACGCAGTTCAAGAGCGAACTCTTCTTCTTGCGCGGCACGATCTACGGGATCCGGGAAGTTGGCAGCCTCGTCTTTCATATGGTCGACGGTACGATCAACTTCCTGCATCAGTTGGTTGCGCCAGGCACCCAGGATCTTGCGAAAATGCGCCTTTTGTTGGTCATTCATGTACTCCTCACCCGGCTTTTCCTGGTAAGGCGCGACACCCGCAATGGCCAGGGGGCCCAGAGATTTCCTGTTTTCGCCTGTTGGCATGCCCTGTCTCCTAATTCAGCACGCTACCCGTGCCATCCATAAATTGAGGGCGACATCTATAGCAGAAGGGTAACGGGTAAGCAAACAAGCCGTACCAATAATGTTACCCACTCCAATATTTATGCACTCCCCTCGGGTAACAGGTGACCAGATTCAAACGGGATAAACCCTTGAGCCACCATGCCTTGCACCCCAACATGGGGCCGATAGCATAAAATTTCAACCCCCGCCGCGATTGCCTGCTCAATTAGCAGACTATAGTGCGGATCTATATGGGTTGCAGGGCGCATCCGGCTTATTCCGGAGTGCAGCACCATAAAGAGCAGCACGGCCCTGTGGCCCGCCGCTTTCATCGCCATCAACTCGCGCAAATGCTTTGCTCCACGGGCAGTGACCGCATCGGGGAAGTAGCCCATGCCAGCCTCCTCCCGCTCGTCGAGCAGGGTGACCGATTTTACCTCGACGTAACAATTGCCCTTTTCGTCATCTTCCAGCAAGAGATCGATGCGACTGTTCTCTTCGCCATACTTCACCTCGGTGCGCAACCGGCTGTACCCCGCCAGCGGAGCGATGGCCTCCTGCTCGATCAGCTCCCGGGCAATCTGGTTGGCGCGCGCCGTGTTGACGCAGATAAAGTGGCCCGCCGTGCTCTCGGCGATCTCCCAGCTGTTGGGCAGCTTGCGCTTGGGGTTGTCGGAGGTGGAGTACCAGACCCGGGTGCCCGGATCGGCACAACCGGTCATGGCACCGGTATTGGCGCAGTGAATAGTGATGACCTCGCCGTTATCGAGTTGCACATCGGTCAGAAAGCGCTTGTAGCGGGCCACCAGCTGGCCCGATTGCAAGGGGGGATCAAAGATCACGGGTTAGCCCTCCGCGCGTCTTCTTTTACCCGGGCCTGCAGCGGCCAGCAGGCAAGCGGCTCGTAGCGCACCCCGTCCGGAGTCGAGATGGATTGATAGAGGCAGAACTCATCGGCCTGCAGCAGAAAATTTGGGGCAGGCAGGATGGCAGGGGCCTCGACCGCCTTGCGCGACAGGGTGACATGGGGGCGATAACCCTGCTCGCCATTGCCAAGACGCAACTTCTCACCGTGGCGGCGCAGCGCCTTCGCCAGCACGGTCAGCTCGTTGGGCCACTCCTTCGGGCCAATCCAGGCGGCCTTGGCCCGGCTGAACCAGCCGGTCTCATCCAGCCTGATGGAGAGCGGCGGACAGTGCTGACGCTCCACGGCGGCGATCAGGCGGCGGGTGGTCAACTCGTCAGCCTCACCCAGAAATGCCAGGGTCAGGTGGAGGTTGGCTTGCGGCACCGGCTGACCGGGCCAGGGCAGCTGATCGCGCCAGGCGATGAGCTCGGGGGCGAGCTCCTTGACGGGCAGGGCAAAGAAGAGTTTGGCCATGTGGTGATAATGCCTTTTTCACGCTCATTGGATGGACCCATTCTATGGCAGCCATTCGGCCATGTCTCGCCAGCCTCCCGCCCGAGTGGCCATCTGCGCACATCCACTCACGGTGGCGCGGGTGGCTGTGGCAGAATAGGCGCCGTTTTACCGGTTGCTACAAAAGGTGCTCATCGCTTTGTCCCAGCTCCCCATCGTTTCGGTATTGCCCGAACTCTTTGCCGCCCTCGACAGCCACACCAGCGTGATCCTGCAGGCGCCCCCAGGCGCAGGCAAATCGACCCTGCTGCCGCTGGAGCTGGTGCGTCAGAACCGGCTGCCCGGCCGCATCATCATGCTGGAACCAAGGCGCCTGGCTGCGCGCAATATCGCCACTTTTCTGGCCCGTCAGCTGGGGGAGAAGGTGGGCAAGCGCATCGGCCTGCGGGTACGCGGCGAGAGCCGCACCAGCTCAGCGACCCGGCTCGAGATCGTCACCGAAGGGGTGCTGACCCGGATGTTGCAGCAGGACCCTGAGCTGACTGGCGTCTCGCTGGTCATCTTCGATGAGTTCCACGAACGCAGCCTGCACGCCGATACCGCGCTGGCTTTCGCCATCGAGAGCCAACAGGGATTGCGCGATGATCTCAAGCTCCTGGTGATGTCCGCTACCCTGGATGGCATGGCACTCGAGACCTTGCTGCCGGATGCCCCTGTGGTTCGCTCCGAGGGGCGTGGCTTCCCTATCGATTACCACTACCGCCCCGCCAATCGCCAGCAGTGGCTGGATCCGCAGGTCGGCGCCGTGGTACTCGAAGCGCTGGCCGCCCACCGCGGCAGCCTGCTGGTCTTTCTGCCGGGACAGGGTGAGATCGAGCGGTTGGCGCAATGGTTGGCAGACAAACTGCCGGACGACGTGACCCTCGCCCCCCTCTACGGCCGCCTCGATATGGCGGCCCAGCAGGCAGCCATCGAACCAGCGCCTGCCGGCCGCCGTAAACTGGTGCTCACCACCAATGTGGCGGAGACCTCCCTCACCATCGAAGGGATTTCGGTGGTGATCGACAGCGGGCTGGAACGACGGGCTTCCTATGATCTGAAAAGCGGTGTCACCCGACTGGAGACCCGCCCCATCGCCAAAGCCTCCGCCATCCAGCGGGCAGGCCGCGCCGGTCGTCTCGGCCCCGGCGTCTGCTACCGGCTCTGGAGCAGCGAGGTGCAGGAGCGGCTCGCCGAGCAGAGCCCGCCAGATATCCTCACTCAGGAGCTGACCGGCCTGCTGCTGGATGCCGCCCAGTGGGGGGCAAAGGTGGAAGATCTGCCGCTGCTGGACATGCCCCCCGCCGCTGCGGTGGCCAGCGCCCAGCGGCTGCTGGTGGATCTTGGCGCCATGAAGCCGGAGGGTGAGCAACAACTCACTGCCGCTGGCCGCGCCATGGCGGCCTTCGGTACCCACCCTCGGCTCGCCCGCATGCTGCTGCGCGCCCGCGAGCTGGAAGCTGAAGGTCTGACAGGGATTGTCGCCGATGCCGCTTATCTGGTGGCGTTGCAGGAAGAAGATCTGCGAGGATCGGAGCGCCTCTCTGTGCTGTTCCACCGCCGTCAAAACGCTCTGCGTCAGGGGGCGCTCCGCTGGTTTGAACGGCTTGGCGTGCGCCCTGCCAATGCACAGGGTCAGTGGCTGGGGCTGATCTGTGCCCTCGCCTGGCCGGATCGCATCGGCAAACTGCGTAGCGGCAGTCGCTATCAACTCAGTGGTGGGGTGAGCTGCGATCTGGTAGAAGGTCATCCCTGTCAGGGACAAGCCGCCCTCATCGCCATTGAGATGGGGCAGAACGATCGCGGCAGCCGCATCTTTATCGCCGAACCGGTCGATCTGGACGAGCTGGTACGCCTGCTGCCGGAACTGGTGAGCGAACGGCAGTGGTTCGACTGGGATGAACGTGAAGAGCGGGTGCGCGCCGAACGCCAGCAGGTGATCGGCGAGCTGGTGCTGAGCCAGCGACCGCTGACCGAACTCTCTGACGAGCAGAAAGGGCGCTGCCTGCTGCAAGGCATTCGCCGCAAGGGGCTGCATGTGCTGCCGTGGGACGAGAGCAGCGAAGGGCTGCTGGCCCGTCTACGCTGTGCCCGCGACTGGCTGCCCGATGAGGGGTGGCCAGCCATGGATGACGACAGCCTGCTGGCCACCCTCGAACAGTGGCTGCTGCCAGCGGTGAGCGGCATGACCCGGCTTGAGCAGTTGAAAAAGCTCAACCTCGGCGACATCCTGCGCCAATCCCTGCCCTGGCCGCAGCCCAAGCGGCTGGACGAGGCGCTGCCGAGCCACTTTGCAGCGCCCACCGGCAGCCGGGTGCGGATCCGCTATCAGCCCGGGCAGGCACCGGTAATCCCGGTGCGCATTCAGGAGATGTTCGGTCAAGGTTCGACCCCCTGCGTGGCAGATGGCAGGGTGCCGCTGGTGGTAGAGCTGCTCTCCCCCGCCCAGCGACCACTGCAGATCACCGCCGACCTGGCCGCCTTCTGGGCTGGCTCCTACGAGCAGGTGAAGAAAGAGATGAAGGGGCGCTATCCCCGCCACTACTGGCCGGATAATCCGCTGGAAGCGATGCCGACCAAGGTCACCAAAAAGAAGATGGGCATCTAGGTTCGGCGGGTTAATCCCGCTCGAACGTTCGCGAATGCGACATAACAAGTAGAAAGGAAAGCAAAGAGGATTTATGGCAACCCAACGACGCAAGCGTGCCCCCAAGAAGGCAGCGCCCAAACGCACCATCTGGCGCAAGCTGTTCTGGCTTGGCTTCAAGCTCTCCCTGGTGGTGGCGGCCTTTATGGTGGTGTTTGGCATCTACCTCGATACCAAGGTGCGCGAGCGCTTCGATGGCGAGAAGTGGCAGCTGCCGGTTATGGTCTACAGCCGCCCGCTGGAGCTCTATCCCAGCCAGCGCCTGTCGCGGGACCAGATGCTGCGCGAGCTCAATATGCTGAGCTACAAGCAGGTGCGCCAGCCTCACACGCCGGGTGAATACACCATCAACGGCAACCGCATCGAGCTGATTCGCCGTCCGTTCGAGTTCTATGATGGCGCCGACGGTGCCCGTGGCCTGCGCCTCACCTTCAACGGCCCGCGCCTTGAGGGGATCCAGTCGTTGGAGAACCAGCGCCAGCTCGGTTACGCCCAAATGGACCCGGTGCTGCTCGATCGCCTCAATACCGAGGATCGGGAAGATCGCCTGCTGGTACGCATCGCCGAGGTGCCCGACAGCCTGCTGGTGACCCTGCTCACCACCGAAGATCGCGACTTCTACCAGCATGGCGGCGTCTCGCCGGTGGCCATCATGCGCGCCATGTTCGCCAACCTGATCGCGGGTCGTACCGTGCAGGGGGGCAGTACTCTGACCCAGCAGTTGGCCAAGAACTTCTTCCTGACCCGTGAGCGCAGCCTGTGGCGAAAACTGCAGGAAGCCTATATGGCTGTGCTGATCGACTATCGCTACAGCAAGGACGAGATCCTGGAGTCCTACCTCAACGAGGTCTATCTGGGGCAAAACTTCTCGCAAGGGGTCTATGGTTTTGGCCTCGCCTCCTACTTCTACTTCGGCATTCCGGTCAACGAGCTGGATATCGATCAGGTGGCCCTGCTGGTCGGTCTGGTGAAAGGCCCCTCCTATTACGACCCATGGCGCTTCCCGGAGCGGGCCAAGACTCGCCGGGATCTGGTACTGAAGCTGCTGATGGATCACGGCAGCCTGACCCAGGCCGAATATGAGCTGGCCAGCCGCCAACCCCTCGGCATCATCGCCCGTGGCCAGATGAGCTATGGTCGCACCCCGGCCTTTATGGGACTGCTCAAGCGAGAGATCCAGAGCCGCTTCGGCGCCGATCTGCTCAAGCAGTCCGGCCTCAAGATCTTCACCAGCCTCGACCCCATCGCCCAGCACGCGGCCGAGCGGGCGGTCGAATCGGGCCTCGCCGATATCGAGAAACTGCGCGGCAAGAAGAAGCTGGAGGCGGCCATGGTGGTCTCCGACTGGCATAAGGGCGAAGTGGTGGCGCTGGTGGGTGGCCGCGATCCCCGCTACGCCGGGTTCAACCGGGCGCTGGATGCCCGCCGCCAGATCGGCTCGCTGGTGAAACCGGCGGTCTACCTCACCGGTCTCTCAAACGGCCTGACGCTCGCGACCCCGCTCAAAGATCAGCCGATCCGCATTCGCGGTCAGGATGGTCAGGTCTGGACGCCGCAAAACTACGATCGCAAGTTCCGCCAGAGCGTGCCGCTGATGGATGCATTGGCCAGCTCCCTCAACGTGCCGACCGTCAATCTGGGGCTGCAAGTGGGGCTGGAGAAGGTTGTCGACACCCTGCACAAGCTGGGAGTTCAGCAGGAGATCCAGCCCTACCCGTCGCTGGTGCTGGGGGCGGTTGCCCTCTCCCCGCTGGAAGTGAACCAGATGTATCTGCCCATCGCCAATCAGGGACTGACCCAGCCGCTGTCGGCCATTCGCGCCGTGGTGAACGGGGATGGCAGCCTGCTCTATCAGCATGATCAGACCGCCAAGCGGGTCACCGACCAGCAAGCAAGCTGGCTGACCCTGTTCGCCATGACCAAGACGGTGAGTCAGGGCACAGCCCGCGCCCTCAGTGCCAAGTTCCCCGGCGCCACCATGGCGGCCAAGACCGGCACCACCAACGAGCTGCGCGACTCCTGGTTTGCCGGGATGGACAACAACGAACTGGTCAGTATCTGGGTCGGTCGCGACGACAACACCCCGGCGGGCTTGACCGGTGCCAGCGGTGCCCTGCAGCTCTTTAGCGGCTACATGAGCCAGCGAGGCGTCAACAGCCTGAGCCTGCAGATCCCGGAGGGGATCACCTGGGCCAACTTCTCCCGTGCCAGCGGCACCCGCGTCACCAGCGACTGCCCGGGCAGCCTGCAGGTACCGGCCAAGACCTCGACTATGGGCTCCCCGACCAGCTGTGCCGGCAGTACGACGCCACGCAGTGCCCTGGATGAGTGGTTCGGTGGATTCTTCAACTGACATCGCGAGAGGGGCTGCACGGGCGGCCCCTCTCCCCAGCCTGCTTACAAGGAGTCATCATGAGCCAGCCGTTGTTTGAGGCTATTCACCACATTGCCATTATCGCCAGCGATTACCAGCGATCGCGCCACTTCTATCACGAGGTACTGGGGCTGCCCATCATCGCCGAGACCCTGCGCGAGGCGCGCCAGTCGTGGAAACTGGATCTGGCCCTGCCGGACGGCAGCCAGCTGGAGCTGTTCAGCTTCCCCTCGCCTTCCGAGCGCCCCTCCCACCCCGAAGCGTGCGGCCTGCGCCATCTCGCCTTTCGGGTCAGCGACCTTGACCGCGTCATCGCCCATCTGCATGCCCATCGAGTCGATGTTGAGCCAGTGCGGGTGGATGAACTGACCGGCAAGCGCTTTACCTTCTTCGCCGACCCGGACGGTCTGCCGCTGGAGCTCTACGAAGCGCCGCGCTGAGCCTGCATCGACCAAGCAATCAGCCAAACAAAAGCCGCCCGGTTGCGACCGGGCGGCTTTTGTTTGGCTGATTGCTTCAGGTTATCAGGCGGTAGTCAGCATAACGACAGCCAGCGCCATCACCATCATGCCAGCCCAGCCGATGGGCTTGAGCCGCTCACCGAAGAAGAGCAAACCGCCCAGCGCCGTACCGACGATGCCGATAGCCCCCCAGGTGGCGTAGGCAACAGCCAGGTCAATCTGGCCGCCACTTACCGCTTCCGAGAGCAGGGTAAAGGCGCCGAGTACCAGCATGATCCCCAGGAAGCCCCACCCCTTGTAACGAAAGCCTTTGGAGCGGTTGATGGCCATGTTGGCGCCGATATCGATCAGTGCTGCCCCCAGTACAATCACAAACGGACTCATGCTGTGACCTCCGTTTCAACTGACCCGGTTGCAGGCTCATCATGGGTCTCCCCCATGGTCACCATAACAATCCCCACTATCGCGAGAGCCAGGCCAATCAGCTCCTGAACGGTCACATCGTAACCAAGGAACATAACCGACACTATGGTGATCAAGGTGATCCCGAGCCCCTCCCAGAGCGCAAACGCAATACCAATGGAGATTGTTTTGGCGGCTTTTGCCAGCAACCAGTACGAGAAACCGATCAACAGCCACATCGGGATGTAATTCATCCAGCCAGCCCCCTGCTCGGGGATCATGGTCATGCTGGAGGTGCCGGCGACCTCGGTCAAGATGGCGCCGGTCAAAAACAGCCGGGCCAGAAACATACGACTTAATAACATATAGGATGCCTTTGTTGCTTCGACGGGAGAGATGGTAAACGGGGAGAAGCAACTCGCGACAATCGCTCAGCGTCGATTATTCCGACGCCACAGGTTTGCCTTGCCTTGGTTCGGCACGCTAAGGTGATGGTGAAAAACTCCGCCATGGTCTGTAAAACATGAAGCTATATCAGATAGAACTCTTTGTAGAGTCAGCCAATAGCGGCTCTATAGCCAACACCGCCCGTCGTCTCGGCAAAAGCCGCAGCGCTGTCAGCACCTCCATCGCAGCACTGGAAGTTGAGCTTGGCGTCGAACTTTTCGAACGAGGAGCCAATCAGAGTCGCCTGACCGAGATCGGCGAGCTGGTACTTGATGATTGCACTCGCCTGCTACAGGCGGCCAACAGCTTGCAGCAGAAGTGCAAACATTACGCCTCGGGTGCCGAAGTGGCGCTGCGGGTTGCCCGCGATGACGCCATCCCCGAGCAAGTGTGGCGCGAGATGCTGGCCAGCCTGCACAACCAGTTTCCCGGCACCAGTATCTCTCTGGTGCTTGCCTCTCCGCCTGAACTGCCAGCGCTGGTTGAAGAGGGGTTCGTCGATGCCGCATTTGGCCTTATTACCGAGGATCAGGAGCGCAGCGGCCTCAACATCGATCTGCTCAACCCGATCCGCACCCTGATGGTGGTGGCGCCCAGCCATCCGCTGGCCGGACTGAAGCGGGTCAAACAGCAGGATCTGACCGATCACACCCAGGTAACTCTCTCGTATGTAGATGAATTTTCTGTAAAAAGCCTGCTACCTGTGGGAGGCCAGCATATAGGTCTCTCCAGCTTCGAGTTGATGCGTAACGCGGTCCTCGATGGGCTGGGCTGGGCGGTGCTCCCCTCGCCACTTATCCAGAGCCAGCTGCGACAAGGCACCCTGCTGACCCTGAAGCACAAGTTCAGCCTGCAGTGGCGAGACTATGGCGTCTATCTGGCAGAAAATGCCTATCACGGCAAAGTATTGGCCTGGTTGAAAAAATCGATCCAGAGTTATCTTGAGCCTTTCGAGTAAAGATGAAAGAGGCGGTGCCAGCTCACGATATCTGCTTATCCTGATGATCCTGACAGAGGTGATCGTGCATACTCTTCACATACTCATTGAGCGCCGGAGGCGTAACCGATATGAGCAGTGCCCAAGACAAGGACGATATCTGGCTGGATGACGACATCATCGAACTCGATGATGAAGAGGTCGTGGTCCCCAAGGCACTCAATCCCTGGCAAGTGCTGATCGTGGATGATGAGCCGGATATTCATCACGCCACCCGGCTTGCCCTCTCCAATATTCAGTACAAATCTCGCCCGCTCGAGCTGCTCAACGCCTACAGCGGTGCTGAAGCCGCCACCATGCTGGAGGCCAATCCCAGGATTGCCCTGATCCTGCTCGATGTGGTGATGGAGACCGAAGATGCCGGTTTGCGGCTGGTGCACCGGATCCGCAACGAGATGCGCAACTCGCTGGTGCGGATCGTGCTGCGTACCGGCCAACCCGGTCAGGCACCGGAACAAAGGGTGATCCTCGATTACGACATCAACGACTACAAGACCAAGACCGAGTTGACGGTACAAAAACTCTTCACCACCGTCATCGCCTCCCTTCGCTCCTACGAAACCCTCAGCGCCATCGACAAGAGCCGACAGGGACTCGGCAAAATTCTGGAGGGCGCGGGCGATCTCTACCATCTCCATTCACTCAAGGAGTTTGCTTCCGGCGTGCTCAAACAGATCAGTGCCATTCTCGATGTGGGCACCGAAGGGGCCATCTGTGCCGAACGCCGTCCAGGCGAACATGGGCTTGAGATCCTGGCGGCAACCGGAGACTACGAGGCGCTGCTGGAGGAGAAGAGCCTTGATGAATTTTCTGCCCTGAAAGAGTCGGTCATGAAGGCGTTAAACGAGCGCTGCAACCGCTTTGAACACCCGCAGGACTCTCTCTATATTGCAGCCCAGAATGGCCGCGAGTTCGTGTTGAGCTTCACCCCGACCCAGCCTCTGGATCCTCTCGAGTGCGACCTGCTGGATGTCTTCTGCCAGCGCATCTCGGCGGCCTACGACAATCTCTATCTCTACAACCAGCTGCTTCGTGCCCAGGAGGCCACCGTGGTGGCGCTGGCGGCGCTGGCGGAGTTTCGTGATTCCGATACCGGCGAGCATGTCTTGCGGGTGCAGAAGCTCTCGGATGCCATCGTGGCCGAATTGAAGCAGATGGCGGTCTACCCGGAGCAACTGACTCCGGAGTTTGTCGAAATGATCGGTATGGCTTCCATCCTGCACGATGTGGGCAAGGTGGGCACCCCGGACCATATCCTGCACAAGCCCGGCCGTTTCGACCCGGAAGAGCGGGCCATCATGGAGCAGCACGCCGGCATCGGCGCCAATATCCTGCACAAGGCGGGCGAAATGGTGGAGGGAACCAGTTACCTCTCTCTCGGCGCCGAAATCGCCCGGGGCCACCACGAGCACTTCGATGGCAAGGGCTATCCGCTGCAGCTGGCTGGCCAGCAGATCCCGCTGTCGGCGAGGATAGTGGCGGTGGTCGATGTATTCGATGCCCTGCTCAGCAAGCGCCCCTACAAGGAGCCCTGGACGCTGGCGCAGACCATGGAGTATATCCAGTCCCGCTCCGGTACCCAGTTTGACTCTCATGTCGTAACAGCCCTGTCGCGACTGGTCAACGAGTCGAGACTCCCCTACTCGCTCTGACTCTCTGCACTTGCCACTCAGCATCCCTTGCCGGTGACCAAGGTCACCGGCAAGGCATCAAAACAGCCGTTTTGTTGCATCCCGTACACATCAACGCGCCGCAAACAGGAAACATCCTCCTTCTTTGTTAGCGATATCCGCTGAAATATGGTCATTTAACATCACATCGCTATAATATCGGCCTGCAAACCTGATACTAACAACGAAGGAATTATCATGAGCCTGAACCTGGTACCGGCCGGCAAGAGCCTGCCCGACGATATCTATGTCATCATCGAAATCCCGCAGAATGCCGACCCGATCAAATACGAAGTCGACAAGGACAGCGGTGCTATTTTCGTCGATCGCTTCATGTCTACCCCGATGTTCTATCCGTGCAACTACGGCTACGTGAACGCGACTCTCTCTCTGGATGGTGACCCCGTCGACGTACTGGTTCCGACCCCCTACCCGCTGCTGGCCGGTTCCGTCATTCGCTGCCGTCCGGTTGGCGTGCTGAAGATGACCGACGAATCTGGCGAAGATGCCAAGATCGTTGCCGTACCGCACTCCAAGCTGACCAAGCAGTACGACCACATCCAGGATGTGAACGATCTGCCGGAACTGCTGAAAGCCCAGATCCAGCACTTCTTCGAGCGCTACAAAGAGCTGGAAGCGGGCAAATGGGTCAAGGTGGAAGGTTGGGGCGACAAGGCCGCTGCAGAAGCCGAGATCAAGACCTCTGCCGAGCGTTACGCTGCCAAGTAAGCGTCACTTCGCTTGTAAAAAAGGCGCCTTATGGCGCCTTTTTTGTCGGTATTTGCGGCAGCTGACCGGCCGCATCTACGGCAGGATTGCCCTGAATGTATATTTCACGACCATCTTTCTGGTAAGGACGATAGTAATCACCGCCACAGCGATAGCCACCGCCCGGCTGGCTCATCAGCTCGCAGTTGACCGGCAACACCTCCAGCCACTTGATGGCCTGCTGGTAGCGCAACCACTCCTGCCATTCGTGTTCGCGCGCCAGCTGGTCACGCAGGGCAAAGGTATCCGCAACGGACATCCCCTTGTTGACGATCACCTGACCCGCCATAGCTGGCAGGCTGAGCAGCCCAAACAGCACTATGCTCCAAGGCTTCATAACCCCTCCAGAGTGACTTAATTTCACAATTAAATTAAAAGTCACATCAATCTGTTATCCAGATCACAAAACGAAACATCACCAAAGTGGTTCCGGCTCACCTAGTTGTTAATTATCGTCCACGGCAGGAAGCACCACCATGAAGCTGACCCCCGCGCTGTTGCTCAGCCTCACTCTCTGCACCACTCTTGGTGCTACAAGCAACGCCAGCGAAATCAACATGAGCTGGCAGTGGCAATCCACCGATGGCCAGCGCAAGCACTTCCAGCTGACCACCGACGATCAGGTGATGGCCGCCAGTCGCCACGAGATGAACCTGCTAAAGGCTTCCCTCACCAATCCGCTGGAGACCCTTTACGCCTACATCAGCCCGCGGCTCTACAACAGCATCAACCTGATCAATCAGAGCAGCCCCGAGACCGCTACCAAGTTTCTCAATCTTGAGCAGGCCTTCACCCTGCGGGACGACAGCATGGAGTCGATGCTGTTCTGGCAAGCCTACCAGCAGTATCAGGAAGATGCCTTCTACCAGATGAGGGTGATCCCCTGCGTCCATCCGGCCAATCGCAAACTGCCTTGCGTGCGACCCGATTACTCCCAGCTCTTCTACCACTTCAAGGGGCATCTCAAACCGCTGGCGCAGCAATTTGCGGCCAAGGATCTCGCCACCAGCGTCAGCCTGCTGCAGGAGTGGCTGAACGCCATCCCCACCCAGCCGGAGCAGCTGGATCACTTCGCGCCGCCGCTGCAAGCGTTGCAGGATAACAAGGCCGACAGCGACGAGAAGGCGCTGTTGATGGCCAGCCTGCTGGCAGAGCTGGCCCCGCAATATGTGCTCAGCATCATCTATCCGGATATCAGCATCGGCAGCGTCTCCCCTGCCTGGTTGGCCATTACGGCAGACAGTGGCGTACCCGGTGATGTGGTGGTGATCAACAATCAGCGCCATGTGTTGCTGACCGGCTCGTCCCTGCTGGCCCAGCAGATGACCATGGCCAAGATCCCCCTCATCAGTGAGTCGCTCTACTGACGCAGACAGCTCAGACCAGCAGCCAATTCATTGATTTTTATCGATGTCATGCCATCCTAGCCGCCCTTGCCAGCCAACCACCTGGCTGGCGGGGCGCCGACGCTTCTGAATTGCGATCTTATTTAACACTTTTTAAACAGATCCGATCAGTTTAGGATGAAGCTCGCCCATTCCCTCAATCCGAAACTCGTTATAACATAACAAATGGAGTGTCATCAGGATGAAACATCTCGTACTTACTTTGGCGCTGCTGCCATCTCTGGTCTTTGCTCACAACTTCAAGGATGGCAACCCGGTGCCGCTGGTCAATGTCAGCGACAAGGGTGAGCTGGTACTGAATGGCAAGGATATCGGTTACCAGCCGTGGCAGAGCACCTCGCTCACCGGCAAGGTGTTTCTGATCCAGCATATTGCCGGTCGCTCCAGTGCCAAGGAGCTGAACGCCCCGATGATCGAGGCGATCAAGGCCGCCAAACTGCCGCAAGACAAGTACCAGACCGTTACCGTCATCAACAGCAATGACGCCATCTGGGGCACCTCCGGCTTCGTGAAGAGCAGTGCCGAGGACAGCAAGAAAGAGTTCCCATGGTCCGCCATGGTGCTGGATGCCAAGGGCATGGCGCGCAACGCCTGGGATCTGACGCCGGAAAGCTCGGCGATCATCCTGCTGGATAAAGAGGGCAAGGTGCTGTTTGCCAAAGATGGCCAGCTCGATGCCAACAACATTGCTACCGTGATGGGGCTCATCAAGTCCCATCTCTAAGTCAGAGAGAAAGGGCGCTGATGGCGCCCTTTCCATAAGGGTCTATGGGTCGTATCAAACTGAAAATCTGGATCTTGCTGCTGGGCTGGTTATGGCTGCAGCCTGCCCTTGCCCGGCACCAGTTTGAATCCGCCCTGCCCGGCCACGATGACCATCACTGCCTGGTTTGCGCCCTCCATCTGGATGGCAAACAGATCATCACCGCCACCCCCTATTGTTTCCCCGGTTCGACCTCTGTTTTGCCCGCAGTTGCAACCATGCAACGCTCGGCGGATACCGCCACGCTTCACAGCTATGCCATCCGTGCGCCGCCCGCCTCTGCTTTTCTCTATCCCTTTGTTTAATTTCGCTATTTGTTTTGAAAAAGGATTAAAGATGAAAGCAGTTACTCTGTTGCTGGCCGCAGCGGCCTTTGGCGCACACGCAAATCACGACGAACACGAGAGCCACAGCCACGGCGCCCACGAGCATGGCCACGGCCACCTCAATCTGGTGGTCGATGGCGACCAGCTGATGATCGAGCTGCAGGCGCCCGCAGCCGATCTGGTAGGCTTCGAACACGCCGCCAAGAGCGATGAAGAGAAGGCGCAATATGCCAAGGCGGTCGCCCGTCTCCAGCAGCCTGATGCCCTGTTCCGCTTCGACCCGGCCGCTGGCTGCAAACTGACCCAGCAGGAGCTGCAGGCCGCCAAAGAAGATCATGATCACGACCATGACCATGACCATGACAAGGCTGCCAGCGACAAACATGAAGACCACCATGATCATGACGAAGCGGGTCACGCCGATATGGGCGCCATGTACACCTACACCTGCGCCACCCCGGCCAAACTGACCGGCCTCGAGGCGACCCTGTTCAGCGTCTATCCAAGCCTTGAGAAGCTGAGCGTGCAGGGGATCCTGCCCACCGGCCAGACCGCGGGCGAGCTGACCCCGTCCGCCAACAAGCTGAGCTGGTAACGCCATGAAAAAAGCCGTGGTTGAGATCCGCGATCTGGCCTTTGCCTGGCCAGGTGGCGACGCTGTACTCGATCTGCCCGCCCTCACCATCCGCGAGGGTGAGCGGGTCTTTATCAAGGGCCCGTCGGGCTCCGGCAAGTCGACCCTGCTCGGGTTGCTGGCCGGGATCCAGACCGCCAACCACGGCACCCTGGAGGTGCTGGGCCAACCATTGGCCCGGCTCTCTGGCCGTGCCCGTGACCACTTCCGGGCGGCCAATCTGGGTTATATCTTCCAGCAGTTCAATCTGCTGCCCTTTCTCTCGGTGCAGGACAACGTGACCGCTGCCCTCACCTTCTCGCCCGCCAAACGGGCTCGCCTGCAAGGGAGTCCGGAGCAGGAGGCGCGCCGTCTGCTGGCGGAGCTGCAACTGCCGGATGACGCACTGCATCGCCCCGTCCACGCCCTCAGCATCGGCCAGCAGCAGCGGGTTGCCGCCGCACGGGCGCTGATCGGCTCGCCGCCACTGGTGATCGCCGACGAGCCCACCTCGGCACTCGACACCGACAACCGGGCCGCCTTTATCAAGCTGTTGTTCGAGGAGTGCGACAAACAGGGCTCTACCCTGATCTTCGTCAGTCACGACCCTTATCTCGAACCCCTGTTCCCGCGGGTCGAAAACCTGCAACAGCTCAACCGGAGGGCATCATGCTAAAGCTAGCCCTGCAAAGTCTCTGGGCCCGCCGCCTTACCGCCGGGCTCACCCTGCTGGCCGTCGCCATCAGCGTCACCCTGCTGCTCGGGGTGGAGCGGGTGCGCACCCAGGCCCGTGAAAGCTTCTCCAACACCGTCTCGGGAACCGATCTCATCGTCGGCGCCCGCTCCGGTCAGGTGAATCTGCTGCTCTACTCGGTGTTTCGCATCGGCAACCCCACCAACAACGTGGGGTGGGACTCCTATCAGGCCATCAAGCAGAAACCGGGCGTCGCCTGGACCATCCCGCTCTCCCTTGGTGACTCCCACAAGGGATTTCGGGTGCTCGGCACCAATGGCGACTACTTCACCCACCTGAAGTACGGTCAGCAACAGTCGCTGCAACTGCGGGAAGGGCGACCGTTCGAGACGCCGTTTGAAGCGGTGCTCGGCGCCCAGGTGGCCGAGAAGCTCGGCTATCACCTCGACCAATCCATCGTCATCGCACACGGCGCTGGCAACACCTCGTTCAGCCAGCACGACAATCTGCCATTCAAGGTGGTGGGCATTCTGGCGCCGACCGGTACGCCCATCGATCGCACCATCCATGTGCCGCTGGCGGGGATCGAGGCGATCCATCTCGGTTGGGATACCGGTCGCCACAGCAAGAACGTGACGCCGGAGCAGGCGCTGGCGCAGGATCTTACCCCGAAAACCATCACCGCCTTTATGGTGGGGCTGAGCAACCGGATCCTGGCGTTCCAGCTGCAGCGCAGCGTCAACACCTATCCCAAGGAGCCGCTGATGGCGATCCTGCCGGGGGCCGCCCTGCAGGAGCTGTGGAGCCTGATGAGCGTGGCGGAAACCGCCCTCTCGGTGATCGCCGGTTTCGTGGTGGTGGCGGGCCTGATCGGCATGCTGACGACCCTGCTGGCGGGGCTTAACGAGCGGCGCCGGGAGCTCGCCATCTTGCGATCCCTCGGTGCGGGCCCTGCCCACCTGTTCCTGCTGCTGGCGCTGGAGGCCATGGCGCTGACCACGGTCGGTATCGCTCTCGGGGTCGCCGTGCTCTATCTGGGGCAGGGGCTTGCCTCGCCCTGGCTGCTCAGCCACTATGGCCTGCAACTGAGTCTGGGGCTGCCGAGCACCTACGAGTGGCAGTTGCTGGGGGTAGTCTGGCTGGCAGGCATGGTGATTGGCCTGCTCCCTGCCGCCCGCGCTTACCGCTACAGCCTGAGCGATGGCATGAGCATTCGCGTCTAGCGAGACGCCCAAAATAGAAACAGAAGGACAGATGATGAAGTGGAAAATTGTGGCGCTGCTCGCCAGCCTGCTGGTGCTGCCCGCCCTGGCCGCCGATTACAAGACCATCGACTGGGATGTGCTCATCCCGGAAGGGGAGAAACTGCTGCCACCGCCCCAGGTCAATCACGAAGATCCCATGTCGGTGCCGCAACCGGTGGGCGGGGTAAACAAGAAGCTGGACAACCAGGATGTGCGCATTCCGGGCTTCGTAGTGCCGCTGGAAGGGGATGCCAAGAAGATCACCGCCTTCCTGCTGGTGCCCTACTTCGGCGCCTGCATCCATGTGCCGCCGCCCCCCACCAATCAGGTGATCTATGTGAGCTACCCCAAGGGGGCGCCGGTGGATGACCTGTGGGATGCCATCTGGGTGAAGGGCAAGATGCGCACGGTCAGCTCCAGCCACGAGATGGCCACCGCCTCCTATTCGATGGAAGCGGTCGAGGTGAGTGTCTACGAGGAGTAATCCTCCCGTTGCAAAAAAAGCGGCCTCCACGGAGGCCGCTTTGTTATCTTGGCATCCCGGTTGGAGTAACATTCAGCTCCAGAACCTGTGCGAATGGAGTCAGCATGGCAGACCTCCCCCCCCCGAAAAAAGAGAGTTCGATCCTGAGCAGCCAGGAGCAGACCCTGCGTCTGGCGCGCAGTCGCGGCATCGACGGCATGCTCACCCGCAACAGCGACAGCACCTTCGAACAGCGCGCCACCTTTCGCCATCTGGCGGATCAGGCCGCCCGCCAGCGCAATCTGGAAGCCATCATGGTGATGGCCTCCCGCCACTGCGAAGAGACGGCCGCCGGCGGCGAGATGGACAGCGACTGGCTGACCCGCTTCCTGCAACTGGCGGAAGATATCAGCATGGTGCCGATGCAGCAGCTGTGGGGGCGGATTTTCGCGCTGGAAGTCGCCACGCCGGGCCGCTTCTCCATACGGGCGCTCGCCACCCTCAAAGAGATGACCCAGCGCGAGGCCCAGCTGTTCCAGCGCATCTGTTCACTGACCTGCCACTACACCGGCAGCGACGAGCAGCGACTGCTGCTGGGGCTGCACAAGGGGGCCACCCTGCTGAGTCGTGCCAAGGCAACCCGCCTTGGCCTTGGCAAATACCGACTGCCCTACAACGCCCTGCTGCAACTGTTTGAGCTCGGGCTGCTGCATCGCGCGGAGCTGGAGTCAGGCCCGCTGCCCGCCGATGGGGTCGAGCTGGAGTTCGGCAACCAGCGCTGGCGGCTGCAGTGCAAGCAGAACAACATCACCCTGCTCTACTACCGCCTCACCCCGGTGGGCAACGAGCTCGCCCAGCTGCTGCAAGAGTCACCGCTGGAGGAGTACCTGCAGGATCTGAAAACCGTGCTAGTGCAGGGTATCCAGATTGAAGTGATGCAGCTCGTCAGCGCCCCCTCCTCACCCGCTCCCGACCCTCTCCCCTGATCTCTGGCGGGGCAGCTGTTGCCCCGTCGGTTCGTGGTTCCTTCGCATCAAGCTGCTGGCTCCCAGCTTATGGGCTTGTCCAGAATAGGTTGCAAATTGCAGATGCCGCAGAGGCACACCCCGTCTGCTCCGTTGCATATTGCAAACAACAACGATCTTTTCCTGCCAAAACGACACTAATAACACATCAATCATTAGTTTTTGCCAGCTGGCCCGCCCTTTGCACACGTCTTGATGCAGATCAAAATTTAACCACCACGGCTCGGGAGCAAGGCCATGAGAATCAATCAACCGGTTACCCAAAGAGAGCGTCTCTATCCAGACCACCAGAGCCTGATCTCCACCACGGATCTGGAGAGCCGCATCACCTACGCCAACGATGAGTTCTGCGATATTGCAGGCTTCTCGCTCGACGAGCTGAAGGGGGAACACCACAATCTGGTGCGCCATCCTGACATGCCGAAACAGGCCTTTGCCGATCTGTGGGGTCACATCAGGGATGGCAAGAGCTGGATGGGGCCGGTGAAAAATCGCTGCAAGAATGGCGATCACTACTGGGTCAGCGCCTTTGTCACCCCCATCAAGGATGCCAGTGGCCGGGTGGTGGAGTATCAGTCGGTGCGCACGGCCCCAAGCGAAGAGATCAAACAGCGGGCCGAGAAGGTCTATGCCGACCTTCGCAACAACAAGCTACCGCTGGCGCTCAAGCTGCCCACCTTCTCCCATACCCTGGCCATCAACCTCTGTCTGCTGCTGAGCCTGCTCGCCATGTTTGCGCTTGGCTACAACCACGACATGAACTGGCAACTGGCGCTGGTCGCCCTGCCGCTGGCGATAGCGGCCATCACCCTGAATGCCCTCTCCCGCCGCCTCGGCAAGCTCAACAAGATGGCCCGCAGCCGCTTTGACAACCCGCTGATGCAGCTGCTCTACACCAACAAGGTGGACAACATCGCCGCCATCGAACTCTCGATGGTGATGAATCAGGCCGAGTTCAACGCCGTGCTGGCCCGCACCCAGCAGACTTGCAGCAAGATCCTGCAGGCCGCCGAGGGGGATCTGCGCAACGCCGAATCCATCACCGACAACCTGCAACAGCAGCAGGCCGAAACCAATCAGGTAGCGACCGCCGTGACCGAGATGTCGGAGTCCATTCGCGAGGTGTCACAAAGTTCGACTGACTCCTCCAGCCTGCTGGATGAAACGGCCGTGCTGTTCAAGAGCGGCAACAGTAGCGTGGCCGAAACCGTGGCTGCCGTGGCAGGCATGAACAGCGAGTTGACCACCTCCAAGAGCGTGATCAGTGCGCTGGTCGGCCACTGCCGCGATATCGACGGCATCCTCGATGTGATCAACAACATCGCCAACCAGACCAACCTGCTGGCCCTCAACGCTGCCATCGAAGCGGCCCGGGCTGGCGAAGCGGGTCGCGGCTTCTCGGTAGTGGCCGACGAGATCCGCACGCTCGCCATCAAGACCCAATCCTCGACCAGCGAAATCCAGAAGATGATCACCGAGCTGCAAACCAGCGCCGGGGATGCAGAACAGGCGATGGAGAAGGGCTGCCAACTCTCCGAAAGCTGCCAGCAAAAAGCCTCGGCGACCGGCACCATACTCCAGCAGATCAACGATATGCTGCAGCAGGTGGCCTCTGGCAGCGGCCAGATTGCCCAGGCGGTACAGGAGCAGTTCCACGTTACCGCCGAGATCAACCGCAACGTGCTCAGCATCAAGACCCTGGCCGATGACTCCAGCGTGGGCAGCCAACACGCCGTGCACGGCATCACCCAGCTGGTAAACCAGTTAAGCGATCTGGACCGGCTGGTACGCCAGTTCCAGAAGGGCGCTCCGGCAAGCCAAAGCCGCTACGAAGTGACCACCACCCGCGCCGTGCCGGTACGCCAAGCCAGATAAAGACAAGCAATCACCGCAGAAAAACCACATGGGCCCTTGGGCCCATGTGGTTTTTTAATGTCTGCCGACAAGAGGGTGGCACTCTCGCTTTCACCTTCCAATCTCACTCTGCGCGGATAGGCTGCTGCAGTGGTGCGGTGGTGCGGTGGTGCGGTGGTGCGGTGGTGTAGTTATATCACCGTCCGTTATTTATTAATTTATTGATCTTGCTCAGAAAAATTCCCGCTTGTGCTTTTCACCCCAGCCCCGTTCGGTAACATAGCCGCTTGGCAACCTCTCGCAGGAGTCAGCCATGAACCAAGTCAGTGCCAAATCGCAGGTAAAAGCAGCAAGCTGGAGGCTGAAATTCAGGGGCGGTAGCGTGGTTTTTGCAGGTTGGCGCAGAGCGTAGCGAAGCCCAACAGACAAGCATGCTCAGCTCAACCAGAGCGGGATAAACATGGGCTGGGGCGATCGGTAAAAAAAATTTAAGATACGTATCCCGGTAAATGCTGGGCTTCACTTCGTTTAGCACCTACCTACGATTTTTAGCCCAACATACGAGATGTTTTTTCATACAGTAGTAACTGTGGCACAAAAAGCGGAAGTCAAGCGAATACGCCAAGCACGAGAAGAAAGCTGATAACATCATGACTTAATTATTATTTTTACTTGGCGACAGTGAAAATGTTACGGAGTTATATGGAATGCTCTGCTAACGGATTAGTGCCGCCTTCCATCTAATCACTGTTAAGCATCTAGGAGACTTATGGATTATCCCGGAGAAAAATTACTCCTAAAAATGTGGGAGACACTTGCTGAAAAAGGAATTGGTTCATTGCTAGCGCCATGGCAAGAGAAACGCATGGCAGATGCTAGAACAGAGATCCGCCGGAAAGAAATGCTTGTATTGGCTCAGGCAGAAATTGAAGTTGAATCAATAAAATCGGGCAAATCAAGCTTCCAACTGAAACCACAGGTTAAATTATTAAATGCGCCATCTGAAAATATAGATGCACTAGGTCGCATTGAGCCCACCATAGATCTCACAGGCTTAGCTATAGCCGTTAGCAATAACGACTTTTCTGAATCTGTTCGCAAGGAAACTAACATTGCCAAATCAATACTGATTGCTGAAGACATATTAGGCCAAGATCAGCAAGAGCCTTCAGACACCCCTATTGATGATGATTGGATTTACTCATGGAGAGACTACGCAGGAAGAGTTTCCTCTGAAGAACTACAAGATCTTTGGGGGCGAATCTTAGCTGGTGAAGTAAAACAGCCAGGGACTTACTCCATGCGCACCTTGGAGTTCTTAAAAGGCTTATCAAAATCAGAAGCAGAGCTAATTAGCAAAGCTGCTCGCTTTGTCATTGATGGCAGAATCTACCGAGAAAAAGAAGAATTCCTAGAACGAGAAGGAGTTTATTTTTCAAGCCTTTTGTTTTTGCAAGATATTGGAATACTTTCAGGAGTAGAAGCTCTCGGACTTACCACAACGTATAAAACACAAGATCAGAACAAATATTTTAAAGGCTTAATCGCAAGCAATAAGATTATTATCTTAGAACATGAAGATAAAAACAAAACCGTGGAGGCGGAAGTATATTTATTAACGCGAGTTGGTGCTGAAGTTTTGAGACTAGCTAGCTTCGGAGTCCACACAGATTATCTAGATTCTGTCGCAAAAGACTACGCAAAAAAAGGATTTAATGTAAAAACAGCTGATTTTATCCAGCAAACAGCAAGTTTGGGGCGTTACTTTAATCCGAAAGAAGTAAAGATCGAAGAAAATGCTTAACAAGTCAATCAACTTCGCGCCTGCGGCGCCGGACGCGCTAAAGCGCGCCGGTTATTGAGGCGTTATGTTCTAGGAGGTGTACATGGATAATACTAGAGACTTTTGGCTTAAAGAACTTGAGCAAGCAAAACAGTCCGGGAATCAACAGCAAGTTGATAACTATAATTATCTTTTGTCGACGTACACTGATTCGTATTTTGATAACCTTGCGCATTTTTTTGAAAAATTGCCTAATGATGGTGACCTAATGTTGCTCGTTTTGAAAGGTCATTTACTCATTGAGCAGCAAATCCGTAGCTACGTAAATAATCACTTCCCAAATCCAAAGGTACTCAATGGTGTGTTTAAAGAAACATCAACAGTGATCAGCCTTGGTCGTGCATATTGTGATGATAACTGTGAAGATACGATGCAATTGTGGGATTGTTTTGCGAAGTTGAACAATATTCGAAATCATATGGCACACAATATAGACCATACTGGTTTAGAGCACAAAATAGAGGACTTCCTTGTCAAGTCTCAAAGATTTGTGTCTTTTTTACCGGATAGCGACAGTGTTTTCGATCGTATGCACAGCAGCATCAATGCTATTTACCAAAAAGCGTTATACCTTGCGACAGTACAAGAAAAGCAGTATCAACACTTCGTTGAGTCACGAACATAACAAACGCCTCAAGAGGGACTGTCAACGCGCGGTGGTTGCAGTTGTTGTGTTTGAGTTTGAGTTTGAGTTTGAGTTTGAGTTTGGTTGTTATGCGTTGCCCACCCCTTAACCAAACGTTATGTGATATTTGAGTTTCGTAAATGAAAGAAGCTGCCAACTCATCAACACCTGTGGTGGACAACTGACCGGTTGCCCAGATAACAATCCAGCTCCCTTTATCAAATGGTGCAACTCAACAACTACAGGTAGTTCCCCTGCCGCAGGGCAATCAGCAACTCATCCACCAGCACCTCCACCGCTTTACCGGCGTTAAGCAGATGGATCTCCGGCTGCTCCGGTGCCTCGTAGGCGGAGTCGATACCGGTAAAATTCGTAATTTCCCCTGCCCTAGCCTTCTTGTAGAGCCCCTTGGGATCACGCTCTTCACAAACGGCGAGCGGCGCATCGACAAACACTTCGACAAACTCCCCTTCACCCAAGAGGCTGCGCACCAGCGTCCGCTCGGCACGAAATGGCGAGATAAAGGCGGTGAGCACGATAAGGCCCGCATCCACCATCAGTTTTGCCACCTCGCCGACCCGGCGGATATTCTCCTGACGGGCTGCATCATCGAAACCGAGATCGCCACAGAGGCCGTGGCGCACATTGTCCCCATCCAGCAGATAGGTGTGCTTGCCTTGTGCCGCCAGCGCCTGCTCCAGCGCCCCCGCCAGGGTGGATTTGCCTGCCCCCGAGAGCCCGGTAAACCAGATCACCAACGGTTTTTGCCCTTTAAGCTCGGCCCGGCTCTGTTTGTCCACGGCATGCTTGTGCCACACGATATTGCTCATCCCAACACTCCTTGATTGGCGCTCGCGCCTCAAAACTTAAACTGTCCGGCACCACGAGGAGCCGCCTCGGACCATCAGCCGACAACGTGCTGGTGCCATGGTATTGCTCACCCAACACCCCTTGATTGGCACTCACGCCTTAAAACGGAAACAGCAGGGGCACCATCACAATCACCCCGAGGCTATAGGCCAGCGAGACCGGCAGGGCCAGCTTGAGGTAGTCCGGCATCTTGTAGTTGCCCGCGGCATAGACCATCAGGTTGGTCTGGTAGCCGTAGGGCAGGATAAAGCTGGAGCTCGCCCCGAACAGCACCGCCAGAATAAACGGCATGGTCGAGACATCCATGCTGAGCGCCAGCTGGTAACCCATGGGGAAAGCCAGCGCGGCCGCCGCGTTGTTGCTCATCAGCTCGGTCAGCACCAGCGTAAACACATAGATACCGATAAAGGCGATGATGGGGCTGGCACCATTGAACTCCCCCATCAGCCAGTCGGCGATAAGCTTGGCCAGCCCGCTCTTTTCCAGCTGATCGGCGATGGCGAGCGCCCCGCCCACCACCAGCCAGATATCCAGCGGAAAGCGGCGGCGGATCTCGTCCAGGGTCAGAATGCGGGTGAGCAGCAGCGCCACCAGCATCAGCAGCAAGCCCTTGAACAGCGGCACCAGATCGAATACCGAGAGCGCCAACACCCCGAGAAAGCCCAGCACCACGGCGGCGCTGCGTTTGCCATCGAGGCGGGTGGAGGCTTCCAGCCCGCTCACCACCACAAACTCCCGCCCCAGCGACTTGTTGCGGGCAAACTGGGGGCCGGGGGCCAGCAGCAGGGTATCACCGGCATGCAGCTCAATCTGGCCGAGGCCACCGGTAAGCTGGGTTTCGCCGCGGCGCACCGCCAGCACCACCGCATCGAAGTGGGTGCGAAACTCGGCATCCTTGATGGTCTGACCCACCAGCCGCGAGCTGTGGCTGACGATCACCTCCACCAGATGCTGGCCGTTGAGGCGGTGCTGGCCGTAGAGATCCAGCCCTTTCATCTCCTGCAATACGCCGACGCTCTCCACATCGCCGCAAAACAGCAGCACGTCCCCTTCGTGCAGTTCGTGTTCCGGCTGCACCGGGCAGATCACCTGCTCGCCGCGAATGATTTCCGCCAGATAGAGGCTTTTCAGGCTACGCAGGCCGTTCTCCTTGACGCTGCGCCCCGCCAGCGGTGAACCGGCGCCCACCTTGGCTTCGAGAAAGTAGCCGGATTCGCGGCTCATCTCGGTATCCTGAACCGGCAGGTGACGGGCAAACAGCAGCACGGCCACCAGACCGGTCAGCAGAGTACCCGCTCCCACCATAAAGAAGTCGAACATGCCGAGCGGCGGCGCCCCCATCTTGATGAGGAAGCTGTTGACGATCAGGTTGGTGGAGGTGCCGATCAGGGTCAGCACCCCGCCAAAGGTGGCCGCGAAGCACATGGGCAGCAGCAGCCGCGACGGCGCATGGTTGGGGTTGCGTTTGACCGCTCCCAGCATGGAGGCCACCACGGCGGTGTTGTTGACGAACGCCGACAGGAAGGCGGTGGAGAACCACACCTTCACCAGCACCTTGTTGAATGAACCCGTGCCCACCAGATTGGCGAACCAGCTCATGATGCGGGTCTTCTCCACCGCCAGCGACACCAGCAGCAACAGCACCAGGGTCAGCAGGGCAATGTTGGTGTAGCCCGCCACCACGGCATTGATATCCGCCAGCCCGCTCAGGTAGGTGATGAGCACGGCGCCCGAGAAGAGCAGCGCCGGGCGGAGTTTGCCCTGGATCAGCAGGGCCACGAGAGCAGCCAGCAGACCCAGCACCAGGAATTGTTGCCAGGTCATGGGCTTACTCCTTGCTTGTGTCGTTACCGATGGCAAGGGCTTGCCAGTGCGGGAAGTGCTTGCGCACCAAGGCGTTGAGCTCGATCTCAAACTCGCTGTAGTGCCCTGCTCTACCCGCAAGATTTACCGCTTTGGCGGCCAAGCCTTCCACTATCATGCCGGCGCCGACGGTGACGTTGGTCAGCCGGTCGATCAGGATAAAGCTGCCGGTATCGCGGATCTCCTGATACGGGTCGAACGCCACCGGGTCGGTGAGGCTCAGCTCGCACAGGCCGATCTCGTTGAGCTTGAGTTCACTCGCGTCCAACTCGTCCAGCTTGTTGATCTCGATGCGATGACGAATGCCCTCCACCTGACCGCGACTCTTCTTGGTGGCCAGCTTGACGTCGTAGACCCGGCCCGGTTGCAGGGACTCCTCCCCCATCCAGACGATATGGGCCAGCACATTCTGGGTCACTTGCGGCTGCTTGGCGGCATCCACCAGCAGGTCGCCGCGGCTGATATCGATCTCGTCGGCGAAGGTGACCGTGATGGCCTGACCCGGCAGGGCGTACTCCAGATCCCCGTCGAAGGTGACGATGCGGGTGACTGTGCTCTCCTTGCCCGACGGCAGCACCGCCAGCTTGTCGCCCACCCGCAGGATGCCAGAGGCCAGCGTGCCCGCGAAGCCGCGAAAATCGAGGTTGGGGCGGTTCACATACTGCACCGGCAGGCGCACCGGATGACGCTCCAGCTCGCGCTCCACTTCCGCCGACTCCAGCAGGGAGAGCAGGGTTTCGCCTTCGTACCAAGCCAGCTTGTCGCTCGGGTTGACCACGTTGTCACCGTCCAGCGCCGAGACCGGCACGATATGGATGGTGTCGACACTGAGCTTCTTGGCGAACTCGCGGTAGTCGGCACTGATGCGCTCGAACACCTCCTGACTGAACTCCACCAGATCCATCTTGTTGACCGCCACCACGAACTGCTTGATGCCGAGCAGGCTCGCAATAAAGCTGTGGCGGCGGGTCTGATCCAGCACCCCTTTGCGAGCGTCGATCAGAATGATGGCCAGATCGCAGGTGGAGGCGCCGGTGGCCATGTTGCGGGTGTACTGCTCGTGGCCCGGGGTATCCGAGATGATAAATTTGCGCTTGGCGGTGGAGAAGTAGCGGTAGGCCACGTCGATGGTGATGCCCTGCTCGCGCTCCGCTTGCAGGCCGTCTACCAGCAGTGCCAGGTCCAGCTTCTCGCCTGTGGTGCCGAGCTTCTGGCTGTCGGACTCCAGCGCTTTGAGCTGATCTTCATAAATCTGCTGGGAGTCGTGCAGCAGGCGACCGATAAGGGTGCTCTTGCCGTCATCCACGCTGCCGCAGGTGAGAAAACGCAGCAGGCTCTTGTGCTGCTGGGCGTGCAGATAGGCTTCGATGCCCTGTTCGGTGATGGCGGTCTGAATATGGCTGTTCATGCTGACGGACTCCTTAGAAATATCCCTGACGCTTCTTCTGCTCCATGGAGCCGGCCTGATCGTGGTCAATCAGCCGCCCTTGCCGCTCGCTCGAGGTGGTGAGCAGCATCTCTTCAATAATTTCCGGCAAGGTGGTGGCATCGGATTCGATGGCCCCGGTCAGCGGGTAGCAACCGAGGGTGCGGAAGCGCACCAGCTCCTGCTTCACTTCGTCTTCCGGGCCGATGGGCATACGATCGTCATCCACCATGATCTTGATGCCGTTGCGCTCCACCACCGGACGGTAAGCGGCGAAGTAGAGCGGCACTATGTCGATCTTTTCCAGATAGATGTATTGCCAGATATCCAGCTCGGTCCAGTTGGAGAGTGGGAACACCCGGATGCTCTCCCCCTTGTTGACCTGGCTGTTGTAGACCCGCCACAGCTCGGGGCGCTGGTTCTTCGGATCCCAGCGGTGAGACTTGTCACGGAAGGAGTAGACCCGCTCCTTGGCGCGGGACTTCTCCTCGTCGCGGCGGGCACCGCCGAAGGCGGCATCGAAGCCATATTTGTTAAGCGCCTGCTTGAGCCCCTCGGTCTTCATGATGTCGGTGTGCTTGCCGCTGCCGTGGACGAAGGGGTTGATGCCCATGGCGAGCCCTTCCGGGTTCTTGTGGACGATGAGATCCAGCCCGTACTTTTTGGCGGTCTCGTCGCGGAACTTGATCATCTCCTTGAACTTCCAGTCGGTATCGACGTGGAGCAAGGGGAACGGGATCTTGCCCGGATAGAAGGCCTTGCGGGCAAGGTGCAGCATGACGGAGGAGTCCTTGCCGATGGAATACATCATCACCGGGTTTTCAAATTCGGCAGCCACCTCGCGGATGATATGGATGCTCTCGGCTTCCAGCTGCTGCAAGTGCGTCAATCTTTCACGGTCCATGTTGGTCCTCGGGTCATTGCTTATGCGCCTGCTCGGGGCGCTGGGTGGTTCAGTGCGCGGCCGCGCTGGCAGCCGCATCAAATATCTCTTTCTCGGTCAGGCCAGCTGCACCAGCTTGAGGTCACAGCCATCGAGATCCGGGTTAGCGTTCTGCTGGCCGCTTTTTTCCCCAAACCAGGCTAGCCGCTCACGCAGGGCAACCACTTCGCCGATGACGATAAGCGACGGGCTCACCGCCTGTTTGGCCAGCTCGGCCAAGTCGGCCAGCGTGCCGGTCAGCACCCGCTGGCGGGACGTGGTGCCGCGCTCGATGATGGCGATGGGGGTGGCTTGGCTTCGGCCGTGATCCACCAATTGCTGCTGGATATGCTCGGAGCGCATCAGCCCCATGTAGATGACCAGGGTCTGACTGGTGGCGGCGAGCTGCTGCCAGTCGGGCTCCTTGCCCTCTTTCTGGCAGTGGCCAGTGATAAAGACGGCGCTCTGGGCGTAATCACGGTGAGTGAGCGGAATGCCGGCATAGGCGGTGGCACCGGCGGCGGCCGTGATGCCGGGCACCACCGAGAAGGGGATGCCTTCGTCGGCCAGCACTTCCAGCTCCTCGCCACCCCGGCCAAACATAAAGGGATCGCCCCCTTTCAGCCGCACCACCCGGTTGCCCGCCTTGGCGTATTCCACCAGCAGGCGATTGGTCTCCTCCTGCGGCACGCTGTGGGCGCCCGCCTTCTTGCCGACCGACACCAGAGTGGCGTCGCGGCGCACCAGATCGAGGATCTCGGCGGAGACCAGCTGGTCGTAGAGCACCACTTCAGCCTGTTGAATCTGTTGCAGCGCCTTGAGGGTCAGCAGGCCCGGATCACCGGGACCCGCACCGACCAGCACCACCTCGCCCACTTCGCTTTTCGCCTGATCGAGGCCATCGCTCAGCCACTGCTCGGCACCTTGCCAGTCCTCTTTCTCAATCAGGCTGGCGAGGGTGTTGGAGGCAAAGGCGCGCTCCCAAAAGCGACGACGATCGGAAATCGAGGAGAGCACCCGCTTGGCCTTGTCACGCACCCGGCCAGAGAGCTCGGTCAGCCCGCCGAGATGGCGCGGCAGCAGGCTCTCCAACCGCTCACGCAACAGGCGCACCAGCACCGGCGCCTTGCCGCCACTGGAGACCGCTACCATCAGCGGCGAGCGATCGATGATCGAGGGGAAGATAAAGCTGGAGCGTTTGGGGTCATCCACCACGTTGACGAACAGACCCAGCTGGTTGGCGCTCTGATAAACGAGGGCGTTGACTTCGAGGTTGTCGGTCGCCGCCACCACCAAAATCTGGCCAGCCAGATGGGCCGGGGTGAAGCGCTCCGCCAGATGGGTGAAACGACCGGTGAATTCCGAAAATTCCGGTTCAAGCTCCGGGGAGACCAGGGTCAGCCGGGCACCGGCCGCCAGCAGCAGGCGCGCCTTGCGCAGGGCAACCTCGCCCCCGCCCACCAGCAGTACCGGGCGGCCTTCCAACTTGGCAAACATAGGTAAATAATCCATTTCGGCCCATCCCTCGGAACACGACTAATATGGGGCGACTATAGGCAGGGCAGCTTATCCCTCAAAATAATAAAAAATGCTTTTTAATGCGTTTTGGTAATTAGCAAAGCCAATTCATGACAAAGGCGTACAAAGTCACTTGTGGTACCTGACGCCAGACCATAGGCTAGGGACTGTGTTTCATAAGGAGCTAAATGATGAATGAATCATTGATTGTGCTAGGGATTTTTGTGTTCCTGGTGCTCGCCACCCTGAGCGCGGGCATCAAGATAGTGCCCCAGGGCTACAACTGGACGGTAGAGCGCTTCGGCCGCTACACCCGCACCCTGACCCCGGGTCTCAACCTGCTGATCCCCTACGTGGATCGGGTCGGCCACAAAATCATCATGATGGAGCAGGTGCTGGATATCCCGGCACAAGAGGTGATCTCCCGCGACAACGCCAACGTCACCATCGATGCCATCAGCTTTGTGCAGGTGGTGGATGCCCGCAAAGCGGGTTACGAGGTCAACGATCTCACCAGCGCTATCCGCAATCTCACCATGACCAACATGCGCACCGTGCTCGGCGCCATGGAGCTGGACGAGATGCTCTCCCAGCGCGACACCATCAACGAGAAACTGCTGCGCACCATGGATGCCGCCACCGCCCCCTGGGGCATCAAGGTGACCCGCATCGAGATTAAAGATGTGCGCCCGCCGCTGGCGCTGGTCGAAGCGATGAACGCCCAGATGAAGGCCGAGCGCCAGAAACGGGCCGAGGTACTGGAGGCCGAAGGAGTGCGCCAGTCCAAGATCCTGAAAGCGGAAGGGGAGAAGCAGTCCCAGATCCTCAAAGCCGAAGGTGAGCGTCAGGCCGCCTTTCTCGCCGCCGAAGCACGGGAGCGGGCTGCCGAGGCGGAAGCCAAGGCGACCCATATGGTTTCCCAGGCGATTGCGGAAGGAGACCTGCAGGCCATCAACTACTTCGTGGCTCAGAAATATACCGAGGCACTGGCCCGCATCGGTGAAGGCCCCAACAGCAAGATCATCATGATGCCGCTGGAAGCGGGCAGCCTGATTGGCTCTGTGGCTGGCATGGCCGAGCTGTTCAACAAAGATGGCAAGGGCAGCAAGTCATGACAGCCCTGTTAGAGGGGCTGACCCACTGGCACTGGCTGGGGCTCGGCTTCATTCTGCTGGCCATCGAGGTGCTCGGCTCGGTGGGCTTTTTGCTCTGGACCGGCATCGCCGCGCTGGAAGTGGGGCTACTGCTGCTGATCTGGCCCTTTGGCTGGCAGGCGCAGCTGCTGCTGTTTGCGGTACAATCCCTGCTCACCACCTGGGCCTGGTGGCGCTGGCAGCACCAGCGCGACAACTCGGGTCAGGATGCCGCCAGCACCATCAACGAGCGGATGCAGAGTTATATGGGCCGCGAGCTGACCCTTCTGGATGATGTGACCCAGGGCACCAGCCGGGTGCATCTGGACGACACGGTCTGGACGGTGCGCTGTGACGAGTCGCTGCCTGCGGGCAGCAAGGTCAGGGTGGTCGGGGCCGACTCCCACATCCTGCTGGTTGAACCCCGCAACTGACGCAACTCTGCCGTCGAGTCATAAAAAAGCCCGCGATCGCTCGCGGGCTTTTGTCTCTCTGGCTGCCACTCAGGTACGCAGCCGATCGAGCTGACTGGCGAGCGCCGTGGCCGCTTGCTCCAGCGCCTCGCTCAGTTGATGGCTGGAGCTGGCCTCCTGCCCAATCACGTTGGCGGTATCACCGATCCGCATCAAATTCTTGTTGATATCGTCACTGACGGCGCTCTGCTGCTCGGCGGCGGTAGCCACCTGACTGATGTGGTCGTGGATCTGCTGGATCTGCGCCACCACCCGATTGAGCGCCTCGAACGCCTGCTCGGTGCCCTGCACCGTGGTGGTGGAGCGCTCGATGCCGGTATTCATCAGACGTTGACTGCTGCTCACCTCTGTTTGCAGGCTACCAATCAGCTGGCCGATCTCGTCGGTCGATTCACGGGTCTTGTTGGCCAGCGCCCTTACCTCATCCGCCACCACAGCAAAGCCACGGCCCATATCACCCGCACGTGCCGCTTCGATGGCGGCATTGAGGGCCAGCAGATTGGTCTGCTCGGCAATGGCACGGATCACATCGAGGATCCGGCTGATATTGGTGCTGCGCTGGGCCACCAGCGCCACCGCTTTATCCGCCTCATGCATATCGCCGACCAGAGTATGGATCTCGTTGCGAGCATTGCTGAGGGTCTGCTGGGCGGTATTGATGTGGTGGGTCGCCGCTTCCGACTCCTGCGCCGCCTGCTCGGCATAACCCGCCACGCTGACTGCCGTGGTGCTCATCTGATGCATGGCGCTCACCACGCTCTCCAGCTCCAGATTCTGCTCGTCCAGACTACTGCGCATGGTGTCGGCGGTATGTTTCATCTCCCGCGCCTGCTGGTAGACCTGCTGACCAATCCCCTTGCTCATTTGCACCATGCCCCGCAGCTTGCCGAGGAAGGCATTGAGCTGAGAACCCAGATCGATCAGCTCCTGATGGGTGTCGATCTCCATCTGCTGGGTCAGGTCCCCCTCGTTGCTGGAGAGATGGCCCACATGGCGGCTGATAAGAGAAAGTGGCGCTGTGATGGTCTGGATAAACCAGACCAGCAGCCCCAGCACCAACAGGGTAATCCCGCCCATGGCGATGATCTGCTGCCGCTGGGCATCCACCAGCAGGGTGCCCAGTTCATTGCTGATGGCGTGCGCCTTGCCGAGCGCCAGCGCCTTGGGCACCTTGATCATCAACCACCACTGGGTATTGGCAGCCTCAACCCGAATGGGCTGATGAAGAATAAAGTCACTGTCGCTGCTGACCGGCTGACCGTCAGGCAGGGTCAGGCCCACCTCCTTGAGTGGACGGCCCAGCTTGTCGGCATAGCGGTTGCTGCCCACAATCAGCCCCATCTTGCTGACCAGGGTCACATCCGCCTTGTTGTCATAGAGGCTCTTGCCAAGGTTTTCAGCCAGTTGCTGGAAGATGGGCAGGTTCATATCCACCCCGGCCAGCCCGACAAACTTGCCGTCACGCAGCACGGGCACCGTCAGACTGGTCATCAGCATCTTGTTGCCCGGGCTGATTTCGTAGAGATAAGGCTCCATCAGGCAGGGCTGGCGGGTATCGCGACCACAGAGATACCACTCGCTGTTGCGAATGCCAAACTCGTTGAGGGAGGTATCAAACTTGGCCTCGCTGGCAGCAGCGTCCACCGCTTGCTGAGCGACGGCCCCTCCCTGATCCTTGGTGAAATAGACCTCCAGACTCCCCTTTCCTGCCACCGAGTGGCTGGCCCCGCCCAGCCAGTTGCCATCTTCGCCATCATAGCCATCCGGTTCAAACTGGGCATAAATGGAGCTGATCCCGCTCGCCTGCTGCAGGCTGCTGCCGAGCAGAGACTCCACTTGGGGTCGCGACAACCGCAGTTCCGGTTTGGCCATCCCGGCTTCAATCTGGGCGGTCACGGTCAGGGGGATCTGATAGGAGTTCTGCATCAGCGAGGCAATCTGGATGGCATAGCGCTCTGCCTGATACTGCAGGCTGCGGGAGACCTCCTCTTCCAGTGCATCGCTGGTCTGGGTCATCACCATATTGCGAAGGGAACTGAAAGAAGCCGATTGCAACAGGGTCATGGCCAGCCCGGTCAACAGAAACAGCCCCATGGTCAGAGACAACAACTTGAACTTGAGGGAACGTTGCTTCATACGACAACTCCTTATGGCAATATGACAACGAATAAGTTGAGTATATTCGTCCACTTGCAGCACACCGGATTTGTGATGGGTTTGTCACCGGCTTCTGGTTATAATTTTGGCCTTCCCGAGCGTTGATGGAACAGTCGCAATGAGCAATGCACTGAGCAGTGTCCCGCCGGTAGTCGCGATGGACTACCCCTTTCCGGCCAAACCTCTTCCCCTGAGTGCCGAGCAGAGAACGACCTTGACCACAGAAATCAAGGCGCTACTCAAGGAGCGCAAAGCGGTACTGGTCGCCCACTACTACACGGATCCCGAGATCCAGGCGCTAGCCGAAGCCACCGGCGGTTTCGTCGGTGACTCGCTGGAGATGGCCCGCTTTGGCCGCGATCACGAGGCGCAGACCCTGATCGTCGCCGGGGTGCGCTTCATGGGGGAGACCTCCAAGATCCTGAGCCCCCACAAACGGGTGCTGATGCCGACTCTGAAGGCCGAATGCTCCCTCGATCTGGGCTGCCCCATCGAGCAGTTTTCCGCCTTCTGCGATGCCAACCCGGATCATACCGTGGTGGTCTACGCCAATACCTCGGCTGCGGTCAAAGCGCGGGCTGACTGGGTCGTTACCTCCAGCATCGCGCTGGAGATCGTCGAACACCTCGACAGTCTGGGTCACAAGATCATCTGGGGCCCGGATCGCCATCTGGGTGCCTATATTGAGAAGAAGACCGGGGCGCAGATGCTGCGCTGGCAGGGCCACTGCATCGTCCACGATGAGTTCAAGGCCCGCGCCCTGCGCGAGCTGAAAGAGCAGAATCCTGACGCCGCCGTGCTGGTTCATCCGGAATCCCCCGCCTCGGTGATCGAGCTGGCCGATGCGGTGGGCTCCACCAGTCAGCTGATCAAGGCGGCCAAGGAGCTGCCCCAGCAGAAGCTGATCGTGGCGACCGATAGGGGCATCTTCTACAAGATGCAGCAGGCTTGTCCGGAGAAAGAGATGGTGGAAGCGCCGACCGGTGGCGATGGCGCCACCTGCCGCAGCTGCGCCCACTGCCCCTGGATGGCGATGAATGGTCTGGTGGCGATCAAGGAGGCACTCACCGACGGTGCCGAGCGCCACGAGATCCATGTCGACGAAGCTCTGCGGGTCAAAGCCTTGATCCCCCTCGATCGCATGCTCAATTTCGCCGCCGAACTCAAGCTCAAGACCCAGGGCAACGCCTGATTGCCGCCGTCACGAGATGCAAAGAGGGCTCCCGTGGGAGCCCTCTTTATTTATCTGAACCTCATCCTGCTCAGATGATCACGGTGGAGAGGCTGTGCTCTTCATCCGGTGCAACGGTCACCCCCGCCTCGCCAGCAATGGCTGCCTCGACGCAGAGCATGGTGCGATAGCCATCGTCGCTCATGTCGGCCATGGCGGTGGCCCCTTCCAGCCAGGGGGTCCAGACCACCACGCTGTCGTGGTTGCCACTGACAACCCGGGTCTCGCGCTCACCATCCTGCACCTTCACCAGCGCCTCTGGCTGCCAGTAGACCCGATCCAGCGGCCCGCTCAGGGTCAATGCCCCCTGCTGCTTGGCATCCTGCCCGGTCAGCTTGTCGGCATAGGGCTCGCCCAGGCCGGTGACGCTCACCGCCTCCGGTGCGCTGATCTGCAAATAGGTGTGCAGCGCACCGCTATAAGTCAGCGGCTGGCTACCGGTGTTGCGAGTGGTCAGCACCAGCGAGAGCTCTTTGCCCACCAGCACGTCCAGTTCCAGCTCGAAGGAGTGATCCCACAGGGCGCGGGTTGCATCGCTATCGCGCAGGGAGAGATGAACGAGCGTGCCATCGGCGTGATCGGAGACCCCGTCCAGCATCCAGAGGGTGGTACGGGCAAAACCGTGGGAGGGCTTGCCGCTACCAACGCGGGCGGGCGCCGGGCCAAACCAGGGCCAGCAAATCGGGATACCACCGCGAACAGGCTTGCTGCCATCCAGCACCGCCTTGTCACTCAGCCAGATGGAGGCCGGCTCGCCATGACGCTGATAGCTCAGCACATGGGCGCCAAACAGGCTGATCTCGGCCTTGGCATAGTCGTTGTTGATGGTGAGAACCGGCAGACCGGCCGCATTGTTGGCAAGCTTGCAATTGGCTGTCAGGGGACGAATGGATTGCATGTGGACTCCTGTCATCAGGGGAAACCGAAAAACAAAAAGGCGGCCAATGGCCGCCTTTTTCAAGCTACGCGATTGCGCATCCCAAATTACTTGGAGATGTGAGCGATCAGATCCAGAACTTTGCTGGAGTAGCCCATTTCGTTGTCGTACCAGGATACAACTTTAACGAATTTGTCGTTCAGCTGGATACCAGCCTTGGCATCGAATACGGAGGTCTGACGCTCACCCAGGAAGTCGGTAGATACAACTTCGTCTTCGGTGTAGCCCAGAACGCCTTTCATAGCGCCTTCGGAAGCAGCTTTCATCGCTTCGCAGATTTCTGCGTAGGTGGCAGCTTTCTTCAGGTTAACGGTCAGGTCAACAACAGAGACGTCCGGAGTCGGAACACGGAAAGCCATACCGGTCAGCAGGCCTTTCAGTTCCGGGATAACTACGCCAACAGCTTTGGCAGCACCGGTAGAGGACGGGATGATGTTCTGAGCCGCACCGCGGCCACCGCGCCAGTCTTTGGCAGACGGACCATCAACGGTCTTCTGGGTAGCAGTGGTAGCGTGAACGGTGGTCATCAGGCCAGACTCGATACCGAAGGTATCGTTCAGAACCTTGGCGATCGGTGCCAGGCAGTTGGTGGTGCAGGAAGCGTTGGAAACGATGTCCTGGCCAGCGTAGGTAGAGTCGTTAACACCCATTACGAACATCGGGGTAGCGTCTTTGGACGGGCCAGTCAGAACAACTTTCTTGGCACCAGCAGCGATGTGCTTACGAGCAGTCTCGTCGGTCAGGAACAGACCGGTAGCTTCAGCAACAACGTCAACACCGATTTCGCCCCACTTCAGGTTGGCCGGGTCACGCTCAGCGGTAACACGTACGGTTTTGCCGTTTACAACCAGGTTGCCGTCTTTAACTTCAACGGTACCGTTGAAACGACCGTGAGTTGAATCGTACTTCAGCATGTAAGCCATGTAGTCAACATCGATCAGGTCGTTGATACCAACAACTTCGATGTCTGCACGCTCGCAAGCCAGACGGAATACGAAACGACCGATACGGCCAAAACCGTTAATACCTACTTTGATAGTCATATTTAGTTACCTAACTGTTCAGTAGTCAAAGAAAATTCCGCTTGTAAATTTACTAGAACTCTCCGGTGAGTCAACCAACATTCTGTCTGAAATTGCGCTATATCATGAAAAACTGTGAAATTAATTTTCTGTTTATGTAACTGATTACCACGTTTTGACGAAAAAAGTGCCAGATCGTGGCATCGCGCAGATATCAACAATAGTGCCTACTCGGTCACACAACCATTCACAGAGATATGTAAAAATGTGCGCGGTTTAGCATGGCCAAAGAGCCACTGTTCAAGTACCACCCCATAAAAATCAAACAAAATAGTATAGATAGAATCCACAGCGGGAATTCTCAAACTATGACCACCCTGATTGAACAGCTGGCTGCCGCAAAAGGTATCGCCAGCGAGTATGTCGATGCCTGGGGCCACCCGGCCCAGGTATCAGAAGAGAGCAAGGCCGCCATGCTGGGCGCCATGGGCTACCGCGTCGATGACGAGGCCGCACTGGTGCAGCAGCTGGAAGAGGAGCATCGCCAGCACTGGCTGCGGGCGCTGGATCCTGTGATGGTGGTTCGCACCGGCGACGCCGTTACCCTTGAGGTTCGCCTCCCCATCGAATTCGTCAACGACGCCCTCACCTGGCAGCTCCAGCAGGAGCAGGGTGCAGTGCTGTCCGGTCAATTCACCCCCATCGAGGGTGAGCTGGTCGGCGTGGCCGAATTTGAAGAGATGGAGTGCCAGGCCTATCGCGTCACGCTGGATATGGCCCCGGAGCTGGGTTATCACCAGCTGGTGTTGCTGGAAGAGGGCAATGACGAGCCGCTGGCCACCATGCGCCTCATCGTTGCCCCCAAGGCCTGCTACAAGCAGGCGCCGATTGCCGATGGCCGCAAGGTATGGGGTCCGAGCGTGCAGCTTTACTGCCTGCGCAGCCGCCATAACTGGGGTATCGGTGACTTCAGCGATCTGGGCCAGCTGGTTGAGAAAGCCGCCGCCTGGGGTGCCCACTTCGTCGGCCTCAACCCTATCCACGCCCTCTATCCGGCCAATCCGGAGAGCGCCAGTCCCTACAGCCCCTCTTCCCGTCGCTGGCTCAACGTAGCCTATATCAATGTGGAAGCGGTGCCCGAATTCCAGCAGAACGATCGCCTGAAAGCGGAAGTGGCAAGTCCTGCCTTCCAGCAGCATCTGGCCGATCTGCGCGCCAAAGAGAACGTCGATTACACCGGCGTCATCGAGACCAAGATCGGCATGCTGCGTCAGGTGTTCGACGATGCCACCCTGAGCGCCGAACGTCAGGCCGCCTTCGATGCCTTCGTCGCCGCCGGTGGCGACAGCCTGCAGCAGCAGGCTGCATTTGATGCCCTGCAGGCCCACTTCTATGCCAAAGGCGAAAATGCCTGGGGCTGGCCGGTATGGCCGCAGGAGCTGCGCGATTACCACAACCCTGCCGTTGCCGCCTGGATGGCCGAGCACCCGCAAGATGTAAACTTCTATCTCTATCTGCAGTTCCTGGCTGATGAGCAATTGGCGCAAGCCGATGCCCGTGCCAAAGCTGCCGGCATGGTGATGGGTATCTACCGGGATCTGGCGGTGGGCGTCTCCGAAGGCTCCACCGAGATCTGGGCAAACCAGGATCTCTACTGCCCGAAAGCCTCTGTCGGTGCGCCGCCCGATATCCTCGGCCCGCTCGGTCAGAACTGGGGCCTGCCCCCGATGAACCCGAACAAGCTGTTTGAAGCGGCCTACCAGCCGATGGTGGACTTGTTCCGTGCCAACATGCGCTCCTGCGGCGCACTGCGCATCGACCACGTGATGGCACTGCTGCGCCTGTGGTGGGTACCGCCCGGAGCGTCCGCCGCCAAGGGCGCCTACATCTACTATCCGGTCAACGATCTGCTGGGCATTCTGGCCCTCGAATCCCACCGCAATCAGTGCCTGCTGATCGGCGAGGATCTGGGCACCGTGCCGGAGGGGATCGACGTGACTCTGAAAGAGAACGGCGTCCACTCCTACAAGGTGTTCTTCTTCGAGCGCTCCAAGGAAGATGGCGGCTTTATCTCCCCGGCGCACTACACCGAGCAGGCGATGTCAGCCCTGACCACCCACGACATGCCGACCCTCAAGGGCTTCTGGCACTGCGATGATCTGGCGCTCGGCCGTCAACTGGGTCTGTATCCGGATGAAGATGTGCTGAAGACTCTGTATGCTGATCGCCACCAGGCCAAACAGCGGATCCTCGACAGCCTGCATGCCCACAAGGTCATCTCTGACAACATCAGTCATGACGTGAACTGGGTCGGCATGAACACCGAACTCAACCACGGTCTGCAGATCCATATGTCCCGCGGCAGCTGTGCCCTGTTCAGTACCCAGCTGGAAGACTGGCTGGAGATGGACAAGCCGGTCAACGTACCGGGCACCAGTTACGAATACCCCAACTGGCGCCGCAAGCTTTCCGCTGATCTGGAAGATATTTTTGCCAATGAGGCACTCAAGGCACTGGCTGGCAAGATGAGCCAAGCCCGTGATGAGGCCAGTCGTTGAGACGCTGTCTCCCACAGCGTTCTCACCTAAATCCACTCCGGCTTCGGCCGGAGTGGATGCTCTGTCATGAAAGGAAATCTCGATGCTCGTTGAACGTTTGGTTGCTGCCCGCTGTTCCGATCCCTTCTCTCACTTAGGCCTGCAGGCCAATCCGGATGGGCCCGGCCTCAAACTGACCGCCTGGTTGCCTGATGCCCTCGAAGTCCGCGTCAAGGATCTCAAGTCGGGCAAAGTCGTTGCCACCCTGGCGCCCACCGATGAATCGGGTCTTTTTGAAACTGTTTTCACCCGCCGCAAAAACTCCTTCCCCTATCAGCTGATCGCCAGCTACCAAGATGCCACCACCGAGGTCATCGACCCCTATCAGTTTCAGGATGCCGCCTGGGCAGGCCTGGCCGAACTGACCGCCCAGCCGGAAAACCTCTATCACACCCTTGGCGCCCAGCTGCGCACCGTGGAGCATCTTGGCCAGCAGGTGGAGGGGGTGCGTTTTGCGGTCTATGCGCCGAGCGCCACCGCCGTGAGCCTGATCGGCGATTTCAACTTCTGGGATGGCCGCCGCCACCCGATGCAGCGCAGCCTCTGCGGTCACTGGGTGTTGTTTGTGCCGGGCCTCAAGGCCGGGGATCGCTACAAGTTCGAGCTCAAGGATCCCATGGGCAACCGGCTGCCCCACAAGAGCGACCCTGTCGGTTTCTACTGCGAGCAGTATCCGTCGTTCGCCTCCGTGGTCTATGACCACGCCCAGTACCAGTGGCAGGATGCCGAGTGGATTGCCAGCCAGCACAACGACAAACGCGAGCAGCCGCTCTCCATCTATGAGCTGCACGTCGGCTCCTGGAAGCGCCACCCCAACGGCGACAGCCTGAGCTGGCGCGAGCTGGCAGTGGAGCTGGTCGCCTACGTCAAGGAGATGGAGTACACCCACATCGAGCTGCTGCCGGTCTCCGAGCACCCCTTCAGCGGCTCCTGGGGCTACCAGCCGGTGGGCATGTTCTCCCCTACCAGCCGCTACGGCACCGCTGATGATTTCAAATACTTCGTCGACCAGTGCCACCAGGCCGGCATCGGCATCATTCTGGACTGGGTGCCCGCCCACTTCCCGTCCGATGCCCACGGCCTGGCCCGCTTCGATGGCACCCCGCTCTACGAATATGAAGATCCGCGCCGTGGCTGGCACCCGGACTGGAACTCCTACATCTACGACTTTGGCCGCGACACAGTGCGCCAGTTCCTGGTGGCGAGCGCCCTGTTCTGGCTCGACAAGTTCCACATCGACGGACTGCGGGTGGATGCGGTCGCCTCCATGCTCTATCTGGATTACTCCCGCAACGCCGGTGAGTGGGTACCGAACGTCGATGGCGGCAACCACAACTACGAGGCGATCAGCCTGCTCAAGTGGACCAACGAGGAGGTCTATGGCAAGTATCCCCACGCCATGACCATCGCCGAAGAGTCCACCGCCTTTGCCGGTGTCTCCCGCCCCACCTTCCTCGGCGGCCTCGGCTTTGGCTTCAAGTGGAATATGGGCTGGATGCACGACACCCTCACCTACATGCAGAAAGAGCCGATCCACCGCCGCTACCACCACAACGACATGACCTTCTCCATGGTTTACCACTATGACGAGAACTTCATCCTGTCGCTCTCCCACGACGAGGTGGTGCACGGCAAGCACTCCATGCTCTACAAGATGCCGGGCGACGAGTGGCAGCAAGCAGCCAACCTGCGGGCCTACATGGGTTTCATGTACGCCCACCCGGGCAAGAAGCTCAACTTCATGGGCACCGAAATCGCTCAGAGCAACGAGTGGAACCACGACGCCCAACTGCCGTGGCATCTGCTGCAATATCCCAAGCATGCCGGTCAACAGCGACTGATCCACGATCTCAACCACCTCTACCGTCATGAGCCTGCCTTGTATCAGGCCGATTATGAGCAGACCGGCTTCCGCTGGCTGGATCATAACGATGCCGACAACAGCATCTTTGCCTGGCTGCGGGCGGACAAAGAGGGCAAGCAGGCTATTGTGGTGGCTTGCAACTTCACCCCGGTGCCTCGTCTCGAATATCGGATCGGCGTCCCAGCTGAGGGCCACTATCGGGTGATGCTCAACACCGACAGCGAGTATTACTGGGGCAGTAACTATGATGTAGGTCTGGTGTTCGCTGCCGAGCCGACCCCCTGGCAGGGGATGGCGCACAGCATAGTGCTGGATCTGCCGCCGCTGGCGACCTTGTTTATCAAACAGGAGTCTTGATGCTTGTAATGGAAAAAGGGGTGGGCCACCCGCTGGGGGCCCGCCTTGACGAGAACGGTTGCCACTTCTGCGTCTGGGCCCCCCAGTCGGACAAGGTGGAGATCTGCCTGTACGACGAGCAGGAGCAGGAGCTGATGCGGCTGGAGTTGCCCGGCCGCCGTGGCCAGTATCGCTTTGGCTACGTGCGCGGCGTAAAGGCCGGTCAGCGCTACGGCTATCGGGTCTATGGTACCCCGCAGGAGGGGATGCTGTTCGATCCGCAAAAACTGCTGATCGACCCCTACGCCAAGGCGCTCAGTCGTCCCACCTACTGGGATGAAGCCCTCTATCAGGGGGACAGTGCCGGGATGATTGCCAAGTCGGTGGTAGTGGATGACAGTTTTGACTGGCAAGGGGTTGGCAAACCCGGGATCAGCCCGGCCCGCACCATTATCTACGAGACCCACGTCAAGGGCTTTACCAAGCAGCACCCGGGGATCCCCAAAGCGCTGCAGGGCACCTACCTTGGCATCTGTCACCCGCTGGTTATCGAGCACATGAAGAGCCTCGGCATCACCTCGGTGCAGCTGATGCCGGTGGCCGCCTTCATGTCGGAACCGCGACTGGAGCAGCTGGGACTCACCAACTACTGGGGCTACAACCCCATCGCCTTCTTCGCCCCGGAGCCGCGTTACAGCACCAGAGCAGACGAGGCGGTGACCGAGTTCAAGACCATGGTGCGCGAGCTGCACCGGGCCGGGCTCGAGGTGATCCTGGATGTGGTCTACAACCACACTGCCGCCTCGGGCTTCGACGGTCCTACCCTCTCGTTCAAGGGCTTTGACAACGCCGGTTACTACGCCTTCGAAGCGGGCCCCCACGGCCCGGACTACACCCGTCACGCCAACGTGACCGGCTGTGGCAACAGCGTCAATCTGGATCACCCCAACACCCTGCGACTGGTGCTCGATGCCCTGCGCTACTGGGTTACCGAGATGCAGGTGGATGGCTTCCGTTTCGATCTGGCGGTGACGCTGGCGCGGGAAGCGGGGGAGTTCGAGCCCATGGGCGCCTTCTTCAAGGCCGTGATGGCCGACCCTGTGCTGTCACAGGTCAAGCTCATCGCCGAACCCTGGGATATCGGCCCCTTCGGCTACCGGCTGGGTCAATTCCCGAGCCAGTGGCAGGAGATCAACGACCGCTACCGCGACACGGTGCGCGCCTTCTGGCGCGGTGATGCGGGCAAGATGGGGGACTTTGCCACCCGCTTGGTAGGCTCGCGGGATATTTTCCCGAAGAACTGGCGCTCCCCCCACACCAGCGTCAACTACCTCTGCTATCACGACGGTTTCACCCTGGAGGATCTGGTCTCCTACAACCAGCGCCACAATCAGGCCAACGGTGAAGACAATCGGGATGGTCACGGCAACAACCTCTCCTATAACCATGGGGTAGAGGGGCCAACCCTGGATCCGCGGGTCAACAGCCTGCGCCAGCAGCAGAAGCGCAATCTGATTGCCACCCTGCTGCTGTCGCAAGGGACCCCGCACTTCCTCGCCGGGGACGAGATGGGCCGCAGCCAGCTTGGCAACAACAACGCCTACTGTCAGGACAACCAGATCAGCTGGGTCAACTGGCAGTGGCGACCGGAGGATGAACGGCTGTTCGCCTTCACCCAGCAGATGATGGCGCTGCGGGCGGAGTCGTGCGTCTTCTCCAACCTGCAACTGAGCGACGACAGCTGGAATGGCACCCCGTCCAGCTGCCATCAGGTCAACTGGTATCACCCGGACGGCCACCAGCTCACCGATCAGGATTGGCACGCCCCCATGGGGCAGGCATTCGCCATGGATATCGGCATGATCAACTGTGTTGGCGAGCGCTGGTACGTGTTGTTCAACGCCAGCGACTACGATATCCAGTTCCGCCTGCCGCCTCCGGGGGAAGGGCTGGAGTGGATCCAGACTATCGACACCGCCACCAACGATGGGCTGCCCTTCCTGCCCGATGACATCAAACGGCAGGTGGCGGTCGGCCGGGCCCACTCCCTCAAACTGCTGGAGCGGGTGGCGCTGGCCAGCACGGCGGAGGATGCCCAGCCACCGCAGCAGGAAATTCTCCCTGCATCCGGTGAGGAGATGGTTGCCACCTCGATCACAGATACAGGCAAAGCATAAGAGGCATGCTGGAGTCAGCTTTACGGAGCCGCTATGCTGGGCTCCGGTATGGATGGCAAGGAGTCGGTATGAGCAGTAACAATCCGGAACAGTGGCGCAGCAAACTGACCGCCGAGCAGTTTCACGTCTGCTGGGAGAAGGGCACCGAGCGCCCCTACAGCGGTGCCCTGCTCCACAATCGCAAGAGCGGCGACTACCTCTGTGTCTGCTGCAAGAGCGTGCTGTTCCACTCGGATGCGAAGTTTGACTCCGGCTGCGGCTGGCCCTCGTTCGACAAGGCCATCGAGGGGACGGTGGAGTACACCGAGGACAACAGCCACGGCATGAAGCGGGTGGAGATCACCTGCCGCCAGTGCGGCTCTCACCTCGGTCACGTCTTCCCCGATGGACCGACCGAGACCGGCCAGCGCTACTGCGTCAACAGCCTGAGTCTGGATTTCGAACCCGAGGTCTGAACGGTTTACCCATTGCAATAAAAACGGCGCCTCCGTTATGGAGGCGCCGTTTTTTTATCGGGATTTCACCGGCTTCACGCCAGCAGGATAGCAGCCATCACCAACAGGGCCGCGATGGCCGGCACCGGCAACTTCAACACCCGCAGCAGATAAAAGCCGATGGCCGCCAGCGCAAGATCGGTCGGCGCCAGCACCGCACTCTGCCACACCGGCTGATAGAGGGCCGCCAACAACAAGCCCACCACGGCGGCGTTGATTCCGGTGACGGCCCCCGCCAGACGGGGCCGGGCCAGCCACTGTTGCCAGCAGGGGCCCACCGCCCAGAGCAGCAGAAAACCGGGCACAAACAGCGCCATGGTCGCCAACAGGGCCCCGATCAGCGGCATTTCGGGCTGCAGCTGGGCGCCAAGATAGGTGGCAAGGGTAAACATGGGGCCCGGCACCAACTGGGCCAGGCTGTAACCGGTCAGAAACTGCTGCTCGTTGAGAGTGTGTCCCACGCTCTCTTGCAGTAGCGGCAACACCACATGGCCACCGCCAAACACCAGACTACCGGCGCGATAGAAGTCGGCAACCAGCTGGCCAAGCGGGCTGCCGAGCAGCGGCAGGCCGATAAAAAGGATGCCAAACAGCAACAGGGTCGGCCAATGAGGCTGACTGCTGGCGGCAGAAGGCAACTCGGCTGAGGCAGGGCGACTACCCGCCCCGCACTGGCTGCGGGCGCAGATCAGCGCCGCTCCCGCCAGCATCAACAGTTGAGTCAGCAGACCGGGCTGCCACCAGAGTGCAGCAGCGGTCACCACCATGATCCCCTGGGTCATTCCCGTGGCACAGAACTGACGACTCATGGTGAGCACTGCATCGGCCACCACGATGAGCGCCAACAGCTTGAGGCCGTGCAGCGCCGCATCAAGCAACAGATTGCTGCCCAGCTGACCGATACCGATACCGATCGCAGCCGCCAGTAGCAGAAGAAATGAGGGCAGCGTGAAGCCAAGAAAAGCTGAGAGCGCCCCGCCCAGACCGGCGCGATGACGACCGATGGCGAAACCAAGCTGGCTGGAGGCGGGTCCCGGCAGCAGCTGGCACAGCGCCAGCAAGCGGGCAAATTCGGCCTGTGTGAGCCAACCGAGCCGCTGGACGAAGGCGCGCTGGAAATAACCGATATGAGCGGCCGGACCACCAAAACTGATGCATCCCAGCCATAAAAACTGAATAAATACCTGTCCCACGCTCTCCTCCCTCATCCCTCTTCTCCCGATGGAGAGGGGATATTATGACAGCGCGATGATCGTTTTATGACAATCAGACTGATTAGGCCGACACCATTGGCGCATCACTCGGCAGATAGCAGCGTCCCGCCAGCCAGCAGGCGATGGATTGGCGGCTGGCATCGAAGTGGGGCTCGGGCAACGCGCGCGGATCGCACCAGAACCAGCCTTCGCACTTCTCCGGCTCCAGCAGTTGCGGCTCACCATCGGCCTTAGCGTGCAGCGTCACCGAGATATAGTGCAACCCGCTCTCGCGCCAGGTCTCCAGATTGTTGGTCACCGCCACCACCTCGGGCCCGTGAATTCCAAGTCCGGTCTCCTCGGCCACCTCGCGGATCGCCGCCGACTCGAAGCTCTCCCCCAATTCCAGATGACCACCCGGGATCGACCAGTAGGGGGCATGGCTCCCTTTGCGTTTGCCAAGCAGCACCTGGTCTTGGGCGTTGGTCAGGATGACGCCGACCCCGACGCGGGGATAGAGAGTGGACATGAAAACGCTCCTTCAATAAGGCAGTAAAACGGCCCCACCTTAGGCCCAAGAAGGGCACAGGGCAAGCCCCGGCTGCACGGTACCTGCGGCCGTCAGTGGTCCCCCCCCTTGCCCCTTAACCGGTTATCACTGATGCTGGGGAGTGAAGCCCGGATGGAGAGGTCATCCCAATCCTCTCGGTCCCCCATCACCCCGAGGAGTCCGCCATGAAAAAATTGCTCCCCCTGTGCGCTCTGCTGCTCACGGCTTGCCAAACCACGCCGCCCCCCAACTCGCTCGCCATCGATGATGCCGACGCCTGGCAGGCCATTTGCAAAGATGGCACCCGGGTTCGCGCCGTGGTGGCAGAGGGGATCTGTGGGGATCATCGCGGGGTAGCCATGTGGACGAATAAGCCAAGAGCTGAACGGATGGCAGAAGAAGCCGCCAAATAGTGTGATCCAGACACCATAAAATGACTCTACTGGCCAATTGGCCGGATTTTTTCGCGATCTCGCCAGCACTTTGCCACCTTGTTCATGGTGCGCTCAGTTTTCTGTTCCCATACTGGCCCTACAGTTCCAAAAGAGGAGAGACAAGATGCAAACATCCATCGTCGGGCTCTCCATTCTGTGGGGGCTAGCCAGTTTTGGTGTTCAGGGGGATTTCATCGAGAGCCGTGATTCCGTTGCGCCATCCTGGCAAGCCGAGTCCAGAGTGGAGATGGAAGGTTATCTGATTGAATCGCTTGGCGAAGATCGCTGGCTATTCGACAACGGCAGCGAGAGCCTGCTGGTCTCCCTGCCCGAGGGGCAGTGGGTGCCGACCGGCGAGCGGCTGCGAGTTAGCGGCGAACCGCAGCAGGAGCAGAGCGGCTGGCTGCTGCAGGTGGAAGATATCAGCCAGGTCAGCGTCTGACCACGGCAGTCGCCCCGTCACCGCGACAGCTAATCCAGACCCGATAACCACGACCGAATAACCAAGAGCGAATAGCAAAAGAGGAGGCCACTGGCCCCCTCTTTCTGTTTCTATAAACGGTTTGCGCGGGCTCAACCCAGATGGTTGAGCGGCAGCGCCGTCTTGTGCTTGATGCGGCGCAGCACGAAGCTGGAGCGCACCCCGGTCACCCCCGGAATATGGGTCAGCTTGTCCAGCAGGAAGTGCTGGTAGTGCTCCATGTCGCGCACCACCACCTTGAGCTGGTAGTCGGCATCATTGCCGGTGATGAGGTCACACTCCAGCACTTCGGGCAACTCGCTGATGGCGCGATCGAAGTTTTCGAACCGCTCGGGCGTGTGTCTGTCCATGGAAATGTGAATGTAGGCGGTGAGGGTGAGGCCAAGCTGGCGGGCGTTGAGCAGAGTAACGTGGGTGTCGATGAGACCGGCATCCTCCAGCGCCTTGACCCGGCGGGAGCAGGGGGACGGCGAGAGCCCGACCAGCTCGGCCAGTTCCAGATTGCTGATGCGGCCATTCTCCTGCATCAGCTCGAGAATATGTCTGTCTATGCGATCAAGTTTCAGCATCTACCCTTCCTCGTTGCAATGACTAATCCACTTTTCCTAGATTAAGGGTGAACTATTGCAAAAACAACCGAAATAAGTGGTTACTTTGCAACCACTCACCTGCACGGGAGGGATACTATGGTTACATCTTCCGGTGGCAAAGCAGATACCTGACCGGGTCTCTGCGGTGAAGGACCTTACCGGGTCAAGAGCCCCATCAGCCGTCTTACTTTATCGGGAAATGACGGGCTGGAACGAGAGAACCCCCTCCCCGAAGGCAACAAAGCAGGCATCCCGGCGCCTGCTTTGTTGTTTTTGGGCGTTTGGCGCAATCAGAACGCGGGCGGCGTGATGCGATAGAGGCAGCGGTGCGCCCCCTCCAGCAGATACTGCTCCCGCTCCACCGTCGCCGGCGCCAGCAGCTGGCGAAACAGCGCCAGCTCGCTGCGACAAAAACCGCGGCAGGCGCGCGCCGCCGCACAGATGGGACAGTGGCTCTCCCACAGCAGCCAGCTGCCATCCTCTTCGCGGCGGGTCTCCGCCATGTAGCCCTCGCGAGTACGCAGCTCCTTGAGCGCCGCCAACCGGCCAGAGAGGCCATGGGACCCCAGCGCCTCCTGATAGCGAACAAGCATCTGCTGCTCCCGCTGCTGGATCAGCCGTTCCATCCCCTCCTCGCCAAACAGCTCGCGCACGTTGTCGATCAGTTGCACGGTCAGGTCGCTATGGCTATCGGGGAAGCGCTGCCAGGCCTGCTCGGTGAGCTGCCACAGCCGCACGGGACGACCGCGCCCGCGCGCCTCGTCGCTGAATGTGACCCACCCCTCCTGCTCCAGCGTGAGCAGGTGCTGGCGGGCGCCCATGGAGGTCATCTGCAACTGCTCCCCCAGCGCGGCGGCGCTCTGCGGGCCATGGCTCTTGAGCAGAAACAGGATCTTGTCGGTGCTTGCGTTCATGATCTCATTATGGGGAGCGCCCTTTATTAAATCAATAATTCACTTTACTTAATCTCGTCTATGAACCAGCATAAATAAACCAATAACTTTACTTAATGGGTGCAGCATGGAGAAACACGAGCACAAAAATCCCCTCTGGGTGCTGGTCATGACGGTCACGCTGGCAGTTGCAGGCTTCAGTCTTCCCTCCCCGGTGTTGGCACCTTTGCTGCTGGATCCGGCGCAGGGGATGCTGACGCCGGATGCCTCCGACTGGAGCCGCAAGGTGTGGCTGGGGGTCATCATGGGGCTCTATCCGCTGTTCCAGCTGGTGGGCAGCCCCTGGCTCGGTCGCCTCTCCGACCGCTATGGCCGCAAGCCACTGCTGTTGCTCTCGCTGGCGGGGGTACTGGCAGGCTATGCCCTGATGGCACTCGGTATCGCCTGGCGCTCCCTCCCCCTGCTGCTGCTCAGCCGGATTGTAGAGGGGCTGTGCAACGGCAACATCGCCATCGTGCAAGCGATGGCAGCGGATCTCGCCGGCAAGGAGCACAAGGCCCGCAGCTTCGCCTGGATCAACATCGGCATGAATCTGGGCTGGGTAGTGGGGCCGATGATCGGGGGCTACGCCGCGGTGATCTCGGGGGATTACAGTCTGGCCGCCTGGCTGGCCGTCGCGATGACCCTGCTCAACCTGCTACTGGTCTACTGGCTGATCCCCTATCGTCCGCCGGTGGCGGCCACCCTTCAGGCCGCGACTCTCTCCAGCCGCCAGCTGTTGCTGCAACCGGCCCTGCTCCCCTACTTCGCACTCACCCTGATCAGCTATGGCGCCGTGCAGCTCTATTTCACCTACTTCAACATCTGGCTGGTAGAGCGGCTGGCCTGGGATCCGGCCCAGCTGGCGCAGGCGGCGGTGCTGGTGAGCCTGCCCATGATGGCGGGCTCCTGGCTCGGCTCCCGCATCGCCCGCCACTGGCGCGGCAGCTCCCTCGGGATTGTCGGCCATCTGGTGATGGCGAGCGGCATGCTGCTCTTTATCCTGCCTGTGCACTGGTGGGGGCTAGCACTCACCTTCGTTCCCGCTGGTATCGGCATGAGTCTGGGGGAGCTGGCCACCTCGGTGGCGATCTCCAACCGCAGTCACCCGGAGCAACAGGGGCAGGCGATGGGGCTCTACCGCGCCCTCGCCGTAGGCAGCGAGATCCTGGCGGTGCTGCTCGGCAGTCTGGTGCTGCTGGCCGGTACCGAGTGGCCCTTCTATCTCGCCACCCTCTGCTCCCTTGCCAGTGCCGCCGGTTTCTATCTGCTGCGCCGCCGTGCCGACCGTCGTCAACAGCTGGCCAGCTGCACCTGAGCCACGAAGGGATCACAGTTCGGCGCTTCGGCTGCGGGCAAGACTTGCATCGGGGCGCCGGGTCTGGGACGGTAAGGCTCTTTGCGGATTTGTTCGATGCTGGAGGAGCTATGAGTGAGTACAAGGCCATCGCGCTCGATATGGATGGCACCCTGCTGACCCGGGATCACAAGATCTCGTCGGCCACCCGGGCAGCCCTGGCGCAAGCCCGCGCCCACGGCATCAAGGTGCTGCTGGTCACGGGGCGCCACTACATGACGGCGCGTCCCTTCCACCACGAGCTGGCCCTCGACACCCCCCTCATCTGCAGCAACGGCGCCTATCTCTATGATCCGGTGCAGAACCGGATCATCAGCGGCGACCCGCTGGCGGCTGCCCCGCTTACCGAGCTGCTGGCCGCGGTCGAGGCACAGCAGATGGGCACCCTGTTCCATCTGAGCGAGGGGATCGGCTACATCGGCTGTGAAGAGCATGTCACCCGCATCCGCCACTGGTCGGCCAATCAGCCGGACCACCTCAAGATCGCCATCCATCCGGTTGAGGAGCTGGCAGGCTGGCTCGACAACCCGGTCTGGAAACTGGAGCTGTTCAATCAGGATCCGGCGCGCCTGCACACCTTTATGGGCGAGGTGGTCGAGCAGATGCCCTTTACCCGCGACTGGGCGGCCCCCTATGCGGTGGAGCTGGTACAGCCCGGTTGCAGCAAGGGCAACCGGCTTGCCCAGTGGGCCGCCAGCGAAGGGATTGAGATGGATCAGGTGGTGGCGTTTGGTGACAACAACAACGACATCAGCATGTTCGAGCAGGTGGGGCTGGCGGTGGCCATGGGCAATGCGGCCCCGCAGATCCAGAGCCATGCCCATCGGGTCACGGCCGACCACAACGAAGATGGTATCGCACTGGCGCTACAGCGCTGGGTACTGCCCTGAGCTGACAAGATGCAACATGGCCAGCACGCGGGCTGGCCATGAAGAGAGGGATTAACCGCCGAAGGAGAACTGGATCACCCGATCCGGATAACGCAGACGGTTGTACTCCCGGCGCAGGGATTCGTAGTGGCGAATGGCCCGATCGCGCTTGGCGCGGTAATAGTCACGCTGCTCCGTGTTGGTTTCGTTGCGGATGCTGCGCTCCAGCGTATCGATATCACGCTCGGTACGCTCCAGCTCGTCGCTGATCTCCCGCAGGCGGGCAGCCAGTTTGTACTCTTCGTAGCCACGCTGATACTGCTTGAGGAAGCTGGCGTCATTGGGGCATACCCCCAGATAGGCCTGCCCCTCCTTGCCCTTGCTGTAAGCCAGCTCGGGAATGCAGTAGAGCTCCAGCCCCTTGTCGTAGCCCCGTTTCCACTCGGCTTCATCCACTTTGAGGCCATATTCGCTGCAAGACGAAACGTAATCGCGGGTCGCCTGACGGGTTTTGCCTTCCGATCCATCCTGATAACCCAGGTTGTACCAGCTCATGGTGCGGCACTCATCTTCTGACAGGGCACTGCATCCCGCCAGCAATACCGGCAGGGTCAGCAACAGGATTTTGGGGGACATGAACAGACTCCGGAAAAGATAGTGACCGGCATTCTAGAGAGGATAAAAGGCCATAACAAGGGATGCGCTCCCGTGCGGTCTGGCGCGGTTTATTTGATGTTTTTGTCACTATTAAACGCCGTGCCAGACGGGCGGCCAACCCGCTTTCCTTGTTATCAGGCGCAAGGTAAACTGCCCCATCTTTTAACTGGCGCGCAACAAAAACAATGAAAGTCCTGACCGTCGATTACCGCTCACCCGATGCGGCCCAACGCTTCACCGAATCCCTGCGAACCACCGGCTTTGGCGTGCTGACCAACCACCCCATCCCGAAAGAGCTGGTGCAGTCCATCTACGACAACTGGTATCGCTTCTTCATGAGCGAGCAGAAGCAGGATTTCCTGTTCAACCGCGAAACCCAGGATGGCTACTTCCCGCCGTCGGTCTCCGAGGTGGCCAAGGGCCATAGCCAGAAAGACATCAAGGAGTACTTCCACATCTACCCCTGGGGCCAGATGCCGGAAGAGCTGAAAGAGCAGGCGATGGAGTACTATCGCCTCGCCAACGGTCTGGCCGCAGAGCTGCTGAGCTGGGTCGAGCAGTACACCCCGGCCGATATTGCCGCCAACTACAGCTGCCCGCTCTCCTCGATGATCGAAGAGAGCCAGAAGACCCTGCTGCGGGTGCTGCACTATCCGCCGTTCGATGGCACCGAGGAGCCGGGCGCCATCCGCGCCGCCGCCCACGAGGATATCAACCTGCTCACCATTCTGCCCGCCGCCAACGAGCCGGGGCTGCAGGTGAAGGGCTCCGATGGCGAATGGATGGACGTGCCGTGCGACTTTGGCACCCTCATCATCAACATCGGTGACATGCTGCAGGAGGCCTCTCGCGGCTACTACCCTTCCACCACTCACCGCGTCATCAACCCGACCGGTGGCAGCGCCGCCAAGTCGCGTATCTCCCTGCCGCTGTTCCTCCATCCGCGCCCGGATGTAGTGCTCTCCGAGCGTCATACCGCCCACAGCTACCTGATGGAGCGGCTGCGGGAGCTCGGGGTGATCTAGTCCGCCGACGAGCAGTTGTCAGAGACCAAACCGGAGCAATCTCGCTCCGGTTTTTTATTTGGTGGCAGGATTGGGCTAAAAACAGAATTAAATTAGCCAATCATGCCAATAAATCGCATTTACACCTGATAACCGTCGTAGTGATTGCGTAGTGACCTCCGTAACATGAGCGCCATTCTGCCCTGCCAAGGGGCGCTCGATTGGAGTTCTTATGAAGCAGTCCCAATGGTCATCCCGACTCGGCTACATCCTCGCCGCAGCGGGTTCCGCGGTCGGTATCGGCGCAATCTGGAAATTCCCCTATGTCACCGCCGTCAACGGCGGCGGCGCCTTCCTGCTGGTCTTTCTGCTGTTCAGCTTCACCCTGGGGGTGGCGGTACTGATGGGGGAAACCCTGCTCGGCAGCATGAGTCGCCGCGGGGTAGTCGGAGCCTTCTCCGATCTGCTCGGCAAACAGTGGCGCTGGGTTGGGGTAATGGGAGTGATCTCTACCCTGCTCATCTACTGCTTCTACAGCGTGGTGGGCGGCTGGACGCTCGGTTATACCGGCATGGCCCTCTCCGGTCAGCTCAACCATGGGGATGCGGCTGCTCTCACCGCCCGCTTCAATGACTATGTCAGCGGCGACGTCTGGCCAATCCTCACTCACCTGCTGTTTGCCGCCCTCACCTGGATAGTGGTGCAAGGCGGCATTCAGAAAGGAGTGGAGCGCACCTTGCGCTGGATGATGCCGGCCCTGTTCCTGATGATCCTGATGCTGGTCGCCTTTGGCCTCACCCTGCCCAATGCGATGGCGGGAGTACGTCACTTCCTGATGCCCGACTTCAGCAAGCTGGGGATGTCCGGCGTGCTCGATGCCATGGGGCTGGCCTTCTTCTCCCTCTCCATCGGTCTGGGCATTCACACCACCTACGGCGCCTATCTGCCGACCAGCGAAGGGGTTGGTCGCTCCAGCCTCTGGGTGGTGCTGCTGGCCAGCATGGTGGCGGTACTGGCGGGTTTGATGATTTTCCCGGTGCTGGCCTCGACCGGTATCGACCCGGCCTCCGGCCCCGGCCTCACCTTTATGACCATGCCGGCGGTATTTCAGCTGTTGCCCTTCGGTCAGGTGCTTGAGGTGATCTTCTTCGCCCTGCTGGTCTTTGCGGCACTCTCTTCGGCCATATCCCTGCTGGAGCATTTGCAGTGCTTCCTGTGCGAGACCTGGGGCTGCTCACGCCGCACAGCCTGCAGCGCCATCACTGGATTCGTCATGGTTAGCGGTGTTCCGGTCAGCCTGTCGTTTGGCCCGCTGCAACACGCCACCCTGTTTGGCAAAACCATCTTCGAGCTGCTGGACTTTGTCACCTCCAACCTGATGATGCCGCTGTTCGGCCTGATGCTGACGCTGCTGCTGGGCTGGAAGCTGGGACGCAAGGCGCTGCCGCAGGGGATTGCCAGCCACTGGCATCACTTGCTGATGAACTGCTGGCGCTGGATTGCCCCCTTGCTGATCGGCGGGATCTTGATTCGCGGTCTGGTGTGACGGTTACTCTTCACGGGCGGGCTCATCGGCCCGCCCCTGGGCGGCTCTGACGGCATCCAGGGCATGCTGCCAGCGGGTGATCTCGGCATCATCCGTTCCCTTGGAAAAGACGATATAGAGACCGGCCTGATGGAGCAGTACCCCACTGCTGACAATGCTGCGCCGGGATAACCCCATCTTGTCGAGGGTGGCCTCCATCACCAGCTCCGCCATCGGCAAGGCATCGATCTTGCCCAGCATCAGCCGCTCTATCGCCTCCCCGACTGTCTTGTAGCGCACCAGATTGGTGTAGCCCTCATGGGTCAGCCGCACATCATCGGCATTGCCCAGCACTACCCCCACTCTGGGCAGATCCCGCAGCTGTGCCAGCGAGGTCAGCGGGTGGCGACTATCCGGCGCCTGATAGATAAAGACCCGATTGATAAAGAGCGGGCCAACCCATTTGAAATGGGACTCCCGCTCCGGGAGCCGCTGTACCACGAACAGTCCATAGCCGGGCTCGACCCGTGCCAGCGCCAGCGCCCGCTTGAGCGGGTAAATCCGCACCGGATAGCGGGTGCCAAGCTCCTCCTGCACCTCATCGATCAGGCGAATGGCAAATCCGTCGAGCTTGCCGTCGCGGTATTCGGTAAAGGGGGGTAAGTCATGACTCAGCAGGGTTAATCCGGGCTGCGCCGACACACTCAGGCTGATCAGTAACCAGGGCAACACCATACATCTCATACGACATCCTGTTTCATTGTTGTTCCCGTCAGCGCCATGTAGCGGTCACTAGTTCCAGAAGAAGCTACGTCGATTATCGCCCAGTAAATAGCCACAAGGTAGAAAAGATACGGCCCGGCAACGCGCTCGCCGATTGAGTTGTACGTAAGTCAGAGTGGTGACAGCGGCACACATAAAAAAATTTTGATTTTATGTGTCAATTATTCTTTCCATGGTTTAGGCTGTTTCCTCATTCATAAGTCAGGTTGCCACCTCATGTCTGCCATCCTCGTGCTGTTTGGTCGATTTTTTAGCTCGCAAGAGAGGTGACCTTGCACGCACAGTTTTTCTGAATGTTCATTGCAAAGGTCGCCTCAGGCGGCCTTTTTTATGGTCTGTCGTTTATTGCTACAGAGGAGTATTGCTTCGATGTCGTGTTACCCGGAGGTTGTATGAGCCAGGTTCAGTGGTCTTCCCGTCTCGGTCATGTGCTGGCCGCAGCAGGCACAGCGATTGGCCTTGGTGCCATCTGGAAGTTTCCCTATGTGACCGCCACCAATGGCGGTGGCGCCTTTCTGCTGGTGTTTCTGCTGTTCAGCTTCACCCTGGGGGTAGCGGTACAGGTCGGCGAAACCCTGCTCGGCAGCCATAGCCAGCGCGGGGTGCTCGGCGCCTTTCGCAAACTGGTGGGGCCGAACTGGCGCTGGATGGGGTATATGGGGATCGCCTGCGGCTTCTTTATATACAGCTTCTACAGCGTGGTCGGTGGCTGGACCGTGGGTTACGCCGCGCTGGCGATGGCTGGCAAGCTCAACCTGAGCGAGGGGAGCGCCCTCACCGCCCTGTTCAACGGCTATGTCAGCAACCCCTGGTGGCCGGTGCTGACCCATCTGATCTTCGCGGGCCTGACCTGGTGGTTCGTGCAGGGGGGGATTCAGAAAGGGGTTGAGCGGGCACTGCGCTGGATGATGCCCGCGCTCTTCATCATGATGCTACTGCTGGTGGGGGTTGGCCTCTCCATGCCCGGCTCCATGGCGGGTGTGCGCCAGCTGCTGCTGCCGGACTTCTCCATGCTGACCGGCCAGAGCGTGCTGGACGCGCTGGGACTGGCCTTCTTCTCCCTCTCCATCGGGCTCGGGGTACACACGACCTATGGCGCCTACCTGCCCAATAGCGAAGGTGTGCTGCGCTCCGGCGTCTGGGTGGTCACTCTGGCAAGCCTTATCTCGGTGCTGGCGGGCTTGATGATCTTCCCGGCGCTGGCCTCTACCGGCATAGACCCCACTGCCGGGCCGGGTCTCACCTTTATGACCATGCCTGCCGTGTTCAGCCATCTGCCGTTCGGTCAGGGACTGGGGGTGGTCTTCTTCCTGTTGCTGCTGGTCGCCGCTCTCTCCTCCTCCATCTCCATGCTGGAGCATCTGGTGCGCTTCACCACCGAGGAGTGGGGTTGGTCGCGTCGTGGCGCCTGCCGGGTACTGACCCTGCTCATCATGGCCTCCGGCATTCCGGTGAGCCTGTCGTTCGGCCCATGGAGCAATCTGACCCTGTTTGGCAAGACCATCTTCGAGCTGCTCGACTATCTGACCTCCAACCTGATGATGCCGCTGTTTGGTCTGGTTCTGACCCTGCTGCTGGGCTGGCGATTGGGTGATGCCATATTGCCTGCGGGCCTGTCACCCGCCCTGCGTCTGGCGCTGCTCTGGTGCTGGCGCGTGGTGGCGCCGCTGCTGATCAGCGGGATCCTGATCCGCGGGATCATGTAGCACCTTGCGCATCCGTTCGGGCAGGCCTTGGCCTGCCCTTTTTATTGCTGGCGTTTACTTTATTACAGGCGTTCATATGAGCAGCATCACGATGGACAGGAGTGCAGTCGGGCAATCTCGGCAGAGCAGAGTAGAGGATGTGCGAAATGGCAGAGTGGCACTATAAGAGGTGGAGCTTGGTTCGCCACACCGGCAACAGAAGAAGTTGAAGTACTGAATTGCGGGCAAAAAAAATCCCCATCTGAGTGGGGACTTTCTCTGCAAACGCAGCTGATATCTCAGCTTCGCTTGCGAATATGGTGGTCGTTACTGGGATCGAACCAGTGACCCCCTCCTTGTAAGGGAGGTGCTCTCCCAGCTGAGCTAAACGACCT
>NZ_JAAKXB010000012.1:0-153411 GCF_029479985.1 Aeromonas sp. A600620 | reverse complement strand
AGCTGTTGCTCGAGTTCCTTGATGCGCTGTTCTGGCGTCTGGTTGTCGGGGTCAGGCATGGTGATGCTCCTGCCGGCGCGCACAGAAGCCCCCTGGCTCCAATCTTGCCGACCATGTTTACGTAACCATACCAGAATGGTCGAATTGCCCTGAATGCCATATCGGGCTTGTGCTTGCTGGCAACTGAGCTCGCCTTTTTCAATCTGCTCGACCAGTGCCAGTTTAAAAGTCAGTGAGTAATCGCGCTGTGTCCGTTTCACACCTTGTCCCATCGGGTTCTCCATTTATTGGGGGGGAAAGGTGTAAACCATATTCAGGACGGGACACTAACCAAGTGTCCGGATTTAGTTGACCACTACAGCCTGCTAGAAAGCACCAAGTGTAGCGTTCATCTGGGGTAGAGAGGAGGTAATGACATACAGGTTGATTTGGGAAAAAACGGCAAGAAAATCTCAAGAGTAATGCTATTTGTGCTGAGGGAAATTTAGACTAATAGCTGAATAAGTGGACTATGTGCCTGTATAAGATAAAAACAAATGTGAGTTCAGATTTGACGAACGTCAAGGATTCATACAAAGACTCATCCTTTCTTGTAGTCTCCCAATGATTCAATCAGTTAGTATCTGTCAGATATGAAATGATAGGGTTATACCGTGAGCACAATCTCCCTTCGCAAGGCCCTCGGGGTTTTGGCTAAATCTTCTTCCTTCTCGGTCAAGACGACAACACAACGTCAGAGAGATCTGTTTGATGACCTCAAGGATTATCTCTACGTTACACCCGAAATCGAGGATGATTTTGAGAAGTGCCTCCGTTCATTGCAGCCTGGTGAGTGCGTGTTTTTATGCGGCAGCAGTGGTGATGGTAAATCTGAAATATTGTCACGTAGCTATGACCAATATAAAAACAGATATACCTTCCATCTGGATGCAACCCATAGCTTTTCGCCTCATCAATCAGCAATCGATGCGCTAAACGAACTCTTTGATCGTGCAGGAGACGGGGCTCAACCCCTGGTGATTGGTATCAATATCGGTATGCTGGCCAACTTTGCCAAAGAAGGGGCTGAGCGGCACAGTGAGTTGCGTGGCGTGATCGAGCGTTTTTTGGATAGTGGCGAGAGAACGCAAGGGGCATATCACTTTCTGGATTTCGAGTCCTATCCAAAATTTCGTTTTAATGATGACGCTGGCAGCTATTCAAGCTTTATGCGTCAACTGCTCAAGCGGTTAACTCAGCCAACCGATGACAATCTGTTTCATGCTATTGCCCTTGCAGATGAGCAACGCCAACGCGATATGCGCCTCATCGCCAATTTCAGGCTGCTGGCCAATGAGCACGTGCAAGAGATTATCATTACCACTCTGTTCAAAACCCGTTTGATCAAGGATCAATTCATTACGACTCGTGCCTTGCTGGATCTGTTGCATCAGCTTCTGGCCGGGGAGCATTACCTCTTTGACAACCTGTTTCTGGCTAAAGACAGCGAGCTAAGCCTGCGTCTTGCTGACTTTGATCCTGCCTTGATTCATACCCAAGCGGTAGACCAGTTTGTGCTGCGTTATGAGCTGAATCTACCGGATGAGGCGCTGGATGCCTTTATGGTCGAGCTGGCAAAACTGGGGCTCATATTCAACGAGCCTCGTGATAAAGCGGGTCAAGCCGCATCCCTTCTGCGCCTTTTTTATCTGCTTAAGGACTGTGAGCTTGGCAATAACTACCATCACCAATTCAAAGTCGATTTTGAAGAGCAGGTACTTGAACACTATGCCACTGTCTGGCTGCAGCATAGTCAGTATCTTGGGGAGGGTGGAAGCCAGCTGGCCTTGCGCAATTTCTATGTGAAAGCGCTGATCCCGGCCATTTTTGTCTATGCCAACCGCAATGCCCCTGAGTTGTCAAAGCGAGAGCTTTCTCTTGGTCAATTTGGCCAGTGTCATGTCGCGGCACCTGTCGAGCTGAAAGCTGATTACGGCGCAATTCAGCGTCAGCATGTCGAGAAACACGATCATTTCAGCGCCTATCTGAAGGTTGATGATCAGCCCTTGGCACCAATGGCAATCAACCTCAATCTGTTTGAGCTGATCTGGAAGCTCAACAATGGCTATCGACCAAACAAGTACGACAAGAATGCCATCGTGTTGCTTGATGAGATGGTTGAGCAAATCCGCGCTGTCGCTAAAAAGAGCCCTGTTCTTCACTATTACGAAGGTGATCAGCATTACCGTCTTGGTTTGGATGACGGCATGATCACTGTAGAAGGAACCAGATAGTCATGTCTCTGTATCCAATTCCTGCCGGATTAGCTCCGGTTGATAAAAACAAGCTCACCAACTACTGGCCCATTCGCAACAAAGGCAATGAGTTTGACTGGGATACCGTGACAGGTGTCTTGCTGGGGCTTTCCTTGCGCAAGCAGGTGACTGCCTATGAATTCGAGCAGTTTAAGGAGGAGTGCAAAGCCCGGTTTGCAGGCAAGCTCGACGATCCTGATTTTTGGCAGGTGCTTGAGCGAGCCTATTTTTCAAATGATGCACTCTTTCATATTTCACCGCTGTTCCTGTTGTTCAAGGCCAAAGGGAAGAAGAGTGGGCAAGCCGATCTCAGCGCACCAGATACGCGGTTGTGCAAATTGTTTGCAGGTCTGTTGGGGGATTTCTTCCTGGAAGATGCGCTCGATGACAAGCTCAACTTTGTCGAGCAAGAACTGTTGTCCGTTTTGCAAGGCAGGCTGCAAAGCGGCAGCTTGGTAAAAAATGAGGATGAGCAACCTTATCTACCTTTTTTGAATGCCGTATTTCGTGAAGATATTCGCTTTTTGGCTGCGCATCCCCAGTATCTGCTGCAAGCCTTGCCTGGCACGCTCAAGCTGTATGCCTTTGCTTACTGTGCTCAGCTGGCACTGAATGTGACCGATTGGCAACATGAGCCCCAAAGCAAGCCTCTCTACTTTATTCTCGATTCGGAAAAGGCCAGCTCTGAACGTACTTCGGTAAAACGTTCTGGCTACAAGCTGCTGGCTGCTGCCAGCGAGCGGGTTTTCCCGCTGCTTTCCGCCCTTGACGTGCTCCAGTTGCCAGGGGATGCCAAGAAAAGACCGCTTTGGCAGGTTTATCACGATGCCACGCAATATGCTGACCAGACTCAGTTGCTGGAAGATTTGAACAACTATCTGCAGGCCTTTAGAGAGAAGCGTGGGTTACGGCCTGAGCGCCCTCTCACAAACAGCGTGGCAGAAGCCTTTGAGCAGCTCAAAGAGTTGGCTCTGGAGCAATTCCGTGATGCCAATACCTCCCGTGGCGGCGTGAACAAGAAATATGTCAAAGAGCTGGAGGAGAAGCTGCTCAGTGATTTTATTCAGGCACGGGGGGCCGCTGGCCGCACTCTGGTGCTGAATCAGGATCAGCTGTTGCTGTTGACCAATCTCACCATCGGCAAGGCCGACAAGCTGCGCCTGCACGATCTGCGCAAAGGCTTCGAGCAGCGCGGTTTTTATCTTGATAACCAGTCATTGCAGCAACTGGTCAGCTTCTATGAGCGCATGGGCAATGTAGAACGAATGAGTGACAGTGGAGACGCCGTATATGTCCGCAAGACCCTTTGAGCATTTTCTGGCCGAACGTTTCATCGAGTGGGTCAGTGCCGACATTGAACCCGGCTCTCGTTACCAGTTCAAATCCCCCAGTGCAGAAAACGGTCTGGTGCTCTATCAGTCACTGGTGACCTTTGCTGCCACAAATACTCTTGCTACGGCCGATGGCATTGACCTGCCATACGTAGAGTGCAATGGCGTGCGGGTTTTACCTGTGTTGCATGGTGAGGCTCCGGGATTTACCGAAAACTACATTTCCCGTTTGCGTGATCTGGTCGCAGGGCGCAGTGCAGAATTTGAAAAAGCTGCCCTGCTCATTATCCACAACAGCATGCTGGATACTCTGATCAACAGTGCGCTTGATTTGGGGGCGCCCGGTGCTGTCTGGCATCCGGATAGTCTCTCGCAGCAGCTTGGCGCGCTGATTGATGTTGGCAGCAGTAACAAGGAGCTGTCAGCCTGCCTGCTTGAAGAGCAACTGGCCCTCATCACCGAAGAGGGGGCGACTGTATTTGGTTTTGCTCCTCTGTTTAGTGCACTTGATCAAGATGGTGTTCTGGAGTTTGATGAGCTTCAGCTATTCAATGACCCGGTCATTTTGAGCTGGAGTGGCAAGAAGGCCCAGATCAGCAAGCGGCTCCAAGCAAACCGTAAGCTGCGACGCGAGATTGAAGATGCGGTTGAGCATTATGATCTCGATCAGCTCGAGAGTGTCCTGAAAGAGTTCAGCGCCAAGTTTATCCGCCAGCATTTTCAGGATGAGAGCTGGCGTGATCTGGAATTCGAGGCCTACCTCAAAGAGATTGACGCCAACAAAGCGCAAAAGTTGCTATTGGAAGAGGTGGCCGTTGACAGTGGTTCACTGCAACAAAGAGCCAAAAGCCAGAGCAAGGCGGGACAACGTGACCTGAGTCTGCTGATCCAGCTCCCGCCGGGAGAGAAAACCCTCAACCTCTCTTTGACCTTCATCGGTAATGATCTGGACGAGAGCCAGTTCAAACTGATGCACAATGGGCCGCTCAAAAATGCGGTCACTTATTCTGTCAGCCGTGTCGGTGGTAAACGTTGCTGGGCGACGGTGACCTTGCCCGTCACAGGAGAACCCACCTTTTTTAGCCTTGAGCTTAAACGCGATAACCGCTCCGAAGAGTACAAGTTCCGCTGTCTAGTGGTAGAGCAGGGGGATTTCTATTTCGATGAGTTGCTGCACTGCTTCCGAGTTGATGCGGGCAAGAAGTGGCTGACCCTGCTGCTGGAAGAGAACAAGTTCAAGGTCAACCCAGAGCAAGACGCCATCATGCATCTGGTTGACGATGAGGGCGAAGTGGACTGCAGCGCCTGTGGCTGGGTGAACTTTGATGCGCTGGCCGAGCAGAGCGAACAAATCCAGTTTGAGCTGGTCAATGGCGAGCGTCGCTTGCCCATCAATATTGAAGGCCCGGCCGCCGATGAGAGTATTTGCGTTCCGCTGCTGTTTGACCGGGACCGTTTCGCCAAGCTGCTCAGAGATGACCGTAATGCCGAGTATCTGCGGGCCAAAGGCAAGATCATTTTCGATAACAGCGAAAGTGGTGTGGCCGGGATCCGCCAGCAGCTGCTGAACCTCGAAGCTAGGATTGTTGATGAACGGGCCTTGTATATCGGTCTGACTGCCGATCCAATGCCACTTGCGGCGATTAGTGCAAGGTTCCCTGATTTGCATGGCGCTTATGCCGCCCTGTTTGACTATCTGCAACACCATAAAACCTTGCCGAGCCTGGTGGCCTGGGGTGACAGCTATTGCGCCCTGGTGCAGCGGGTGCTGGATGCCTACGAAGCGGCATTAAGCGAGATACCGACCAATGCGGTGTTGGCGCTCGAGCACAAACAGTTGATGCGCATCGGTCTGTGCCGCCAGGATGAGTGGCACCGCCTTAGCCCGCTGCACCCCTTGGTACTTGCCTATCACCTGCAACTGGTGGCCGAGATAAAAGCCGATCGCGATGAAGATGGCGTCAGCTCTTTTGCCGAATTGCCAGAGGTGACCCGCGAGCGCCTGGTGGCATCTGGCTTGCTGCCTTTCGTCTATGACAATGACTCTGGTTACGCCCATTTGCTGCCGGTGCGGGAGAACAGCTTCTGGCTCGATGTAGTGCCACAAAAGCAGGAGAGCTACAGCTACATCAAGCGTTTGGTGCGCGACAAATTGGCCGAGTTTACCCAGGCCTATTCCCGGCTGTTCAGTGCCGGGGCCAAGAGCACCCTGATCGTCAATGCCATCAATCAGGCGAGTGCGGCAGAGCTCTTCCTCGGTTTGATCGAGCACTTCAAGCTGCACAAAGAGCAGGCGATCGCCATTCATGTGAACTTCTACGATGAGCGGTTGCAATTCAATGACTTCGACCGCTTTGCCGAAACGGCCGCTTATGACGAGCTGAAAGCTTGGCTTGGCTTGAACACCACTGCGCTGCGTGCTGAGGCCGATATGCTGATCGACCTTATCCGCAGCCGTCTGACCTACAGCAAGTTCACCCTGCCCAACGAGCGTGAGCAGTTTGCCTATGCCCATCTGGCGTTCTTCCGCAACCAGGAGCCGGTAGAGTGCCATCCCATCAATACCGATGAAGCTCTGAGTGGTGTGCTGTGTGATGGCTTGATCGCCGGGGAAGCGGCCGAAACGAAAGGGGCGGCCTATTTCACCGCCTTTGGTCTGCGTGGCGTGCCCTATCAAGGGATACAGTCGCTGCGGGTGGCCCGCCTGCTGGGCAACCTGTGGCAACCGGCCAGCCAGAGCAATGCCCAGTATCTAGCAACCAGCCTAGGGCTGGCGGTCAGTGCCGATTTCAAGGCACTGCTGACCCGCTCTTATGACAGCGCACTGTGGACCACCATCATCGATCCCAAGGTAACCCTCGATTTCTTCACCAGTCAGCAGGATGTGGTGCTGATCCACTACTCGGATCAATACACCAGTGCGGCCGGTTATGACGCCATCACGGTAACCAAGCAGGTAGACCTCTTTAAACGCTTGCTGCAAAAAGAGGGTCACGGACAAGGTGAGACGTTGCTCTCCGAATTTAATGCCTTCAACGGCGAGTGGCTGCTCAAGCTGCTCACGGCCAACGACAAGGAGCGCAAAGAGAAGAACGGCATCATCGGTGCCTACAAGTTTGTCTCGGCCTTGTTGCGGCAATCCGATATCTGCTGGGTCCCCCTCTCTGTGGCCGAGATGATCCGCGTCTCCGGCAATGTTGGCCTCAAGATGAGCGACAGCGAGTTCTCCCGTCAGGTGCATGGGTATCGCAAAGGGGCCATTTCCGATGACGTGCTCTTTGTCGGCTTCAAGGGCAAGCAACTCTATCTGCTGCCTCTGGAGGTCAAGACCGGTGCCAGACCTGACTTTGCCTATGCCGGGCAACAGGCTCTGGAGCTTAAACGTTACCTGATGGAAGAAGTACTTGGCCCCAATACCCTGGCTGCGCGGCTCTACCGTGGTCTCTTTATTCGCCAGGTGCTGATGCAGGTCGACAAGCTTTGCCTCTATGAAGTGATGCAGCCGGCGCAGCTTGCACCGCTGTTGACCGAGCGGGAGTGGTGGCTCAAAGGGGAATATACCCTGTCCAGCGTGCCCGACTATCCCGAAGGCTTTGTGGTCGCCCATATCGAAAACGACAGCTTCTTTGTGCCTCACTACCAGATGACCGAGCGGGGGGTATTGCAGGTTGAACTGCCCTACGCCTTGCTGGGTAGCCTTATTCAGGCCTGTAGCGCTCCTGCGCTTGATGAGTTGGTGACCCTGTGCCATGTAGACCAACAATATCTGCTGGGGCCCAGAGAAGAGGCGGCTAAGCCTGAATCCGGCTCTCAACCGCAGCCAACAGAAGGGGGCAATCAGGCGGTGGATATGGCGCCAGTGGAAGCAGCCACTGATACCCAAAACACCGACCCGGTTACCCCAGTACCGGTGGAAACGGGACTGACCGGCGAGCCGACAAAACCCATGCGTATCCTGTTTGGCCACGAGGCGCTGCGGCAAACGCCGCTCTATTGGGAGCCGACCAATACCGCCCGCTTTATGAATACCAATACCGGCATCATCGGCACCATGGGCACCGGCAAAACCCAGTTTACCAAATCGCTGATCACCCAGCTGATGCGCCAGCAAGACAACAACGTCGAAGGCGCACGGATCGGTCTGCTGATCTTCGATTACAAATCTGACTATGTGGATGATGCTTTTAGCGAGGCCAACCAGAGCAAGCGGCTGCGGTTGTATCGCCTGCCGTACAATCCGCTCTCGCTCTATGGCGATATGCCGATGTTGCCGGTGCATACCGCGACCGGGTTTGCCGAGACCCTGGCCAAAGCTTTTGGCCTCGGGCCCAAGCAGCAGCTGCGACTGCGCAAGTTGATCCTCGATGCCTATGAGCTGGCGGGGATCAGCAAGTCTGACGCCAGCACCTGGTCAAGGCCTGCGCCTACCTTGGCCCAAGTGTGGGATCTCTATCTTGAGCAGGAGAAGGTGGAGGAGGACTCCCTCTATGCCGCGCTCGACTCACTGGTCACTTACGAGATCTTCGAAACCATGCCGGATAAGGTGAGCTCCCTCTATGAGCTGCTCGATGGTGTGACTGTGATCGAGCTGGCGGGCTACTCACCCCAGATCCAGAACCTGGTGGTAGCTCTGACGCTGGATCTCTTCTATTCGCAGATGCAAAAGCGCGGCAAACCGCAAGTCAACGGCGATTATCGCCAGATCACCAAGATGATCCTGGTCGATGAGGCCGACAACTTCATGTCGCAGGACTTCCCCAGCCTGCGCAAGATCCTGAAAGAGGGACGCGAGTACGGGGTTGGGGTGATCCTCTCAACCCAGGACTTAAGTCACTTTAAAACCGGGGAAAACAACTACGGCTCTTATATTTTGACCTGGGTGGTGCATCGCGTCGCCGAAATCAAGAATGCCGATATCAAGGCCATCTTTAATAAAGATGATAAGACCGAGCAAGAACAATTAATGGAAACCATCCGTAAGCTGGATAAGCACTTTAGTCTCTATATTGATGGAGATAAAAAGGTATCTATGATGCGGGATAGAGCGTTTTGGGAGTTATAATGCGTGAGTTTTTAAGTAGGCTGTTATGCCTGATTGTTTTTGCTCTAATGTCTATAATGCTTCCAGTTATATTTTATTTTATGTCGTTCGGTTACCCGTCCTCAGTTGATGAGATTGAGAAGTTTAGTGGTATTATTTCTGATATATCTGGACCATTGCTTTCATTTGTCGGTGTAATTGGTGTTGTAATGGCTATATGGGTGCAGCTTAATGAATTGAATGAGACCAGAAAGGAAATGCGGTTATCTACAGAGGCGTTGCAAAAACAACAAGAAGAGAAAACACGTGAGGTAGAAATCTCCTTGCGAAACTCTAAAAAAGAAGATTTGTTTAGGATTATTGATTTCTTGAATGCTGACATAAATTTAATTTTAGATAAGGTCATTGGTCACCCTATACATAGTGGTGTCAGCCTGTCGTTAGGAGAGCTAGTTATTTCATCTAAAAATAATATTTCATTGTTACAGAGTATAGATAAATCGACATATAGTGAGTTACAAAGATTAAAAAGACAACTGGATATGGTTGTTGAATATTCAAGTCAATATGATGTTATTAGTAGTGCAAAAATATCTGATATTGAAATGGATAAATTTGGTGAAGTATTAAATGTTTTAAATGAGCTTATTAAATGAAGATAAGTACCCAAGTATTAGAGTATACTGAGCTGCACAAGGCCAAAAATAAACCAGGAATTTACGCATGGTATGCCAAACCAAGTATTGGTGAGATGGATATATCTCATGATGATAACTTTCAGTCATTAATTAATATAATGAGTGGCTATATGACTGCTCATCATCCACCTATTCTTGACGTGAAGATAGAGGCATCATTTTATCACCGGTGGGAACATCAAATTGACGAAAACAGCCACAAAGAATGGCGTTCAAATCTAACAAATAAGATTAGGAAGCTTGATGAATTAGGCTTTTTTAAACATGAAGATGCAAAAAAAATAATAGTCGAAATGTTTAAGGCTACAGTACCATATATAGCATCACCTTTATATATAGGTTCAACTGGAAATTTATATAGGCGTCTAGATGAACATAAAAGAGAGTTAGATGAAGTATTCATGCTTACCAAAGGGGGGGCCAATGATATTGAAACTCACGAATTGGATTCGTTTGCTAAACGAGCTATTCATAGGAAGTTTCGACCAGCAAACCTAATGGTCTGGGTTATTTTTATTGAGTCAGAGTCAGAGTCAGAGTCAGAGTCAGAGTCAGAGTCAGAGTCAGAGTCAGAGGATCCTGGCTTGCGTTTATTATGTTATTTTGTCGAGTGGGTTTTGAACGGTTGTCACGCACCAAAATTAGGAGAGCGATAACATGAGCGATCTATTTAATTATGATAGTGTAAAAAAGAGTGAGTTTGATTGTGTTGCAACCGGTCGACTTGGTACGTTTAATAGTATTGCTGGTACTGTTGAATATATAATGACAACAGCTACACTAAAGGTAAATGCAGATGATGAGTCGTCAAAACTGACTAAGCATTTACTTCCAATCAGGGAAATAGTGGATGCAACTCAATTAGATTTTAATGAAATTCTTCAACGTGATTTAGATGATCATCGTGTTGCAACAAAACTAATTCCTTACTTATTGCAAGAGTCTAAAAATGGTCCATCATATTTTCCTCCGATTGTAGCAGTATTGTTACCATACAAGGATGGACGATTAGATGGAGAATTCCCTCATGGTATAAAATTTACCGATAGTGACTTTGCGTCATGGAGTGGAGAAATCTATGGCGATTATATGTCCCGAGAGGCTCTCGTAAATCCAAATACTCAAAAAAATCTTCCTCTAAACATAGGTCGTTATAAATGGAATTCCGATTTAACAAAATTGGTAGTTATAGATGGGCAACATAGGGCTATGGCATTAATTGCTTTATATAGAACGATTACATCTAAAGGATGGGAAAAGGCACAGCATGGGGGGGCTAAATTCCAATTCTATTATAAACAACGAATTGAGCGGTTATTTGAAACTTTAGGTGATAGAGATAGCTCAATTGAAAAACTAAAAGAAATGGAGTTTCCTGTAACAATTTTAAGATTCCCTGAAACTGAAACAAAACCGTTCAAGATTGCTAGAAAATTGTTTGTTGATGTTAATAAAAATGCAAGGCAGCCTAGTGAGTCTAGGATTAAACTTTTATCAGATAGCTCTCTGGTTGACATATTCACTAGGGAAGTTTTGAATAGATCAAAAGGTGGAGATAATAGCCTTCCTATCTATGCTATTGAATATGATTACCCTGGTGAAGGCAGTAGTTATACTCGTCCAGGGAAATGGAGTGCATTGATTAACTTGAATATGCTCTCATTGGCTGTATTACGGATGACTTTTGGCCCATCTAAGTACCTTGATAATATGAATATATCCTTTGGCGGTAAGGCTAATTGGACGGAAAAAAATGCATTTTTTAGAAAGAAGCTTGATATAGAAAATAACATCCCATATATGATTTCAGATGAAAAAGGAGAATATAATAGGGATGATATAAAAAATGATAGTTTTTCATCTTCAGTTCTACCAAGATTAAAAGACCTTTTCTGGGAGAAAGTTGGAAAACAACTTTCATATATAACTGCCAATATTCATCCATATAAAGTTCATATTGATGCATTAAATAAGCTAAAGCATGATTGGTTGGATGACGATACTGTCGGAGCTTTAGCAAAAGAAGCAATCTATAGTGGTGTTGGTGTGTATTGGACGCTACGAGATACATATCAACACTGGTCTGAGTTTGAGAGTGATACTACGGGTGCATCAGAACTTTCACTAGAAAAACCTGATGTAATAAAAGCTTGGCAATCAGTCTCTCACAGGGAGACGAGTTTCAATGAAACAAGAAACAAGATGTACTATGCAACAAGAGGTAATGAAATTCCTACTAATTCTAAAGCAAGTGTAGAGGTATATAATAAAACCAATACAAATGCATTTTACCTTGGCTTGATGTTAACTTATATGACGTTACGCCAATTTGCTTCGGTAAAACAAGAAGATCTAGAATTCGAAAAATTATTTGTTCAGGTTTTTAATACGGGATTGTTGGAAAAAAATAAAAAAGGGAAAGATCGTCTGGACATTTTTTCAACCAATATAGAAAATCCTATTAATTTAATATCAAAAATGGACACAAAGCATTTTGTATTTTTTAGATATTTCATTCTGGAAATATTGAATGCTTCCCCATTGTTTGAGGTTTTTGAAAAATTCAGTATAACTAAAGTTACGCTTTTAAAACTTGTTTCTGATGCTAGAAAAGCATATTTTTCATATCTAAAAAATGAAGAAATTAAGCGACTGGATAAAGACATTGCTATGCTTGGTAAATCAAAGAGCAATATTGAAAACCTGGCTATAATAAATGTGGCTCATAAGCTCAATGCATCACTATTATATTGGTTTGATTATGAACAGCTAGTGATTACACCTAGTGATTGTAACGAGACATCCACTGAAATTGAAAATATAAATTCATTTGATAATGATGAATCTGAATAATATCGTAATAATTAAAGAGCCGCTTATGCGGCTCTGTTATTAACTATACTATCTATAGATATAGCTTTAGATGAAAGATATGATATGCCTCTATGAATATGTAATTTGAAGAAAACACCAAATGGTATACGGATTATAGAGTTATAGCTATGATAACGCTGTAACAAGATAGATTGTAAAATTTCACTCTGCTCTCCTGTGAAAATCTTCCATGACATTTCAACCGAGCTATCGGTTTGAATATCTTCAAAAGGAGGGATAGATTCTTCTGCTAATGATAAACATAACGCCCAACGACAAAGCACATTCCAGTTCTCTATACCTGTCTTGCGCTTGATAACAATTAGCTGCTGTTTCGCTTTTTCTGACAAACGAATATTATCAATCATGTTTTCTCTCCGGGAAATATCCAGGATTTATCGTAGAGGTAAAATTTTGTTCCTCGAAACAAATATGATACTCCTTGGCTATATAAGGCTTGAGTTCCTTATAGTATTTGCCTTGGATCTCTTCATCGGTCGATAAAAGAATCACTTGAGGTGCAGCCTGTGGGAAATAGTGCTTGATTAAATGGCTTCTATGTTGTCCATCAAGGCGTCCCATGGGGGTATCAATAATCGTTGGTAACTCTTTACCTGACTCGTCGGCGAGCCCCCATAAGACGGCTATGGCCAGCAGTTGTCTTTCACCAGCGGAGAGCCGAGCAGGGGAGATAGGTTTATTATCTTGTGCATATAGAGTTAACACAAATGCATCAGCATCGATTTCAATCTTGGTGATTAGACTGTCTTTACGTTTGACCTGATTAAACTTGGAGATGATCTTGGTTTGTAGCTTATCGATATTATCTTTGATGAGATCTGCTTTAAAGGAATCCACAATATCTTGTAGTCTTCCCATATGAGCAAAGAGTTGCTGCTGCCGCTGCTGCTCAAAATCGATAGCATTACCTTGTACCCGAATTGAGGTAACCTGTATTTCTGCCTGTTCGATATCAGTTACCAATTTTTGTGCAGCTACAAGTAAATCATCTTTTTCTTTTTTAGCCTTGTCAAGTTCACTATCTGCGCTCACTGAGCGTGTAATGATATGTTCTACAGATGCAAATTCAGGAATGGCAGCTAGTTGCTGTTCTACGAATTGCAGCTCTTCGTACAATTGTTCTTTTTTCTGAATCAGATATGACGCTTCCTGCTCTTCGGCAGCTATCCTTTCAGCAAGACCATCGAAAATTGCAGGGCTACTGTTTAAATAGCAGGGTTCAGAGTAGAGCTGATCGGAAGCCTCTCTCTCTTTAGATAACTCGGTTTGCAGAGACTGGATGATACTATGATCCGTTCCTCGTTCATTTAATAATCCAAATATTTTATTCTCTTGGTTAATAAGTAAAGAGCGAGCGGTATGATAGCGTTTTATCTCATCTTCTTTATAAAGCTGAGACTTGGTCTGTTCTATTAATGAAGAGACAAGCTTCAAAGGTAAGACCCCAGCAGCAAGTTTGATCAACTCGCTATTGATGCCATCTATCTTTGTTGTAATTTCAACTTGTTGACGAGAGATCTCATCTTTTTTATGTAAAAGATGAGCTCCATTATCTTTCAGTTGTTGTCGCCAATAGGCGACTTCTGCTTCTTTATCTAGAATCTGTTCATCTATATCAATTAGGTTATTCTGTAATATCTTTTGAGCTTCCCGAAAGGCTTCAAGCCGAGCTTCAGCTTCTTCCAGTTTCACCTTTTGCTTGGGATCCAGCAGCTGGTTTTGACCGCGTTTTTTAAGCACGTCAAGGTCAATATTGAGCTGTGACAGCAATTCAAGACCGAGAAGGCTTTCGATACCCGTCTTTACCAGACTAGCGGAACGAGCGGGATCTGCAAGATGTTCAATTTTTTCACCGTCAAAAAAGAACAGTTCAGATAGTGATTGCGGGATAAATTCATTGATAAATTCTCCCCAATGCTCACTCAATAGTGCATCTGGATGACCGTTATGGCTAACAACAACAACTTCTTTGCACTCTTTGTCAGCCTCTTTCTCCCAAGCTCGATTTATTTCATAAGTATGATCTTTCCCGAGAATGGTATGTCTGAAGCGCAGTGAGAGAGAGGCTTTTTTTTCCGTTGCATAACGATTTATCGCCTGCTCCAGATATGCTGGATAGCTAAGGCGACCACGATTGGAGCATTTGGCATGCTTGCCATAGAGAGCCAACTGCAAGGCATCTAAAAAGGTTGTTTTACCACCACCATTGAGTGCACCAAAGAGGATTATCGGTCTTTTATGATCGGGGCTATCAAGGTCAACCTCATGGCGTCCTTTATAAATACCAAAATTTTCTAACACGAGTTGTTCAAAAATCATGCTGATAGCTCTTCAATATCAATTTGTTCATCTTCCAAGAAATGACTATTGTTCGTCAAAGCAAGTTGCAGCTTCTCATTTTCCCACAATAGTTGTTCTTTATCCTGCTCAGGTAAATTGGGCTGTAATAGCTTTATCTTGTTTTCATTGAGTTTTCTTTTCAGTGCAAAGTCTCTGGCCTCTTGAATATTGTTGAAGGCCATGGTCTGCAAGCTTGTATCCAGCTCTTTATATAGATTTGCACGACGCAGCATATTGCTATGCTTATCTTCAATTGAGATCAGTGTTCTAATTTGTTCGTATAGTAACCCATCCGGATCATTGTACGTGGAGCATTTATACCTCAGTTTGCTCATCACATTGCTATTCAATAAGCTATGGTGTGAGCGTTTGGTACCGGGATACTTTTTTCCCAGCGCACGTTCATAAATATGAGGGACGCTATCTTCGACTTCGTGTTTATCTTCCACCCATATATGACGAATTGCTTCCAAATCTTCCAAAGAGAGTAGTTCTAGGTTGCGAACTTCATCTGGACCTATCTCTTGTACGAGTTTTTGTGCTTCAAGCACTTTTTTGAGCATATGCTCTCTAAATGGCTGCCGATAAGGACCACGCACCAGATCTGCTCCATATTCATTGATATGAACGGTTAAGGAACCATTCATTCGACGAAAATCACGACGCTCCTTGTCAGCCTCTATTTTTTTACCTTTACGCTCTTTATTTGAATCATTAATGTCGATTTCGTTGCGGAGCTGCAGTAGAGGCAACATCCACTCTTTTTCAGTGTCATTTTGAATCATGGCTGCCATAGATTTATCTTCACCTACCATGGTACAGACATAACAGCCAAAACGACTATCTCCACAACTAGGTGTTGACTTATCAACGACCAGAGGACATTCACCATCCGCAGTTGCACCTTGATACATACCAAGTAGCTCTTGATTTTTAAAACCCCATGGATTTTTAACTTGCATCAGGTATTGCCAGACATCGTCATTACTCCAGTCGGCGATAGGAGTATATATCCAGACACGATCAAGCTGTTTGTTAACAGTTAATCCAACAGCGCTACGAGTATTATCTTCTCTGTTCTCGTAACTTTCCATTGTTGCTGCTCTTGTCGCGCTCTCCGCTTTTCGCGTACCAAGAACAAGAATCGCCTCACCGTTATTTTTAACGACTTTCTTAATAAAGTTATTAGATGGACTGATTTTTAGTCGATCGGTACACCAGCGAAACTTATAGCGAGGAGCAGGGTAACCACGACCAATCAAATTGACCCAGAAGCGATCTTTTACTTCTGGTGTCAGGCGATGTGGAATAATATTTAAGTGTTGCTCAGCTACCGCTTGTCGCATCTGTTCCAATGAGCGTCCTACCCACATGGCAACAATCGGATTTTCAACAAGCGTATCAGTACTGATCACATGGACAGGCTTATTGGCTTTACCTTCGGCATGCAGTTCTTGCATGGCATACCACACTAGTTGGAGTATAGCGGTGGAGTCTTTACCACCACTGTAACCAATTACCCAGGGGATCTGATCACTAAGATAAAGTGATTTGGTGCGGTCAACCAAGAACCGAATTGTCTCTGTAAACCCGGCCGCATCAAATGCGGAGCGGGAAGGGGTATGTATTTCGGTACTCATGCCTTACCTTTTCTAAATAGATATTCAGCTTGTTCCTCTCCTTCAGAGAGGGGGAGGCCAAGGTGTTGTTTGATCAGTGTTGCAGTTAATAACGTCGTATTTGATGTCTTTTGAATACGGCCAGCGATTAGAGCCCGACCTTCCCATATTTCTGCATTTTGACGTAGCCAATCTAGTGTCAATAGCCCAGATAGGGATTGCTTCAGGTCATAATTCTTTTCAAGAAGAGCCTTACCAACCAAACCTAATGCGTGCAGTGTTACGGCATGGCTATGGATAAAGTCTTCACGAACTTCCCCAGCAGTCAGTTTGGATAGCCTGACGAGTTTCCATTCTGGTATGACATTATCTACTTCATTCCAAAAACGGCATGCCTCACGGGTCGCTTTAGTTATGTCAATACTTTCCCAATTGCTAAACAAGGCATGAGTTGCCTGATGAATAGCGCTAAGAGTAAAGAGTTTGCGGGAGCGTTTACCAAGTTTGTTTTGCTCCATATCGACAATCCCTTTAAAGGCTTTGGATTTGGATGCAACAGCCCGAGCGACAGCAGCACTCTTATCTCGTTGGTCGTATGCGATGGCCAGAGATTTGCTGGCTTTGACCTGATTCTGATTGAGGTCTGTAAACATCTGCTGTGAACGCGCTAATCCCTGATCGAGGAAAAAAACCACAGAGATGCTTTCATCTGCCAAGGATGGATCTTCTTTTAGGGCTGCTTCAATCGCAGCTCTGCGATGTTGTCCATCATTGATGATAAATTGTGCGTCCAACCCAATTCTGAGGGCCCCGATACGGCTCGCTTCACCACTGGTTCCCATTGGTTCAAATCTCACATCTCCGTCAATCGAGGCGGTGATGGCAGAAAACACGTAGGAATCTCTATTGCGAACTATATAGTCAGCCATCACCGGGATCCGCCCTACGTTGAGGGTTCTCTGTGCGCGCAGTTCAGGCGAGAGATCCTCATCATCAAACCTGAAGATGCGTGGCAATAGCTTGAGAGGACACATTGACACGTAGTACTCAGAGCCCGCCTGGATACCACGAATTGCTGGAAAAACGAACTCAAAGGAGGGTTCAAACATGGTAACCTCTTGCGCTCCACACTGTATGTGACACCATGTCGATGGGTTCGAACAAAAGTCGTGTGTACGTACGAACATTGAAAGAGGTGGCAAGGATAATGGCAGTTTACTTGGATTGCAATGCGACAACCCCGGTTTCTTCAGGGGTCGCAGAGGTTGTCATGCGCTATATGACTGAGGAATATGGTAATTCTGGGAGCCGTACTCATGAGTTCGGGGTTGTAGCAAAGCAAGCTGTTGAGAGGGCGAGAGGGCAGGTTGCAGCTGTTGTTGGTGCTGACAAGTCTGATGTCTATTTCACCAGCGGTGCAACCGAAAGCAACAATTTAGCTATTTTGGGACTCGCTCAATATGCGGAACAGCAGGGACGCAAACATATCATCACAACGCCTATTGAGCATAAGGCTGTATTGGAGCCAATTGCTCAACTTGAGGCTAAAGGATTTGAGGTCACGTATTTGCCGATGGATTCTTCAGGCATGGTGGATCCTGCGCATCTTCGTGATGCATTGCGCCCCGACACCGCGCTGGTTTCGATCATGCACATTAATAACGAAACTGGGTCTATTCAGCCAATCAGCGAGTTGTGCGAAGTGCTTACTTCCCATGATGCTTTTTTCCATGTAGATGCGGCTCAGAGCTATGGAAAATATTCTGAGGTTCTTGAAGATCCACGTATCGACATGATCAGTGTCAGTGGTCATAAAATGTATGCTCCAAAAGGTGTGGGTGCTTTGTTACTGAAGCGGCGCAATTTTAAAAGGGCACCTCTTACCCCGCTGATGTTTGGTGGTGGGCAGGAGAGGGGCTTGCGCCCAGGCACTCTTCCTGTTGCCTTGATTGCAGGTTTAGGTCAAGCCTGTGAAGAAGCCAAACGCGATAGCGAGCAGCGTCGTCGTTATTGCGAGCAGATCAAGGAGCAATTACGTTCTGCCCTTCGCCCGCTCGGGTGTATTGAAAATGGCCAGAACACGGCTAGTCATGTTTTGAATGTCTCAATTCCTGGGATCAACTCTGAAGCGGCACTCGTTGTGCTTAAAGGTATCGTTGCGTTATCGAATGGTTCTGCATGCACCTCTCAAAGCTATGTGCCCAGCCATGTCTTGGTGGCTATGGGTCTAGATGAAGAAAGAATTGAAGGTGCGATACGGATCTCTTGGTGCCACATGACAAAAGACATACCATTGGCAGAACTTGTTGATCGGATTAAGAAATTACAGTGACTAATCGAACCATCGTTGAAGCAGCTAAGCAGGCTTTGTTATTGATTGGGCATTCTGCCTCGGTAGATGAGGTGTATGACGTAATCGTGACACATCAGCTATATGAGTTTGGGGCCAAATCACCTCACTCGGTGATTCGTGTCACCATGGATCGTCACTGTGCCAACAAGTCACTAGGCTCCATGCATAAGCAGCGTTTTTTCCAAAAGAACGATGATGGGTCATATGAGCTGCTGTCAGATGTGAAAGAAGTCCTACAGCCTGAACAGAATACCTCTTCTTCGGAACAGCAACGCTCTGCTCAGGAAGTTGAGAACTATATAGAGCAGATTCTTGATTTGGCTGCTGTCCAGCGTGAGAAAGTAAAAGCTGAAATTTTAAGCAGCCTGCGGAGCTTTTCTCCTGAGCAGTTTGAATCGTTTTGTCGCTTATTTTTATCAAAATATGGATTTACTCGTATGGAGTTAACATCTCGTGGTCGAGATGGCGGCATTGATGTAAGAGGATTGTTGAAAATGGGGCTTGCTGAAATGCGCGTAGCAGTGCAGTGCAAGCGATATGCAGAAGATAATAAGGTCGGGCGTCCATCAGTATCTGCATTTCGGGGTGATATTACCGGCGATTTTGAGCAGGGAATATTCATGACGACCAGCGGATTTACCAAAGAAGCTGAGGAAATTTCATTCAAGCCTGGCTGTGTTCCTATTATTCTGATTGATGGTGAGCAACTGGCAGATATTATGATAGATAAAGGAATTGGTGTTCAGCGCCAGCTCATTGATGTATTTGATTTTGATGCCTCATTGTTTATCAATTAACGTTTTTTGCCTCGATGTATTCGGTAACCAATGATTTTCATATCAGCATGATCTAGTGCACTGCTAAATTGAGAGCGGCTCAGGTTGAGGTCCTGAGCCAAGTCTATTGCTAGTAACTTGCTCAATCTTTGCTCCAGCGCTCGTTGTGCCTTGAAGCTCGGATCATCCGGTGCCATCAGATAGCTTTTGTTGAGCAGTGGTGGCCGGGTCTGCTCATTGATGTAGTCAAAGAAGTCGACCTCCTGCTCGGCCATCTTGATCTTGACCCGCTCCACCAGATGGGGGATGGGCTTGCTGAAGTCGTCATACCCCATCAGGCTCACCTTGCCGGAGCGGATGTGCAGCTTGATCACGTCGATATCGGTCAAGTCACCGTAGAGCTGGCAGGCCGCCCCGAGGTAGACACGCAGCAGCGGCGGTAATTGCGGAATAAAGCATTTGTGCAGCAGCAGTGAATGGCTGGGATAGAGCAGGCTGTTGGGGAGCTGTTGATGGGCCAGCTCGCAGGCCTGGTTGATGAGGGCGATATCCGCAATCTGGTAGAGCAGTGCTCTGGCTGCCTGCTGTGCCTGCGGGTTGCTACCGAAAAAGGCTTTGATATCCCGCTGCAGCTCGCTGGGGTACTGGGTATAGGCTTGGCGTTTGCCAAACAGGTTGAGTGCCAGGTAGACCAGCAAATCTTGCTGCCGCTCCAGCTCGGCCTGCTTTAACTGGGCAAGGTCAAAATGCTGGCCAAGCAGGGTCATGGCTTTGCGATGACTGCCTGCTATATCTCTTAACTCGTCGCTTTGTTCAAATTCGTCATTGGCCGGGATTCGGCCAAGGGTCAGCGCCCGCTGCCAGAAGGCTTCAAACAGCGTTTGATGACGAGTGATCAGTAGTGCTGCTGCGGCCTGATTGTTGGGGGTGGGCGAGGTCAGCTGCTGCCAGCTGTGGCTTCGGCGTTGACGCTGTGCCAAAAAGCGTTGCTCTTCGAGCTTGTCTTTGAACACGTAAAAGATGCCGGGCCCAACGGCGATGGCATTTTCATCCAGTGTTTTGTCTATGTAGTGCTTGAGCTCGCTTTGGTTGTAGTAGCGCTGAAAGGTGTTGCGCGAGGTGATAACGCCATCTTTATAAGGGGTGAACTGGGCAATAAAGCTGTCGTTGGCCAGCATGGCCGAGACGACCAGCAGGGTTTGGGTCAGCTCCCAGGCGCCGAGCAGCGCCTCCATTCGCTCATCTTGATCCTCAATCACGTTGATCACAAAACCGAGATTGACCAGATGGGAGATCACCTTCTCGCCATCCGGGCGAAAGTTCGGGTCCCAGCCCAGCGCGTCAATACCGTGTGCTTCGAATTCCCGCAGGTCATCCCCTCGGCCGCAACCGTAATCAAACAGCGCATAGTCGCCGTTGAGATAACCATGGCGTGCCAGCATCTTCATGGGGGCCGAGAGTTCATGACGAACCAGCGCGGTTTTATGGCGATCAATTTGTGGGCCACCCTCTTTGGGCGGCAGGGCGGAGATGCGAAACAGGCGCCCATCAACCAGTTGGTAGCCGTGTCTTGCGATAAGCCGTTCCCACGAGGCTTTGAAGCCAATCATGCGGGGATGATCGTAAAGTCCCGCCAACTCCCCCTCTTCGGTGATCTGGCGACAGCTCTCTGCCTGTGGGTGATCGGGGGTCAGCATGCACTCTTTGCGATGCAGAATGGGGGGATTGTCCTGGCTGTCGTAGCGGGTAACGGTATGGCTTAGTTTGGCCAGGTCAACGGTCACGCTCTGCTTGAGGCTGGGGTAGGCCTCTTCGAAGAAGGTGGGGTAGCTGAGCAGGGACAGCCTAAAGTCCTGCTTTGCCAACTTCACCAGATCCCATTCACACTCCGGCAGTTTGAGCGCTTGTGCCACCGCACAGACAAAGCGGTAGAGCTGTGGGCTGGTTGTGGCCAGGGTCTCTTTGTGCAGATAGACCGCGTCGGGCAGCACTTTTTTGTATGGCAGGGCAGCGACCAGTTGCGTGAAGCGCTCGGGGGTCAGCATCAGCACATTCCTTTGAGTTGGGTGAGTGTCAGCCGCTTGGGCATTCGTCTTCCATGGTGAGTGGTGAGTTTGACCAAGGCGCGGTTTTGCTCGGGCCCATAGCTGATATGCAGTGGCCGGTCTGGGCCATAGAGATAGAGACGATCAAACGGGGTGTGTTGCGCCAACCAAAGGGCTACCTGATAGCTGTTCTTCCCTGGGTATATCAGATCAACCGCGGCCCCTTGCCGAGGACAGATAACGCTTCCTCGCTGATTGAGTTCACAGGCCGCATGTTGGTCCAGTGTGGGGGCTATACCGGGGGAGGCGTTGGAAAGAATAGCTTTGCGCAGTGTTACCCCACAAAACCCATAGGTCAGCAATGGGTGACCAAATGTTTCTACCAGCGGATCGAGAATATGCGTTGCCAGTTCACGGTAGGCCAGCCAGCTCTCGGTTTGTTCAGGCAAGTTTGTGCATTGGATGCGTTGCCAAGTTTCACCACAGTGAAACAGCATCTCGAAGGTGAAATGTTGGCTGCAGGATTCCTTTATATCTATGGAGATGCCCCCTAACAGCTATCACAAATGGGAATGAACATGCCACGTTAGGCTGGGAAACCACATTCTGCCTTGACGGTATTATCTGTGGGGTTCCTAGCCAGAAAGCAAAAATTAGCACGCGGTGAGCTTTTCCTGCTATGCCCTTTTGTTGGTGGAAGCATTGGAACTGTGAGTGTGCGTGTGATTCATGCATCTGTGGATGAGGACTTGCGCTGGTTCAAAGGTGGTGCGCTATAATGGCTGTATATAAATACAGGTGTTTTGCCATGAAGCTGTTAACCCCAGACCCATCACCCGCCGAGGTGACCATCCCGCTGTTCTTGCACCGCGCCTCTTGCGGCTTTCCCAGCCCAGCCAGCGACTATCTGGAAGGGAAGTTGGACCTCAACACCCACTGCGTGGCCACCCTGCAGCAACCTTCTATCTGCGTGCCGAGGGGGAGAGCATGACCGGGGTCGGCATCTTTCCCGGTGACTTGCTGGTGGTCGATAAGAGCCTCACCCCGCGCCATGGTGATGTGGTGATTGCACTACTCGATGGCGGCTTCACGGTAAAGACCTTGCAGCTCAAGCCAAGGTTGCGGTTGTTGCCAGCCAATCCGGCGTTCGCGCCTATCGACCCTTGTATGAGCCTCTCCCTGGAGTTGTTCGGAGTGGTCACCCATGTGATTGGCAATCTGAGGCAGCGTGATGGCTATAGCGCTCGTTGATGTAAACAACTTCTACGCCAGCTGTGAGCGGCTGTTTCGCCCTGAGCTGCGTGGCCGCCCGATCGTGGTGCTCTCCAACAACGATGGATGCGTGGTGTCGCGCAGCCCCGAAGCCAAGGCGCTGGGTATCAAGATGGCCGGGCCCTACTTCAAGATCCGCGAGCAGTTCGAGGCGCATGGCGGTGTGGCATTCAGCTCCAACTACGCGCTCTACGGCGATATGTCTGGCAGGGTGATGAGCACGTTGGAGACCATGGCCCCTGAGCTTGAGGTCTACTCCATCGATGAAGCGTTCATGGCGTTGTCGGAGTCGTTTGCCGGGGACCTGACAGCCTATGGACAACAGATCCGGCAGCGAGTGTGGCAGTGGACCGGCCTAACGGTAGGGGTCGGGATCGGCCCCACCAAGACCCTCGCCAAGCTGGCCAATTATGCAGCCAAGAAGTGGCCTGCCACTGGCGGCGTCGTGGACTTGCGTGACGAGCTGCGCCGTGCCCGGCTGATGGCTATCACCCCGGTGGACGAGGTGTGGGGCATAGGACGGCGCTTGGGGGCCAAGTTGGTGGCACAAGGTATCAATACCGTTGCTGACCTGGTGGCTAGCGACGCCAAAGGGTTACGCACCCAATACGGCGTGGTGGTCGAGCGGATCGTACAGGAGCTGCGTGGCCTGCCTTGCGCAGAGCTGACCGTTGAACCGGCGGCGAAGCAGCAGATCCTCTCGAGCCGTTCCTTTGGTGAGCGCGTGACTGACCGTGGAGAAATGGCTCAAGCGTTGTCAGGCTTTATGGCTCGCGCAGCCGAGAAGCTGCGGGCCGAGGGGATGTGTTGCCAGCGGGTGCACCTGTTCGTGCGAACCAGCCCCTTTGACGAACGAGCGCCTTACTACAGTGAGCAGGCTGGCGTCCGGCTGGTCTGCCCTAGCGATGATACCCGGTTGCTGCTGCAGCAAGTGAACGTGCTTCTACCGCAGATTTGGCGCGACGGTTACCGCTATCAGAAGGGGGGCGTCATGCTGAGTGAGTTCACCCCCAAGGGGCAGCAACAGGCCGATCTGTTTGCCCCGTCCTCCGCTCAATCAGATGCGCTGATGGCAGTGATGGACCAGATCAAAGCCAAGGGATTGGGGCGCGTAGGTTTTGCCAGCCAAGGCACGGGGTCGCCTGAGTGGATGATGCGACAAGAGCACCTGAGCCCCTGTTACACCACCCGCTGGGAGGACCTGCCGGTGGCTAGGTAACCAAGGCACAAGGAACCTGCTACTTGGCTGTAGTAGGACGTTTTGGAAGTTAGTCGAATTTGAGTTGAGAGAAAACAGGGAGAGTGGATCGTTCACTGCGAGGGGAATGTGGCAGAGCAAGCGGTGAGGGGTAGCTGGCTCAGCTTGAAACAATGGAGAGATGGATATGAAAAAGCCCAGTTCGAAAACTGGGCTTCAAATGTGGCTCCCTCGACAGGACTTGAACCTGTGACATACGGATTAACAGTCCGCCGTTCTACCGACTGAACTACGAGGGAATTGGCTCCTCCTACTGGACTTGAACCAGTGACATACGGATTAACAGTCCGCCGTTCTACCGACTGAACTAAGGAGGAATTGCCTGTCTCGTTAAGGCGGGGCGAATATTAATGACCAGGGCGGCGGGTGTCAACCCGCGAATTTCTCGAAAACCGGATTTTCGGATTGTTTGCCCAAAAGTTGCGCTTTGCGGTTTATTTTCAGCACAATCAGTCCCTTGCCATCGCTCCCCCCAACCGGCGCAGGGGGCATTGGTTCGGTTCGCATCAACCTGATGATGACAGCATGATGTCGCGAACGTGCTGGTAACCAGGTGAGGCTCAAATGGTAATCTTTGTGGCTAAAAGGGGGAGAGCTGGAGTCAAGATCGGCGATTTGGCGGTAAATGGGCCAAATCATGGGGCAGAGTGCTTTTCATTGATCCTGCCCATCGAAAAAATGGCCCGTCTGGAGTAAGGTTACGCAGGATACCATCGCCGCGTCGACAGCCCTGCCGGCCCTTGATGATGATCGGGCGCCGGATCTCTCCGGCCTTTATCTCCCTCTTCTGGTATTACGATATACATGCACAAGCAAGCCTCTTTAAATAGCGTGAAGCTCGCCATAGCCTTACGCCAGTCCTGTATTGATGAACCCTATAGCATGGCCCGCTTCGGCCGTGATCTTATCGCCGGTGTGACGGTGGGCATCATCGCCATCCCGCTCGCCATGGCACTGGCCATCGCCAGCGGTGTGCCGCCGCAACACGGTCTCTATACCGCCATCATTGCTGGAATCGTGATCGCCGTGACCGGTGGCTCCCGCTACTCCATCTCCGGCCCGACCGCTGCCTTTGTAGTGATCCTCTATCCGGTCGCCCAGCAGTTCGGGGTCGGTGGTCTGTTGATGGCGACGCTCATCTCCGGCCTCTTTCTGGTGGCGATGGGGATGGCCCGTCTTGGCCGCCTTATCGAGTACATTCCCCCGTCAGTGACGCTGGGCTTTACCGGTGGTATCGCCATCGTGATCGCCACCTTGCAGATCAAGGACTTCTTTGGCCTAAGCGTGCCCGAGATGCCGGATACCTATCTGGGCAAGGTCGAGGCGCTGGCCGCCGCCCTGCCAAGCTGGCAGTGGGGCGATACCCTGGTGGGGGTCGCAACGCTGGCCGTGCTGCTGCTCTGGCCACGCCTGCGTCTGCCGGTGCCCGGCCACTTGCCCGCGGTGCTGGTCGGGGTAGGTCTGGGTTTTGGCCTCCATTACTTTGGGGTGGATGTGGCCACCATCGGCAGCAAGTTCAGCTATACCCTGGCCGACGGCACCCAAGGGATGGGGATCCCGCCCATCGCGCCGACCCTGGTGATGCCCTGGGCCTTGCCCGGACCTGATGGCTTGCCAGTTGAATGGAACCTGGCGGCTGTTGAGCGGCTGCTGCCTGCCGCCTTCTCCATGGCGATGCTGGGGGCGATCGAATCGCTGCTCTGCGCCGTGGTGCTCGATGGCATGACCGGTCGCAAACACAGCTCCAACGCCGAGCTGGTGGGGCAGGGGCTTGGCAACATCTTCGCCCCCTTCTTTGGCGGCATTACCGCTACCGCTGCCATCGCCCGCTCTGCCGCCAACGTGCGTGCCGGTGCTACGTCCCCTATCTCGGGGATTGTTCATGCGCTGGTGGTGCTGGCCGCCATTCTGGTGCTGGCCCCCTGGCTCTCCTGGTTGCCGCTTTCGGCCATGGCTGCCTTGCTGCTCATCGTGGCCTGGAACATGAGTGAAGCGCACAAGGTGGTGGAGCTGATCCGTCGCGCCCCCAAATCCGATGTGCTGGTGCTGCTGGTCTGCCTGTCACTCACCGTCATTTTCGACATGGTCATCGCCATCACCTTCGGGGTGATCCTGGCCTCCCTGCTCTTTATGCGCGAAATCGCCAAGATGACCAAACTGCACGATTTGGCCGAGCACAAACGCTATGCCCGCGAGGTGCCGGACAACGGCCTGCTCTACAAGATCAACGGCCCGCTCTTCTTCGCAGCGGCCGAACGGGTCTTTGCCGAGCTGGAATCACAAGTGAAAGGGCACAAGGTGCTGGTGTTGCAGATGGAGGCGGTTTCCATCCTCGATGCGGGCGGCCTGTCTGCCTTCCTCCACTTTGGCAAGCAGATGGCTAAAGCCGGTGTCGAGTTGCGGGTGGCCGAGTTGCAGTTCCAACCGCTCAAGACCCTGGCCCGTGCCAAGGTGCGGCCGCAGCCCGGCAAGCTGGAATTTTACGGCTCGCTGGAAGAGGCGCTCAAAGGTGAACATTTGCACGAAGCGGCAGTAAATTGATTGAAAGGGATACGAAACGGCATATTTTTAGTCACTTGGTTCGTATATTGAGCAAACGAACGCAAAAAGTAAAAAATTGCATTGACCAAAAGCCATCGTATCCCTTACATTACGCCCCGTCGCCGCGGCATGGTCCGCCAGCGAATGTGCAGCTCAAGCACATAAAACAGTGAGCAAAAATTTGGTGAGGTGTCCGAGTGGCTGAAGGAGCACGCCTGGAAAGTGTGTATACGGCAACGTATCGAGGGTTCGAATCCCTCCCTCACCGCCAAACAGTAAACCCCTGCTTTAGAGCAGGGGTTTTTCTTTATGCATGATTTATTATGCGCCCCGACTATCTCAACTGTTGGTGGTTTGCATATCAGTTGATCGCATCATTCTGAAGATGGTGGGATCTTCTTCCGGTACCCTCAGATGTAAGAGAGGGTCATGGAGACCACTCTTGCTCGGATTAATGGCGTTTTCCCCATTTGCATCGAGACCTGTCCCATCTAGCCAAGCGCGTATCTATAAAAACAAGCAATATCTGCAGCATTTGCCTCTTCTGGATTGCCCGGCATGGTTGAATGCCATGCCAGCCAGATATTGCTCAAACCTCATCATTTCAAGCAGACAGCCTTGGGACAGAGCCCTAGTTCAGAGTAAGCCCTGCATCAACAATGAAATCTTGGCCGGTACAGCCATTGGATTCGTCAGAACCCAGGAAGAGGGCCATGCGAGCACAATGTGAGCCATCGAGACGGAATTTGAGAGCTTGCAGTTCGACAAACTGGTTCACCGTGGCAGGGTCGAGTTGCGCCCACATCGCATCCTGTTTGGGGGTGCGGATTGCGCCTGGTACCAGGCTGTTAACCCGAATGCCTCTCGCGCCCAACTCCTGCGCCAGGGTACGGGTAAAACCATGGATGGCGGCTTTTGACAGGGAGTAGCAGACTCTCCCGGGGCGGCCCCGCATCCAGTTGATGGAGCCCATATTGATGATGCTGCCGCTCCCTTTTTGCTCCATGCCTGGCAGCACGGCTTGGATCGCAAACAACTGGTGACGCAGATTGATATTGATGCGGTTTTCGAAATACTCCTCGGTCAGATCCTCAATTTTATGGTGATCATCGCTGCCCGCGTTGTTGATCAGGATATCGACACTGCCCAGCTGTTGTTCAATGGTCGTAAAACACGCTTTGAGCAGAGTCAGGTCGGTGACATCGCAAAACAGAAACAGGCAGCCGAGCTCATGCGCGAGTGCTTCGCCTGCTGATTTATCAAAATCGAGGAAGGCGACTTTGGCTCCTTGGCTGACAAATGCGCGCACCAACTCTTCGCCAATGCCACTGGCGCCACCTGTAATAACGGCGACCTTGCCGGCAATAGAGTGATATTGTACTTGCTGGGAATAGTTCATAACTGCTCTCCGTGAGTCATAGATTGAATTCATCTGGCAACATTAGAAAAAGTATTTAACACCAATACGGATCCGGTATGCCTCTGCATCATAGGCAATATTTCTATCGTACCACTGTAATTCCAGATAAGGCATCCATTGTGGATTGATTCGATAGCGGGTTTGACTGGTTAGCTCCCAGTGATGATCTTTCCCATTAGCACTGTTGAAATTATTAACGCGAGAAAAATAGTGCGATTCAAAAGTATGGGTCAAAGCTGGCGTTATTTTATTGACAATATACAGTGCGTATTCATTGGTATCGTTATTATCGCCATAACCATCAAGATCCGTAGTTAGATAATTTTGATGATTGTAACGGTATCGTGCAATAACGGAAAAGTTATCGGTAAAGTTGTACTTTCCATCCAGATACGCAGAGCCACCAGAGCCAGAGCTAGAGGAGTTAACCAAACCACCGGCATTGACCGAGAGTTTGGTGGTTAAATTTAATAGCGGATACCACCCTTCAATTTCGTTATAACTGTGCTTTAGCTTGTCTAGTTTATCGGTATTATACGCATTGCTGGCCATAATACCCGCACCAGATTCCCAGTTATAGCCGAGTCGCAACAATAACTCATGTTGGTCGGTAGCAAAGTTAAATGCCTCACGGCTTTCAAAATAACCGCCCGCGAAAGCTGCGTTGCAGCATATAAGAGGGATTAAGCATATTTTGGGGTGGATACGCATAGTGATTGACTCGCCAATGGTAAATTGATATTAAATCGTGCAGCGATTGGCATGAGGTAAATTAATTACCTCATGCGATGGTTTTTATCAGCCGGCTATTGAATGTTTTGCTTTACCAACTTATAAGTGGCACAGAAATCCTCACTGCCCAAACCGTTATTCAGGCCTTGCTGGTAAATGTTATTCACCAATTCGACTCCGGGCAGGGTCAGCGCTTCTTCGCCCATGAGGTTCTTCATAATGCCGATATCTTTGGCCATGTTCTCCAGCGAGAAGACAGTGTTGTAGTTCTCGGCGATCAGGGCACCTATCTTGCTGGTCAGATAGAAGTTGCTGCCGCCACCGTAAGAGACGGCGGTGTTGAAGCTCTCTTTATCGATGCCGAAATGAGCGGCGGTGGCCAGCATTTCGTTGACACTGTTCTGAATTTGGGCGACCAAGGTGTTGTGCAGCACCTTCATGATCAAACCACGGCCGTTGCCCCCCAGGTGGATCTGGTTGCTGCCCATCATGGCCAGCAACGGCTTGACCTTTTTGTAGGCGGACAGGTCGCCACCTATGTAGATCCCGAGCTCGGCAGCCACGGCGGCAGGGACCGATTTGACCACGGGCGCATCGAGCATCACGGCACCGGTTTCTGCTACCTGGCGGGATAAGGCGATTGACACGGCCGGGTCAATGGTGGACATGTCGATGGTGATCTTGCCGGGGCCAAGGTGTGGCAGCAGTTCGGTATAGACCGCTTTGACGTGTTCGGAGCGCGGTACCATGGAGATGATCACATCCGCATCGGCTGCCAACCTGGCAATGGAAGGGGAGGCGATGGCCCCTGCATCGACCACCCGGGCGACAGCCTCCAGATTGATATCGAATACCAACACATTGCCATCAAATTTTTTGACGATGTTCTTTGACATCGCTTCGCCCATCAGACCAAGACCGATAAAGCCAATAGTTTTCATCTGTTGTTTTCCTTAAATGTGGGTTTAGCAAGACCGGCGATGTCAACACGCATGCTGAACAGCGCACCTGAGAGCGGACGTGCTGCCAGTTCGGCGGCGTCCATATTTTCGCGAGTGGTGGTGATGAAGAGGGTCTTCATGTCTTCACCACCAAAACAGACCATGGTGGGGCAACGTACCGGCAAGGGATATTCGGCCAGCAATACCCCCTCTGCAGAGAAGCGGGCGATACGATGGCCATCAAACAGGGCGCTCCAGTAGCATCCTTCGACATCGATTGCAGCCCCATCCGGGCGCCCTTCGTCGGCGCGGGCTGCAAACTCGCGCAGCAGTTGCCGTTGACCGAGTGAACCGTCGCGGGCCAACGGAGTGCGATAAAGGCGGCGGTTGGGGGTATCAGTGGTGTACATCCAGCGCATGTCTGGGCTGAATGCCAAGCCATTGGCTCCCAGAATGTCGCACTGGATCACCGACATCTGCAGCTCGGCATCAACCCGGCATAGCAGGGCGCCGTTGTAATCTCGTGGGCTCCAGTAAGTGCCCGCATAGAAACGACCCGCCTGATCGGTACCGCCATCATTAAAACGTGCCAGCGCTGGGTTATTGGGGTTATCGGCGACTTTACGCTCAATTTGCCCGTGTTGATCACACAGATAGATCCCGGTGCGCATCGCTGCGATAAAGCCACCCTGTTCGCGCAGGGCAAAACAGCCCACTTCTTCGGGGAAGGGGATTGTCGTCATGGCGCCGCTTTCGGGGTGATAGCGGTGCAGGCAACGCTCGAGAATATCGGTCCAGTAGAGCGCCTGTTCATCAGTGCTCCAGGTCGGGCACTCGGGCAGATGGCCGCGGTAGTCGGCAAGTAGCAGAGCAGGATTAGGCATAGTGAGAAACCTCAAGCAGCATGGAGATCTGCAACTGCCCATTGGCTGGCACAGTGGCCATGGCCAGCGCAGGGTCACCAAAGCCACCGTTGTTGATGGCATCATTGATATGAGAAACCGGCTCGATGGCGATGAAGTCACGATCGGCGGGCGGCAGAAACAGGATGGCGTGAGGCGCATCGGGTGAGCTCAGGGTCACCATCAGCTTCTCATCTGGCCAGCGCACCCGTGCACAGCCACTCCAGTGATGGAAGCAGTTATCGACACTGGCGGGTTCAGGTTTGCGCCAAGTGCGATAGTTCCATTGGGTCGGTAGTGGCGCGAGACCAGTGGGCAGGGACTTGTGGTCGTTGAGTACCACACCGCCTGCGTCGAACTGGATCTCGGCGTGCGCCGCACGGGGAAAATAGGGGTGAAAGCCCAGCCCAGCCGGGACAGCGTGATCGGCCAGATTGTGGTAAGTGAGTATGATATGCAGCGCATTCTCTTGCAGGGTGAAGCGCTGAGTTGCCCGATAAGGCCAGGGCCATTGCGCCGCGGATGCTCCCTGTGCGTCATGGTGCAGGGTCAGCACGACAGAGTCATCATCTGCATCCCCTTCTTGCCATGGCTGCTGCCAGCCGTTGCCATGAATTGAGTGGGGATGATCGCCAAAGTTACGCAGCAGGGCGTAATCATATCCGGCGAAGTGAAACCGTCCATGAGCAATACGGTTGGAGTAAGGTACCAGGGGAAAACAGCCCCCCTGGTTGACTGTGACGCTCTGACCATCGGGCAGGGAGCGCAAGATCTCCCTGCCATGCCAGGTCAGTTTGCCGATAGCGCCACCAAGCTCGGGGATGAGCTCCAGATCAAGCGGGCCGCTTTGGCGGTGAAGCCTCTTCATCAGTAAACCTCGCCACCGGATATGCTCAGACGTTCCCCCCGGATCGCGGCGAGCTGTTCACGGGCGCGAGCCAGCAGGTAACTCATGTCGGAGCCGAGCGCCACGAAGCTAAAACCCATCTCTTGATATTTGTTCACCAGCTCGGGGTTGCCACCGACGATCCCGCAAGGCAATCCCAAGCGCTGGCACTTCTCCAGCCCTTCACGGATCTTGGCTTGCACCTCGGGGTGAGAGGGATTGCCAATATGGCCCATGGCTGCGCTCATATCGCCGGGGCCGATAAAGAAGCCGGTCACTCCTTCAATGGCCATCTCTTCCATGGCATCAATGGCGTCAGGGGTCTCAATTTGCAGGATAAGGCAGAGCTCTTCCCGGGCTTTACGCACGAATTCGGGTTCGGCACCGTAACCGGACGCACGATGCACCGCGGCAAAGCCGCGTTTGCCTAGGGGAGGGTAGTAGGCCGCCTCTACCGCTTTGCGGGCTTCTGCTGCACTGTTGACAAACGGCACCATCAGCGACGTTGCACCGCCATCAAGCGCCCGTTTGATCAACACAGTGTCGTTCCAGGCCAGGCGGTAGAGTGGGGTGGTGGCCGGGTTGCTGGCACGAATGGCGCGATCGATACGGATCGCATCCAGGCTATCGACCGGCACATGTTCCTGGTCCAGCACCAAGAAATCGAAACCGACAGTCGCCATGGCTTCCGCCACCGTATCGCTGCCAGTCATCATCCAGGTGCCCAGTGGGCGTGGACCTTGAGTAATCGCAAGTTTGAACGGATTCATTGTTTGCTCCTTTAGAAAATCGGGGGCTCGGGCACTTTGCTGCCAGCCTGGAGGAAATCGAAGTCACAGCCCTGATCGGCCTGGGTCACATGTTGTTGATAGAGTGCGGCATAAGAGCGTTCATAAACTTTGTGTACCGGTTTGAGCGTGCGGCGGCGCTCGGCCAGCTCTTCATCACTGACCAGCATGTTGAGGCGGCCATTGGCGATATCGAGCTCGATGAGGTCACCGGTACGTACCAGTGCCAGTGGGCCACCAATGGCCGCTTCAGGGGCAACGTGCAGGATACAGGTGCCATAGTGAGTACCGGACATGCGGGCATCGCTAATCCGCACCATGTCGGTGACGCCTTGTTGCAGCAGCTTTTTCGGGATCGGCAGGTTGCCCCACTCCGGCATGCCCGGCGCGCCGACCGGGCCGGCATTGCGCAGGATAATCACTGATTCCTTGGTTACCTCCAGGGCGGGGTCATCGATGCGATCCGAGAGCTCTTGATGGCTGTCGAAGACGATGGCAGGGCCCTTGTGGTGGCGCAGTTCGGGTTTGGCGGCAGATGATTTCATCACAGCCCCGTTGGGGCACAGATTGCCGCGCAATACTGTCAATGCACATCCACGGGAGAGCGGTACCACAGGGTTATCTAGCGAGCGGATCACGTTGTCGTCATAACAGGTCGCGTTGGCAATCCACTGTGCAACGGGACGATTGGTGACCCCGATCGCATCGAGGTGGAGGAATGACTCCACCTTTTTCAGCTGGGCCATCAGACCGCCGGCGAAGAAGAACTCCTCCATCAACTGATCACCAGAGGGAAACAGATTGGCCAGCACAGGGACTTCCCGTGCCACCGACTCCATGTCTTCCAGAGTGAGGTTGATGCCCGCCCGGTTGGCCATCGCAATCATGTGGATCGCGGCATTGGTGGAGCCGCCGAGCGCCATGTAGGCTACTACGCCATTGAGGAAGTTGGCTCGGGTCAGCCAGCGGGAAGGTGTGTGATCATGCCACACCATGTCGACGATGATTTGGCCGCATTGGGCTGCCATCTGGACGTGTCGCGAGTCAGCGGCGGGGATGGAGCTGGCCCCCGGCAACATAAAGCCCATGGCATCGGCGATGGAGGTCATGGTGGATGCCGTGCCCATGGTATTGCAGGTGCCGATGGAGCGAGTCATCGCCCCCTCCAGTTCGATCCAGTCATGCTGGGTAATGGCCCCCAAGCGTAATTGATCCCAGAACTTCTTGGTATGGGTACCGGCACCGGTGACATGACCGCGCCATTTGCCGCTCGACATGGGGCCTGCGGGGCAGAAGATCACTGGCAAGTCCATCGAAATGGCGCCCATCAGCAGGGCTGGCGTGGATTTGTCGCAACCGCCGAGCAGCACGGCCCCATCGATCGGATGCTGGCGCAGCAGCTCTTCTGCCTCCATCGCAAGAAAGTTGCGATAGAGCATGGTGGTCGGCTTGACCAATACTTCCCCGACCGACAGCGCGGGCAATTCAACGGGGTAGCCTCCCGCGGCCCAGACGGCTCGCTTGACGGCCTCGGCGCGCTCACGCAGGTGGCTATGGCAGGGGCTCATTTCACTCCAGGTATTGATGATCCCGATCACGGGCTTGCCCATGAATTCGTCGCGGTTCAAGCCACTTTGCTGACTGCGCTGACGGTGAGCGAAGGCACGGATGGTGTCGGGGGCATACCAGCGTTGGCTACGCAGCGCCGAGATATCGAGCTTGGCCAGGTTTTCACTGTTGAATGACATAGGAATAGCGCTCTCTTTGTCTGATTTGATTAAGGATTAATTCAATAAAAACAGTATGTTAAATTCAGCCGTTCTGACCTGCGCGAAGAGGATGGCTGTCAGGCGATGGAGTAGATTGCTCATTTATCCGGTGATGGGGTCTCCGGGGAGAAGCAAGGGCATGGCGTTGTGCCAGCTCCCGGACGATCTGTTGATAGCGGGCATCAGTGAGCGGGTAGAACAGCAACATCAAGGCTGCAGCGCAAATCAGGGCGCAGATCGGGTAGAGAAACATCAGATTGGCGATGCTGCTTTGGGTCTCGGTGCTTTGCGTCGCGTTGGGAACATAGCCTGACCATGCCAGCACCAGCCCGGGAATGAGGCCCGCAAGCGCGGCCGAGCATTTGCGGCAGAAGGTCAGACTGCAGTAGACCAGCCCCTCGGTGCGGATGCCGGTTTTCCATTCCCCATACTCGACGGTGTCAGAGATGAACGCCCAGTTGAGACTGTTGACGAAAGCGGATCCCCACAGGGCCAGGGAGGTGAAGAGGATGTAATCGAGAGCACTCTCGCTGTAGAGGTAGTTGAGCAGGTCACCGCATATCCACACGCCAATGCCGGCCAGATAGACAGGCAGTTTGCCAAAACGGTGCACGGCAAAGGGGACCAGCAATACACCCAGGTAGATACACCCTATGCTGATGAAGCTCATGTAGGCGATCATCGATACGTCGCCAATCACATATTGGGCGTAAAAAACCTGAACAATCAGCTTGGTGTTGAACGCTGCTAGCGTCAGCAGATTGGCCAGCGCCAGGATGCCCAGCGGACGGTTTGCCAGCACGGCCCGTGCGTTGGTTTGTACTGCCGAAAACCCCGATTCGTTGACAACCGATGGCAGCACATGGCGTTCACGAACTCTGCTGTAGCAAAAGAGTACTGCTGCTGCCCCCATGACCGAATAAATCAGTACCGCAACGCTATAGCCGACCTGTGGTTTGTCAAACAGCAATACCAGCGGCATGAACCCCACCGAGCAGAGCAGTAATCCGGTATTGGCTCCGCCCTGGCGCCAGGCGGCGAGCTCGGCTCGGTCCTGGAGTCGCTTGGTGAGGGCCGGGACCATGGCGCCATAGGAGGCATTGCCAAAACTGTAAAAGGCACCAAACATCATGAACAGCAGGGTAAACAGTACTGTTTTAGCGATGACCGGGAGCTCAACGCTGGTAAACAGGGCGGTGTTGATAAGAGCCAGTGGCACTATGGTCCAGAGCAGGAAGGGGCGAAATTTACCTCTGGGGCCGAGCTCGGAACGATTATCCAGCACGCTGCCGGTCACCAGATCGGTGCAGGCGGTAAAGAACTTCGAAACCAGAAAGATTGCTCCGGCCCATGCTGCCGGAATGGCTGCCACATCGGTCAGGAAGATCAGCAAATAGAGAGTTGTGCAGTTGAGCAGGAAGTTATAGCCGAGATCACCCACTCCGTAGGCCATCTTTTCCTGCCATGCCAGACGGTCACTTGCCACATTGCGATATGTCATGGGATCACATCCTTGAAGAGAGCAACAGCGTAGCCAGCACGCCGCTGCCAGTTGCATGAGAGTCAGCTTTGGGTGGTCGCCACACGGCGGGCACCAAGGCTGGCGATGATCTCTTGATAGCGCTGCTCGTTGAGGGTGTAGAAGAGGGCCATCACCAGTGCCGTTACGATGGCCAGGCTTGCCGGGTAGATGAAAATCAGTCCGGTGATCCCGGCTTTGGCGGCATCGGTTTGCTCCACATTGGGCATGTAGCCAACCAGTGCCAGAGCAAACCCGGGGACGAACCCTGCGATAGCTTGCGAACACTTTCTAAAGAAGGTCATGCCGCAGTAGACCAAGCCTTCGGTACGGGTACCGGTTTTCCACTCACCGTACTCAACGGTATCTGAGACAAACGCCCAGTTAAGGCTGTTGACGAAAGAGGTGCCAAAGAACGCCAGCGAGGTGAACAGCACGTAACTCATGACGGTGCCACCGAACAGGTAGTTGGCAATGTCGCCGGAGATCCACAGGCACAATCCGGCCAGATAGACAGGTTTTTTGCCAAAGCGACGTACCAGCGCAGGCACAGACAACACCCCGAGGTAGATGCACCCCATGCTGACAAAGCTCATGTAAGAGACCATGGAGACATCACCCAGAATGTACTGGGCGTAGAAGACCTGCACGGTGAGTTTGACGTTGAATGCGGAGAGGGTCAGCAGGTTGGCTACTGCCAGCACCAGCAACTGGTTGTTCTTGAGTACCGCCTTGAGCCCCTCCTTGATGGTGGGCTTCTCGACTATCTGGTCAGGGTCATTACCTATGATGGTGTGGTGTTCTTTGACGTTGAGGTAGCAAAAGAGCACCGCCGCCAAGCCGACCGAGGTGTAGGCCAGGGCTGCCACCATGTAGCCGGTCTCCTGGGATTCAAACAACATGGCGATGGGCATGAAACCGACGGTGGCTAACAACAGGCCGGTGTTGGCTCCGCCCTGACGCCATGCTGCCAGCTCTGCGCGATCCTGAACATTTTTGGTCATAGAGGGCACCATGGCGCCATAGCTGGCATTGCCCAAGCTAAAGAACAGGCCAAAGGCCATAAAGCAGACGATGAACAGGGTGGTCTTGGTCTCGCTGTTGAGCTCAAAATTGCAAAACAGCAACATATTGCAGACAAACAGGGGCACTATGGTCCAGAGCAGCATCGGACGAAACTTGCCGCGAGGTCCGAAGCTCTTGCGTGTGTCGAGGAAAATGCCGGTGCCCAGGTCGGTGAAGCCGGTGAACACTTTCGCCACCAAAAAGATGACGCCTGCCCACGCCGCATTGATACCTGCTACATCGGTCAGAAATTTAAGCAGGTAGAGGGTGGTGATATTCAATACAAAGTTGTAACCAAAATCGCCGACGCCATAGGCAAGTTTTTCCCTAAAAGGCAGTCTGCTTTCGATATGCGCCTGAACAACCATTTTATTCTCCATAGTGTGGAACCCATCCGGCACGACAATAATCGTAGCGATGCGATTGCGGGCGCAAGGGTGATTGTTAAAAAGTGGGATCCAGATCGAGAGATTGCGCTGGTGGTTAAGGATTCTCTTACAAATGGTGTTTGCAAACGAGCCAAACGTTTTCGTGTGGCGAGTGTTGATTGGTGATCGAGATCGCTGTTTGGGTTTTACGCGATTGAAATGAAATCGTAGCGCTATTATTGTGTTTGCGAGCAAGCGGGGATGGCCCGACTAAACAGGAGCTTATGCAATGCAACTCGAATTTTCGTCACAGGCGTTAACGATTCAGCACCAGCAGCAGTTGTTATTTTCTCATCAAGCGGATGCCCCGGCGTTTTATATAGGTAAGGGCCGGGAAAAAATGGAAATTTATCGCGGCAATTTTGATATCGAAGACTATATCGAGTCTCGCGTCGCATTGACTCATATCGAACAGGTTGACAACAACCTGTTCGTTTTTGCCCCGAATGCCTTGACCCCGGCTTTGCTACAGGTGGCTGTGGTGTGTGATGGCGATGATGTGATGCTTTATCCGACCATACTGGACGAGGCATATAACCGCTTTTGGGTCAGATTGCCGGCCGAACGTAAAGAGCATGTCTGGGGTTGTGGCGAGCAGATGTCCTATTTTGATTTGCGTGGCCGTCACTTTCCGTTGTGGACCTCAGAGCCCGGTGTTGGTCGCCATCCCCACAGCGAGATCAAATGGAAAGCCGATGTGATGGGCAAAGCCGGTGGGGATTACTACCACACCAACTATCCGCAACCCACGTTTGTCTCCTCTCGCAAATACAGCTGCCATATCGACACCACCGCTTATGCCGATTTCGATTTTCGTCACGAAGGGTTTCATGAGCTGCAAGTGTGGGCGATCCCGCAGGCCATCGAGTTGCGCACCGCAGAGAGCTATCTGGGCATTATCGAAAAACTGTCTGCCCGGTTTGGCCGCCAGCCCAGGTTGCCGGAGTGGGTTTACAAGGGGGCGATCCTTGGTCTGAAGGGGGGGGAGGTCAATACCTTCAGTCGTCTGGAAAACGCCCTTGACCATGGTATCAAGGTTTCGGGTCTGTGGAGTGAAGACTGGTGCGGCTTGCGGGTCACCTCGTTTGGCAAGCGCCTGTTCTGGGACTGGGATTGGCAGCACCATCAGGATCGCTACCCCAATCTGCCCGCCAGGATCAAGGCGCTCAATGACCAGGGCATCGAGTTCATGGCCTACGTCAACCCCTACCTGTGTGAAGATGGCAAGCTGTTTCCAATCGCCAAAGAGTTCGGCTATATGGCGCTGGACAAGGATGGTCAAGTTGCGCTGGTCGACTTTGGCGAATTCTATTGCGGCTGTGTCGACTTTACCAATCCAGACGCCATGGCCTGGTTCCGTGATACCGTGCTGCGTAAAAACATGCTGGACATGGGGATCAAGGGGTGGATGGCTGACTTTGGCGAGTACCTGCCGACCGATAACATCTACCTGCACAACGGTGTCGATGCCAAGCTGATGCACAATGCCTGGCCGACTCTGTGGGCCCAGTGCAACGCAGAAGCGATCGCGATGAACGGCCAAACCGGTGATGCCCTTTTCTTTATGCGAGCCGGTTACACCGGGGTGCAGCAATACTGCCCGCTACTGTGGGCAGGCGATCAATGTGTCGATTTCAGCCGTCACGACGGTCTGGTTACGGTGATCTCGGGGGCGCTCTCCTCCGGTATGTTGGGGAACGCGTATCACCACTCGGATATCGGTGGCTACACCTCACTGTTTGGCAACCGTCGAACCAAGGAGCTGTTTGACCGCTGGGTTGAAATGGCTGCCTTTACCCCAGTCATGCGTACCCACGAAGGTAACCGCCCTGATGAGAATTTCCAGTTTGACCAGGATGGCAGCACGTTGGCGCATTTTGCCCGGATGACCCGAGTTTATTGCCACCTGACTCCTTACTTGCGTAGCCTGGTGGATGAAGCGGCCGAGAAAGGGTATCCGGTTCAACGTGCCCTGATGCTGCATTTTGAACATGATCCCGAGACCTACGTCATACAGGATCAATACCTCTATGGGTCAGAGTTGCTGGTGGCACCGGTTCACCAAGGGGATGTGCGTGAGTGGACAACTTACCTGCCTGCAGGTGAGCAGTGGACGCATGTCTGGAGCGGCCAACGCTTTACAGGGGGCCAGCGGGTCACTCTGCCTGCACCGATTGGCCAGCCCCCGGTGTTCTATCGTGCCAAAAGTCCCTGGGCTTCGCTGTTTGCCGAGCTAAAGGATCTGGCGTAAATCGCACCGGCGTTCGCCATAGAGGATGCGACCCAGATAACCCATGGCCGTGACAATGTTCACGGCCATTATGTTTCACCAGAGGAGCAGAGCAGCATGATTGACACTCTTGACGTTGTGCAAAACCCCAGCCAGGACGACATCGATTTTTTACGAGACAACCTGATCAAAACCAATCGTGAGTTTGTCGGTGAACAGATACGTCGCCCACTTGCCATCTTCTATCAGGATGAGCAGATGCGTCGTGCCGGAGGATGCAGTGGCCATACCTACGGTAACTGGCTCTATATCGAGTATCTGTGGGTGGCCAGTAGCCTGCGGGGGCGCGGTGTAGGAGGCCGGTTATTGGCAGCAATGGAGCAGGCTGCCCTAGAGCGCGGCTGCCGTTTTTCACAGCTCGATACTTTTAGTTTTCAAGCAAAGCCTTTTTACCAAGCGAGGGGTTATTCCGTCGTGATGACGTTGGAAAAGTGCCCGGTGTTTCATCAGCGATATTACTTAACCAAAATCTTGTAGCGCTGGCAGTGACTGGTGCCCTGCTTAAAAATATCTGACGCAATGGATAGTGTTCTGGTAGATACATGGGGGGCATTTATCTTTATGGGCTATTTATCAAGGCCATGGTTTTGTGATGGTTCATGGTGTGACTATATTGGCTTGGTCACAAAACAAACCGGGTACTCTGTCTGGGGATCAAGTCAAATCCGGCATCAATGATCTCGCCTTTATAATCGGGATCGCGAGCCATCCGCAACATCATAGATGCAGCTTGGCTGGCAACAGAGTGAATATTGATATTGATACTGGACAAGGTCACGGGGGCCAGATAGCCGCTGCCTGGAAAATCGCCAAACCCGATGATAGATAGTTGCTCTGGTACCGGGATATTGCGTGCAATCGCCTCCATCAGCAATGCAGTACCAATGGTATCGTTTGATGCAAAAATGCCGTCGAGTTTGCGCTCTTTGAGCAGTGTCTTGATGAGTAGTTCGCGTGTGGCGGGGTAAATATTGTCGCTGTAAGGGATTTCGACCAACAAGGGATCCATACCCGCCGTCTCAAGTGCCTGGCAAAAGCCGCTGTAGCGGCTCTGCGCACGCACGTCATCGTTAAAACGGGTCGTGAAATAGGCAATTTTATGGCAGCCGGAGCGTATCAGGTAAGATGCGGCATCGTAACCCACCTGAAAATGATCTATACCGACCTGCGCGACAAACGGACTGGCTTCACCGATTTGCCATGCTTGAACCACAGGCACCGCACTGTGCTCCAGCATACGAATCGTAGTATCACTGTGCTTCGCGCCAGTGAGGGTTATGGCGGCAGGAGACCATTGTAAAATGGAGCGGATCTGCTGCTCCTCTTTTTCCATTGAGTGATCATGAGATGCGATATAGAGCTGAAAACCTGCATCACTCACGATATGTTCAATCTGCTGGACAAAGGTACTAAAGGTAATATTGGAAATGGAAGGAACGATAATTGCCATTGCCGAGCTTCGCCCGGCAGTAAACTGACTGGCAATTTTGTTGTGCACATAACCCAATTCATCAATGGCACGCTGAATTTTATGGCCGGTATTGGCTTTTACCTTGTCTGGATGACGTACATAAAGTGAGACTGTCGAGGGGGACACCTTGGCCAAGGCCGCGACATCATCAAGCTTGACGGTTTGTTTGCTTCTCGAGGACACGTGTTCTGCTTCCTGATTGGTTTTACTCGGCTCGACATCCTTCGTTATCTGAGGGAAAAGCCATCCAATAATCTCCCGACATGTATTTAAGTGTATAAAAAATAAGGCTTAAATAAAAGTGATGATTCGCTGTAGGAGGTGCGTCGGCAATTCGGGTTACTTGTATGGTAATTAGATTTTGGTTAGCCATTACAAATAAAAACGTGTTGCCAAGAGCGCTTGAGCGTTTTGGCATCCAATGTCGAAAAATGAGCCTCTTTAACTGCCATGACCCATGGCAGTTAACTGTTCAAATAAACACCGCACCACATGGTGAAGGGTGGTTACTTCAGGGTATGAGTATTTAGTGTTATGGGAATCGGTAGTTCTCATCAGCACTCTCTGCAATCGTCTAATGGGTGTTACAACCGCGTTGGATAGCTCACCGTTCAGTGCCTGGGACGTAGCGACAACCACTTGGCAGGGGGGTTATTGAGCGTGTGGCTCTGATGAAGGTAGTGGAGAGACGATCGCCTCCTGCCTGTATTGGCGCAGCAGTTTGAGGAAATCATCCGGTTCCCGATCCAGGCTGCCTACCGGGATCAACAGGTCATAACCGAGCAAGTGGCGCATGCGAATCATCCGTTGAGCCAGCATGGCCAATGCGCCATCGTAGTGCAGCCCTTGCGGGGAGCAAAAGTGACTCTCCTCCAGCCAGTCGATGCCTTGTAAGGGGTCATTTGTATGCACTGGCTGCCCATGGAGCTGCTCATTATGCAGGGCATGCAGCAACACAGGGCGCTGCTCTGTCAACAGATGCACGGCCAGTCTGGGAGTGATCAGTGTCAGAAACTCGTCATACTGTTTTATCTTGAAACCGATATAGGGCAGGGGCTGGAGATCCCAACCAACATGGATTCTGGGTTGATCGATACGCTGGATGTTGTGCCACCTCAGTGCCCAGCCGCCATATTTGTGGTGATAGTGGAGGGAGTGCTGGCATAGGGAGAGGCTGATCGGGGGCTCATTGAGCTTGAACCAGCCTATCAAGGTTATCATCATGCCACTCAGTAGCAACAATATATAGGCCGGGAGCACCGGGCCTTCCACAAGCAACCAGAGTAGTAATAGCATCAGGCTGGTGATGAGCCCCCCGGCCCAGATCAGGGTTAGTCCGTTTCGGCGGACCAGAGGCTTTATATGTTGTGTCTCCATTTAACCTCCTTGTCCTGATGAGGGGAGCGATCTTTTATTACACCACCCGTTTGTCTTTGACCAAGTATAAGCGCCGCGTTTTTGCGCTGGCCAGCAAAGCAAATGGCAGTCATGGGCCGGCTCGGGTATAGTCCTGCGCCATTGGCTTTATCCTGTTTTGCTGACCCGTCGTGGCCCTAGTGGTGGCGAGGGGCAGGCCTGTGTAAGGAGTGTTATGAAGTTCAGTCCCCTGCTCGATGAGATGATGAAAGCCCTGCAGGTATTGCCGGGGGTGGGGCCTAAGTCTGCCCAGCGGATGGCCTTTACCCTGCTCGAGCGTGAGCGCAGCGGCGGCTTGCGGTTGGCCCAACTGCTCTCTCGCGCCCTGACCGAGATTGGCCACTGCAGCCACTGCCGCACCTTTACCGAGAACGATCGCTGCGATATTTGCGCCAATCCCAAGCGGGAAGAGAACGGTCTGCTCTGCGTGGTGGAGAGCCCGGCGGACGTGGCCGCCATCGAGCAGACCGGCCAGTTCTCCGGCCGCTACTTCGTGCTGATGGGCCACCTCTCGCCGCTGGACGGCATAGGCCCGGAGGAGCTGGGACTCGATATTCTCGAGCGCCGCCTGAAGGAAGAGCACATCAGCGAACTGATCCTCGCCACCAATCCCACCATCGAGGGGGATGCTACCGCCTGGTATATCGCTGATATGGCCCGTGCTGCCGGGGTAGAGGTGAGCCGCATCGCCCACGGTGTGCCGGTGGGCGGAGAGCTGGAGCTGGTGGATGGCACCACGCTCTCCCACTCCCTGATGGGGCGTCAGCGCCTCAAATAAGGGGCGGGATAGGGCTGTATCATTGCGGCTTGATCAGAAAATCGGCAGTTGAATGGAAAAAGGGGGCGAATGAGCAGGATTGCACATTCGCCCCCTTGATATTTGATTGGCCGTCCCCATCTAGGTTGGGCATATGTTCAACCCGATGTTTCTGAGGATTGGTCCATGACCCAAAGTGTTCATGCCGAAACCCACGGCTTTCAGACTGAAGTCAAACAACTGCTGAGCCTGATGGCTCACAGCCTCTACTCCAACAAAGAAGTATTCCTGCGCGAGCTGATCTCCAACGCATCCGATGCGGCGGACAAGCTGCGCTTCAAGGCGCTTTCCGATGCCTCTTTGTTTGAAAACGACGGCCAGTTGCGTGTGCGCCTGGTGGTGGACAAAGAGAAGCGTACCCTGACCATCTCCGATAACGGGATCGGTATGACCCGTGATCAGGTGATCGAGCATCTGGGTACCATCGCCAAGTCCGGCACCGCCGAATTCTTCAAAAACCTCTCCGGCGATCAGGGTAAGGATTCCCAGCTGATCGGTCAGTTCGGGGTCGGTTTCTACTCCGCCTTTATCGTGGCCGACAAGGTGACCGTGGTCTCCCGCGCCGCCGGCACCGCGCCGGAGCAGGGCGTACAGTGGGAATCGGAAGGGGAAGGCTCCTTCACCGTGGCTGACGTGACCAAAGAGGGTCGCGGTACCGATGTTATCCTGCACCTGCGTGCCGAAGAGGACGAGTTCCTCGACGACTGGCGTCTGCGCTCCGTGGTGGGCAAATATTCCGATCACATCAGCGTACCGGTCGAGATGTTCAAAGAGGGTACCCCGGATCGTGAAGAGGATGGTGAAACCATCGTCGGCACCCCGGGCGAGTGGGAGCAGGTCAACCGCGCGACTGCACTGTGGACCCGCAACCCGAAAGATATCAAGGACGAGGAGTATCAGGAGTTCTACAAGCACGTCGCCCACGACTTTGAAGATCCGCTGCTCTGGGGTCACAACCGGGTGGAAGGGGCGCAAGAGTACACCAGCCTGCTCTACGTACCGGCCCGCGCACCGTTCGACCTCTACAACCGCGAGCAGAAGCACGGTCTGAAGCTCTACGTACAGCGCGTCTTCATCATGGATGACGCCGAGCAGTTTATGCCGACCTACCTGCGTTTCGTCAAAGGGGTGCTGGACTCCAACGATCTGCCGCTCAACGTCAGCCGTGAAATTCTGCAGGACAACAAGGTGACCGCTTCCCTGCGCAAAGCTTGCTCCAAGCGCGTCCTGACCATGCTCTCCAAGCTGGCGAAAGACGATGCCGAGAAGTACGCCAAGTTCTGGAAAGAGTTCGGTAACGTGCTCAAAGAGGGCCCGGCCGAGGATTACGCCAACCGCGAAGAGATCGCGAAGCTCCTGCGCTTTGCCAGCACCGCTGGCGAGGGCGAAGCCCAGACAGTCTCTCTCGAGGATTACGTTGGCCGCATGAAGGAAGGTCAGCAGAAGATTTACTACATCACCGCCGACTCCTATGCCGCTGCCAAGAACAGCCCGCATCTCGAGATCTTCCGCAAGAAGGGTGTCGAAGTGCTGCTGATGTGGGAGCGAGTGGACGAGTGGCTGATGAGCCACCTGACCGAGTTCGACGGCAAGCAGCTCATCTCCGTCACCCGTGGCGAACTGGATCTCGGCGATCTGGAAGATGAAGCCTCCAAGCAGGCGCAGGAAGAGGCCGAAAAAGCTAACGCCGGTCTGGTGGCGCGGGTCAAGAAGAGCCTGGGCGATGCAGTGAAAGAGGTGCGTGTCACTCACCGTCTGACCGATTCACCCTCTTGCATCGTCACTGACGCCTACGGTATGAGCACCCAGATGATCAAGCTCATGCGTGCGGCTGGCCAGCCGGTACCGGAGCAGAAGTACATTCTGGAGCTCAACCCTGACCATGCGCTGGTGAAGAAACTCGACACCATTGAAGACGAGGCTCTGTTCGGTGAGTGGGTCACCCTGCTGCACGAACAGGCCCAGCTGGCCGAGCAGGGCGGGCTGAACGATCCGGCGAGCTTCGTCTCCCGTATCAACCGTCTGCTGCTGCAAGCCTAAGCAGCAACGCCGGTAACAGAAAGCCCACTGCATGCAGTGGGCTTTTTTGATCTCGCCGAGTGAGCTCGGCGAAACACAGCGGCAAGGGAGCGGCCAGCGCCTCTCTATTTGCGGTATTCGTTGTTGTAGTTCTGGATGAGACGGCGAGTCACCTCATGCTGGGGATCGGCAAACACCTTGAGAGTCTTGCCGCGCTCCACCACCCGACCTTCGTGCATTACCAGCACCTCGTCGCTGATATGGCTGACGATGCCCAGATCGTTGGCTACCAGCACATAACTCAGTCCCATGGTCTCCTGCATCTCCAGCAGCAGATTGATGATCTGGGAGCGTACCGAGATATCCAGGGTGGAGAGCGCCTCATCGGCCACCACTATCTTGGGGTTGAGGATCAGCGCGCGTGCCAGCGCCACCCGCTGTTGCTGACCGGAGGAGAGCATCTGCGGATAGAACAGGGCGTGGTCCGGCAGCATCCCCACCATGCGCAGGGTTTGCACCACCTTCTCACGGCGCTCCTCCTCGGTCATCTCGGTGTTGAGACGCAGCGGGGTTTCCAGGATCTGGCCGACCCGGATCTTGCGGTTCAGCGAGGTGTTGGGATCCTGAAAAATCATCCGCAGCAGTTTGCAGCGAGTCTGGTAATCGCCATGCACCATCAGCTGGCCGTCGATGGCGATGTCGCCGCTGGTGGGTTCGATCATGCCAGCCAGAATGCGGGCGAGGGTACTCTTGCCGGAGCCAGCTTCGCCGACGATGGCGAGGGTCTGACCCACCTCGAGATCGAACGAGAGGGGCTTGATCGCCTCCACCGCCTGACGACGGAATAGACCGGTGCGGTTCTGGTAGGTTTTGCTAAGGCCTCTGACCTGCAACAGGGATGGCTCGATCACAAGCGGGGCTCCTTCATGGGGGCATTAACGGTCATCATTTTTTTGGCTCCTCCATGTTCAGCGGGAAGTGGCAGCTGAACTGATGGCCCTTGATCTTGTTCATCAACGGAGTCTGCACGCACTGCTTCTGGGCGTAGGGGCAGCGCGGCCCCAGACGGCAGCCGATGGGCAGGTGTTGCAGCGGCGGGATGACGCCGGGCAGGGTCTCGAGGCGCGACTTGTGGCGCACCAGCTTGTCAAAGTCGGGGATCGATTTGAGCAGGGCATCGGTATAGGGGTGGTGCGGGGTCTCGAGGATCTGCTCCCGGGTGCCCACTTCCACCATCTGGCCGCAATACATCACGTTGATGGTATCAGTCAGATTGGCGATGGCGGCGATATCGTTACTGATGATCAGGATGGTGGTATTACCCAGCTTGTTCATCTTGTCCAGCAGTCGCAGGATCTGGGAGTGGGTGGTGGACTCCATGGCGCTGGTGGGCTCGTCGGCTACCAGCAGACGCGGCTGGTTGGCAATGGCCATGGCGATCATCACCTTCTGGCACATGCCATCCGACAGCTCATGGGGATAGGCGCGCATCACCTTGCGGTGATCCTTGACGCCTACCCGGTGCAGCAGGGCGATGGCCCTCTTCTTGCGCCACTGGAAGCGCTGCCAGAATTGTCCCTCGAACGAATCGGTCGGGATCGCCTCTTCCAGCTGGGTGCCGATCTCCTCGGAGGGATCGAGACAGCTGATGGGGTCCTGGAAGATCATGGCGATCTCGCGGCCCATGATGCGACGGCGCTCCTTGGGGGCCATGGTCAGCAGATCCATATCGTTGAAGCGCATCCGGTCGGCACGTACCGTCCAGTTGTCCTTCTCGATGCCGACGATCACTTTGGCGATCAGGCTCTTGCCTGAGCCGGATTCACCCACCAGACCGCGGATCTCCCCCTCGGTCAGGGTCAGGCTCACCTTGTCCACCGCCTTGACCTTGCCTTGCGGTGTGTCGATCTCGATGGTGAGATTGCGAATATCGAGCAGCGGCATCAGTCATTCCCCTCTTTGAGTGCTTCGCGGATGCCTTCACCAACCAGGTTGGTGGCCAGCACGCTGAACAGGATAGCCATGCCCGGCAAAGTGACGGTCCAGGGGGCGAGATAGATGAGGTCACTCGAATCGGCCAGCATGGTGCCCCACTCCGGTTGAGGGGATTGTGCGCCGAGGCCGAGAAAACCGACTGCCGAGATATCGAGAATGGCCGCAGACAAGGTGCGGGTGGTCTGGGCCACCAGGGTCTCGACGATATTGGGCAAAATAGCCAGCCGCATGATCCTGAAGGGGGGCGAGCCATCGAGCCGACTGGCAATGATGTACTCCTTCTGCATCTCGGCATGCACCGCGTTGTAAGTGGCCCGGATAAAGGGGGGGATCAATGCCAGGGTAATGGCGATCAGGGTATTGCCAAGGCCCGGCCCCAGAATGGCAACCATGATGATGGCCATCAGCAGGGAGGGGATGGAGAGCAGGGTATCGAGCAGGTGGTGCAGCACGCTCGATTTCAGCCCCTTGCTCATGCCGCCGAGTATGCCGATGGCGGAGCCCACCACCATGGCGATCACCACCACGACAAGGGCACAGCCGAAGGTGAGACGTGCCCCCACCACCAGCCGGGAGAGCATGTCGCGCCCCAAATCATCGGTGCCAAGGAAGTAGTCGATATTGCCGGTCGCCGCCCAGGAGGGGGCGAGCAGCAGCCTGTCGGTGTGCTGTTCATCAATACCGTAGGGAACGACCAGCGGCCCCACCAGCGTGATAAGCAGCAACAGCAAAAAACACCAGAGCCCCGCCATGGCGAGCGGATTGCGGCGATAGGATGCCCACGTCTGCTCAAGGGGCGAGAGGATCTTGAGTTCGGGATAGATGTTCGATTTATCTTGCATAGAGTACCTGGCTCCTGGTCACGCCATGAGCGCGTTCAATCCTGTTTGGCATAGAGCTCTTTGCGCCGTGCCGGATAGATAAGGGTGGTCAGCAACTCTGTGCTGACGCTGATCAGAATCACGAAACTGGCCACCACCAGAGTGGCGCCGCGGATGGCCGCGTAATCCTGCAGGGCGATGCTGCTGATGAGCCAGCGGCCGATCCCGTGCCACTCGAACACCACCTCGGTGATCATTGCGGAGGTGAGCACACTGCCCAGTTGCAAACCCAGCAGCGGCAGTACCGGCGGCAGGGCGTTCTTCAGACCATGGCGCCAGACGATCTGCGCCTTGGAAAGGCCCCGGCTCGCCGCCGCCTTGATGTAGTTCTGCTTCATCACGTCGATGAGGGAGCTGCGCACATGGCGGATCACCTCGGTGGTGGGCACCACCGCCAGCACCAGTGATGGGAGAATGAGGTGGCGCAGGGCATCGTGCAGCGCCGCTTGCCGCCAGGGCTCGTTGCTGAGCAGCACATCGATCACCGCGATGCCGGTAATGGGGGGCACGTCGTAGAGCAGGCTGATCTGGCCCGACGCCGGCAGCCAGCCGAGATCCAGTGAAAAGAGCATCACCACCAGCAGCGCCAGCCAGAACACCGGCACCGCATAGCCGATAAGACCGGCAGTCATGATGGAGAGATCCAGCGTCTTGCCCTGTGACAGGGCCGCCAGGGTGCCGAGAGGAATCCCCACCAGCAGCGAGATGGCGAACGCCGCCAGACAGAGGATCAGGGTCGCCGGGAAGTAGTGGCGGATCTCGTCCAGCACCGGCAGTCCGGAGACGCTGGAGAGCCCTAGGTCGCCTGCGAAAATGCGGCGCAGGAAGTCGGGATAGCCGCTCCAGAAGCTGAGCTGATTGCCGATCAGCCGATAGTCCAGCAGGTAGGCGACAAAGGTCAGCGCCAGCAGGGTGATGAGCAGCAGGTTGATGCGGCGCAAGGTGTATAGAAGCATGCTTACTCCCTGTGAGCCTGGTTGAAGGAGGTGCCGCCAAAGGGCATCAGCGTCAGCCCCTCGATGTCGCTGCGGCTGACCTGGGTACGCAAGGCGTGCGCCAGCGGGATCAGCGGCAGCTGTTCGTTGAGCAGGGTCTGGGCATAGTAGTAGTTGCGCAGCCGGAACGAGAGCTGGGGCGTGGTGACCGCATCATCCAGCAACTGATCGAAGGCCGGGCTACACCAGCGGCTGTAGTTGTTGCCGCGCTCCACTGCCGAGCAGCTCAGCAGCTGACGGAAGAAATTGTCCGGGTCGGCGTTGTCGGCAATCCAGCCGGAGAGCAGGCTGTCGTACTGCCCCTTGGTGAGGCGGCTTTCGATCACCGGCCACTCCCGTTGCACGATCTTGAGCTTGATCCCGACCTTGGCCAGATCGCTGCGGATCAGCTGGGCAGTCTTGACCGCATCCGGGTTGTAGGGGCGGGCGTCCGGCTGTACCAGCACCTGCATCTCGAACCCTTTCTCCAGTCCCGCCTCCTTGAGCAGCTGGCGCGCCCGTTTCAGGTCGGGTTTGCGCTCGGGCAGGCTGGGGTTGTAACCCCATGAGAGGGTCGGCAGCAGGCTGTTGGCGGGCAGGCCGGTATCGAAATAGACCGCCTGCAACAGGTTGTCGATGTTGATGGCGCTGGCAATGGCCTGACGCACCTTGACGTTGTTGAAGGGCGGCTTGCGGGTATTGAGGGCCAAAAAGGCGACGTTCATCCCCGACTGGACCGAGAGGCTCAGCGCCGGATTTTGCTTGATCACCGAGAGCTGGCTGGCGGAAGGGGTGCTCATCACGTCGCACTCGCCGGTCAGCAGCTTGGCCAGCCGTTTGGCGGATTTGGGGGTGATGTCGTAGACCAGCTGTTCAATCTTGGCATCGCCGCCCCAATAGCCGGGATGGCGCTGATAGCGAATGAACTCGTTGTGGCGATACTCCTTGAAGCTGAACGGCCCGGTGCCGATGGGGCGGCTATCCAGCAGGGCCGGGGTGCCCGCCTGCAACATCTGCTCGGCGTATTCGGCGGAGAGGATCACCGCATAGTCGCTGGCCAGGGTGGCGAGGAAGGAGGCGTTCGGCTGGTTCAGCTCGAATACTACCGTCTGCGGCCCCTTCTTGCTCACCCGCTTGATCAGCAGATCTTGCCCCAGGCTGTAGAAGTAGGGGTAATCGCCGCCGGAGACATTGTGATAGGGGTGCTGCTCGTCAAGCTGGCGGGCATAGGTAAAGACCACATCATCGGCATTGAAAGTGCGGGTGGGCTTGAACCAGGGAGTATGGTGAAACGTCACCCCCTTGCGCAGGGTCAGGGTATAGGTGAGGCCATCCTCGCTGACATGCCAGTTGGTGGCGAGCGCCGGCTCCAACGCCAGGGTGTTGGGGTTCACCTCCAGCAGGCGGTCGTAGAGCGGACGGGCACTGGCATCCAGTGTCACCCCGGAGTTGGAAACATGGGGATTGAAGGAGAGGGGGGATCCCTCAGCACAATAGATGAGTCCGGTTTTGGAGGCCTCGGGTTGCTTCTGGCAGCCGGTGACCAGCACCAGCAGACCCAGCAGCAAGGGTGTGAGCATTCTCATTGTTGAACCATGTTCTTATAGGGGTTTTGTACGCACGTTTTGATACAAATGTGCCAGCGCGAAGGCTGGCGTGTTGCTGGAGTCGGCATCAACCGCGCTCCTTCACTCTTGTTCTGCATCGTTATCGCCATCCAGCAGCTGATATTTGCGTAGCATGCCACGGAACTGGTGATAGCTTAAGGCCAGCAGTTGAGCGGCTTTGCGCTGATTATACTGGGATTGCTGCATCGCTTGCTTGAGTAAATTAATCTCGTACTCCGCCACCGCCTGCTTGAGATCGAGTGGCAAGGCGAGGGGGGATGCAGATTGTACCTCGCTTCGGGCCTCTTGCGCAGGTTGCGTGACCTGTGGTCGCCAGGGGGAATCAAACGGGTTGAGCACCAGGGTCGAGAGCGGCAACTGGGGATTGCTCTGACGATAGATACTGCGCTCCACCACGTTCTTCAGCTCCCGCACGTTGCCCGGCCAGTGGTAATCCAGCAGTAGCTGGGTTGCCTTGCGCGAGAAACCGGCAAACAGCGGATAGCCCAGCTCCCGGGTCATGCTGTGGGCGAAGTGCTCCGCCAGCATCAGGATATCTTCCCGCCGCTCCCGCAAGGGGGGGAGGGTGATCACATCAAACGCGAGCCGGTCGAGCAGATCGTGGCGAAACTGCCCCTTGTCGGCCAGCGCAGGGAGATCCTCGTTGGTGGCGCAGACCAGCCGCACATCCACCTTGAGGGGCTTGGCCCCACCCACCCGCTCGAACTCGCCATACTCGATGACCCGCAGCAACTTCTCCTGCACCCGGGCGCTGGTGGTGGCCAGTTCGTCGAGGAAGAGGGTGCCGCCATCGGCCCGCTCGAAGCGGCCCTGATGGCGCTTGGCCGCACCGGTAAACGACCCCGCTTCGTGACCGAACAGCTCGGTCTCCAGCAGGCTCTCGCTCAGGGTGGCGCAGTTGATGGTGACAAAGCTTTGATCCCAGCGCGCCGAGAGATAATGTAGGCGGTGGGCGATCAGCTCCTTGCCTGTCCCCCGCTCACCGATGATCAGCACGGGTTTGCGCAGTGGGGCGAGCCGTGAGGCCTGCTCAATGATCTCGAGAAATGCGTTGGATTCCCCCAGCAGGCTTTCCGTGGCCGTGGTCATAGTGATCCCTGTCAGTTGTAAAAGCTGGTCAATCTTACCAAAAGTTGGTGATTTTAATCATCACTTGCGCGAGGCATCTTGCAATCCGGCTATTCTGCCCCATATAAATCAACAAGTTAAATTTTTTTCCAGATTGGCACACAAGTTGCCATTGTCAATGGAGAAACAACGCCATGCCAATAACAGGAGTGCAATCATGAGTATTTTTTCCCGTCTGGCCGACATCATCAATTCCAACCTGACGGCCCTGCTCGACAAGGCAGAAGATCCCCAGAAGATGGTGCGCCTGATCATCCAGGAGATGGAGGACGAGCTGGTCAAGGAGCGTTCCAATCTGGCCCGCTTCCTCGCCAGCCAGAAAGAGATTGGTCGTCAGGTCGCCCGTCATCAGGAGCGGGTCGACGAGTGGCAAGCCAAGGCCGAGCTGGCCCTGACCAAGGGACGTGAAGATCTGGCCCGCGCCGCCCTTATCGAGAAGAAGAAACAGACCGAGTTGTCAGAGACCCTCTACCGCGAGCAGCAGGCGGTCGACAGCGGCATCGAGAAGCTGGGTGAGGAGATCCGCCAGCTCGAAGCCAAGCTGGAAGATGCCCGCGCCCGTCAAAAGGCGATGGCCATTCGCACCGAAGCGGCCAGCAGCCGTCTCAATGTGCAGAGCCAGGTAGCCCGTGGCGAGAGCCAGGCGGTGGTGAGCAAGTTTGAGCGGATGGAGCGTCGCATCGACGAAATGGAAGCGCGCGCCGATCTGGGACAGTCCGACAAGGCGCTGGCGCAGCAGTTTGCCGAGCTGGAAGTGGACGATCAGATAAGCCGCGAGCTGGAAGCCATGCGCCAGAAGCTGGGTCAGGGCGACAGCAAAAGCGAAGGCAAACAGGGGGAGTAACAGATGGAAGATCTGCTGGGTGTATTGATGGTTCCCATGGTGGTCTTCATGGTGGTGGTAGCCCCCATCTGGCTGGTGCTGCACTATCGTGCCAAGGGGCGCATTGGCGCCGGTCTTGCCGATAGCGAGCGGGAACAGCTGCAAGGGCTGCTGGCTCGCACCGAGAAGATGCAGGAGCGAGTGGGCGCGCTGGAATCAATTCTGGATGCAGAAGTACCCGGTTGGAGGAACAAGGTATGAGCAGTGTCAGTCGTGAAGGGCGTAACCTCTATCGCGATCCCCAGCGTGGCAAGATAGCCGGGATCTGCGCCGGTTTGGCTGAGTATTTCGGGGTGGAGACCTGGATCGTGCGGTTGCTCGCCATCAGTGGCCTTATCTTCGCCGGTTTCATTACCTTCACCGCCTATATCGCCGCCTGGTTCTTGCTCGACAAAAAGCCGGTCACCCTCTATTCGCAAGAGGATGCCGACTTTGCCGAGGTGCGGATGAAAGCGCGCAGCTGGCAGGCGGGGATCACCCCTCATCAGGCGCTGGGCCGCATCGCGCAGGAACTTGACGCGCTGGAGCCCAGAGTTCAGCGGATCGAGAAGCTGGTGACCTCCAGGGAGTTCACCCTGCAGCGGGAATTTCGCAAGCTGTAGTTCTTGCTCAAGCACTCAATGTCGATGGCGGCGCCTCCCGTGATGCGCCACCATCGACACCAGCTATCCAGATGCAACCACCAAGGGAGAACGGGTCAAGCCTTGATACTCAATAAACTGGAACAGAAGTTGACTCGCCTGCAGAGCAAGGCGAACGACGTGGTGAACCGGGTGCGGGATCGCCATATCCGGCTGGCGGTGACCGGCCTCTCACGCAGCGGCAAGACCGCCTTTATCACGGCGCTGGTCAACCAGCTGGAACACGCGGCCATCGATGGCCGCCTGCCCCTGTGGGATGCCCTGCGTCAGGGGCGCATCCTCGGTGCCCGCCGGGTGCCGCAGCAAAATGCCCACATTCCCACCTTTGCCTACGAGCGCGGTCTCGACTCCCTGTTTGGCGATCCGCCTGCCTGGCCCGAGCCCACCCGCGGCGTGGCGGAAGTGCGCCTCGAAATTCGCTACCGCACCCGTCACCCCCTGCGCAAGCATCTGGGTGAGATCTCCACCCTCTACGTGGATCTGGTGGACTATCCCGGGGAGTGGCTGCTCGACTTGCCGCTGCTTGAGATGAGCTACGAGAAGTGGAGTGAACAGGTACGCGAGCAGCTGCGCCGCCCCGAGCTGCAGGCCCTTGCCGCCAGCTGGCTGACCCCCGGGTGGCAGGCTGAGCAGCGCTTCGAAGAACGACCGGTGGCTGAGTTGGCCGAGCGCTACACCGCCTATCTGCACGCCTGCAAACAGGAGCTGGGGCTGCACCTGATCCAGCCCGGCCGCTTCGTCTTGCCGGGGGAGTATGCCGGAGCCCCCATGCTGCAATTTGTCCCCTGGGTGTGGGAGATGCCCGCCGGCGAGCCTGCAGATGGCACCCTCTATGCCACCCTCAGGCAGCGCTTCGAGCAGTACAAGCAGCATCTGGTGCAGGGTTTTTATGAGCAGCACTTTGCCGGCTTTGATCGCCAGATCGTGCTGGTGGATTGCCTGCAGCCCCTCAACGCAGGGGCGGCCAGCTTTGGCGACATGCAGCAGGCCATCGCCCGCATCATGGAGAGCTTTGCCTACGGCAAGAGCAACTGGTGGCGGCGACTCTTCTCGCCCCGTATCGACAAGCTGCTGTTTGTGGCGAGCAAGGCCGATCACGTCACCCCCGAACAGCATGGGCCCATGGTCTCCCTGCTCCAGCATCTGGTGCGCAGCGGCCGCGGCCAGGCCCGTTTTGAGGGGATCACCACTGAGTGCTTGGCGCTTGCCGCCATCAAGGCGACCGAAGTGGGCAAGGGGGTGGCCAATGGCCGCGAGTTCCCCGCCATCCGCGGCACCAGCCTGAGCGGTGAGCCGCTGCTGCTCTTTCCGGGGGAGGTGCCGCCCCATATTCCGCCCGCGCAGTGGTGGAACAATCAGGGCTTTGATTTTCAGGCGTTTCGCCCCATGCCCATGAGCCCCCATCAGGCGCTGCCCCATATCCGGCTCGATGCGGCGCTGGAGTTTCTGCTCGGGGATCACCTCGAATAATGGTGTGCGGTCTTGGCACCTGAGCCGAAGGCTGTGCACAGGAGAACAATGCGATGAACGATCAGATAAAAGAGCGGCCACCGCTGCAGGGCAAGGTGATCCTTGAGCCTGCCTTGACGGTGGCCAGTGACGAGCGCCCGCCCGCGCCGGCCCAGCGGCTGGAGGAGGCGAGTTTCGAGCGTCTCGACGAGCTGGACGATTTCACCGAGGTGGAGAGCGCCCTCGTCATCAAACCGCGCCGCCGCCATCGGCTGCTGGCGTGGGGGCTGGGGGCAGTCGGTCTGCTCTCGTTGGGCCAGTATGGCGCCTTTCTTTACGATCAATTCCTCACCACCCCGCTCTGGGGCAGCGCCTGGCTGGCGGCCTCGGCGCTGGTGGCGGCGGGCACCGCCAGCGTGGTGGGGCGCGAGTGGCTGCGGCTGCACACTCTCAAGCGGCGTCAGGATGTGCGCTCGCGAGCAGAAGATCTGCTGGCCCATCAGGGAGTCGGGCAGGGGCAGGCCTTTTGCGAAGGGTTGGCGGTCAAAAGTGGCGACAAGGGGCGCGAGGGGTATCAAACCTGGCTGGCCCAGCTCGACGAGAGCCACAGCGATCGGGAGGTGCTGACCCTTTACAGTCAGCTGGTATTGAGCGAACGCGACAAACTGGCGCAGGCGCGGGTGGCCAAATGGTCGGGGGAGGCCGCTGTGCTGGTGGCGCTCAGCCCGCTCGCCACCGTCGACATGATGCTGATGTTGTGGCGCAACCTGCGGATGATCGAGGATATCGCCGATGTCTACGCCATCGAGCTCGGCTACTGGAGCCGCATACGCCTCATCCGTCAGGTGTTTCGCAACATGCTCTACGCCGGTGCCACCGAGCTGGTGACCGAGGTGGGGATGGACTTGCTGGGCGCCGAGTTTGCCGCCAAGCTCTCTGCCCGCGCGGCGCAAGGGGTGGGGGCCGGGCTGCTCACCGCTCGCCTTGGTCTGCGCACCATCGAAGCGTGCCGCCCGCTGCCCTGGTGTGCGGACGAGAAGCCGAAACTCGGTGAGCTGCGCAAGCGGCTGATCGGCCAGCTGGCGGGGTATCTCAACAAATCCTGATAGCCCTGTCTGCACCTTGCTGCGATGACCCATGCCCCTGTCGTGCTCGCCAAGCCGCAGGGGCATGGTTTTAATCGGCAGATCATTGAGTTGGCAGCAGTGCCCGGTTTTGGCGAGACGCCCGTTTACGGTTAAGCTGGCAGTCAATCTTACCAATCACACCAATAGTACCAATCGGCAAGGATGCCCGATGAACTTTACCTTTCGCCAGATCCGTTATTTTGTGGCCGTGGCCGACAGCTTCTCAGTGAGTCGTGCCGCCGCCGAGTTGCATATCTCCCAGTCGGCGGTCACCAGCGCCATTCGCGAGCTGGAGACCGAGCTCGGCGCCCCGCTATTCGAGCGCAATCCGCGCGGCGTCACCCTCACCACTCAGGGGCACCAGTTTTTGCTCCACGCCCGCCGCATTCTCGGCGCCATGACCGAGGCGAGCCACTCCCTCAAAGCGGTGGCCCAGCAGGATCAGGGGCGACTCACCATCGGCGTGACCACCTTGGTGGCGGGTTACTACCTCTCAGAGGCGCTTGGCCGCTTTCGCCGCGCCTTTCCGGCGGTACAGATCGAGGTGAAGGAGGATGAACAGCCTTTTCTGGAGCACCAGATCGTCAACGGCGAGGTGGATGTGGGGATCCTGATGACCAACCGCACCATCCGGCAAGAGGCGTTTGATACCGAATTGCTGACCCGTTCGCCGCTGCGGCTCTGGCTGGCCGCCAACCACCCGCTCTGCGCCGAGTCGACCCTCTCGCTCACCGCGCTGGGGGAGGAGCCGATGATCTCGCTGACCGCCGATCAGCTCGATCAGATCATCGGTGGCGGCCTGCGCCGCTACGGCATCTCTCCCCGCATCGTGCTGCGCACCGCGTCGGTGGAGGCGGTGCGCAGTCTGGTGGCAAGCCAGCTCGGGGTCGCCCTGTTGCCCGACTTTGCCTATCGCCCCTGGTCGCTGGAACAGGAGCGGGTCGAGGCGCGCCCCATCAAGGAGCCCATTCCCGCCATCGATATCGGGCTGGTGTGGCGCCGTGGTTCTCGGCTGGATTGGACTGCGCGGGAATTTATCGATATTGCGCGGGATCAGAGCCGGTTGCGGGCCCGTCAGGCGCTCCCTCGCTAGCCATCTCTTGCGGGGTAGCCACCAAAAATCAGATTCATCTGCACTCGATATCGATTTAGCTGATACCTGAGCCACCAAAAATTGAAATATTCATCGTATTGCCACTCCCCTAAGCTCATTGCTGGTTAACAGGATGTTAACGCCAATGGCGGCGTTCCTTCACCTGATGCAAGTCAACACAATGCAAGGAGTGCATGATGAAATTGACCCCTCTGATGCTGGCTCTTGTGCCGGCGCTGCTGGTAGGCCAGACCCAGGCTGCCCCGACCGAGCTCGGCAAGGGTGAAGGCCAGCTCAATATCGTGGCCTGGGCTGGCTACGTTGAGCGTGGCGAGACCGACAAGAACTACGACTGGGTGACCGGATTCGAGAAAGAGACCGGCTGCAAGGTGAGCGTCAAGACGGCGGCCACCTCGGACGAGATGGTGGCGTTGATGAACGAGGGGGGCTTCGATCTGGTGACCGCCTCCGGCGATGCCAGTCTGCGTCTGATTGCCGGTGGCAAGGTGCAGGCGCTCAATCTGGCGCTCATCCCGAGCTACAGCAAGATTGATCCCCGGCTGCAAAATGCCCCCTGGCACACTGTGGATGGCAAGCACTACGGCGTGCCCTACCAGTGGGGCGGCAATATCCTGATGTACAACACCAAGGTGTTCCCCAAGGCACCGGACTCCTGGAACGTGGTATTCGAGGAACAGACCCTGGCGGATGGCAAGTCCAACAAGGGGCGGGTGCAGGCCTTTGATGGCCCGATCCACATCGCCGATGCCGCCCTCTATCTGATGACCCATCAGCCTGCCCTGGGCATCAAGGATCCTTACGAGCTGAACGAGGATCAGTACAAGGCCTCCCTCGATCTGCTGCGCAAGCAGCGCCAGCTGGTGGGACGCTACTGGCATGATGCTTTCGTCCAGATCGATGACTTCAAGAACGAAGGGGTGGTCGCGTCAGGCTCCTGGCCGTTCCAGGCCAATGCCCTGATTGCCGACAAGCAACCCATCGCCACCACTGTGCCGAAAGAGGGAGTGACCGGTTGGGCCGATACCAGCATGGTGCACAGCGATGCCAAGAACCTCACCTGCGCTTACAAGTGGCTGGAGCACTCCCTGAGCAACAAGCTGCAGGGGGATCTCGCCGCCTGGTTTGGCTCGGTGCCTGTGGTACCTGCCGCCTGTGAGGGCAATGCCCTGCTGGGCCCGACCGGGTGCAAAACCAACGGTATCGACAACTTCGATCGGGTTCGCTTCTGGCGCACTCCGGTCTCCCAGTGCAAGAGCCAGGGAACTTGCGTGCCCTATTACCGCTGGGTTTCCGACTATATCGCCATTCTGGGCGGCCGCTAAGGCGGGGTGAGCAAGGTGGTCGGAACCGCTGCCACCTTGCCAACGGCAGGGGCGCTGCGCCTCCTCTGCACGACTGCCGAGAGCGGATAATCAAGCGGGCCGGACAGGAGTCCGGCCCATCCCTGCACAGACAAGGATGCCCCATGAACGCCGTACAATTTGACCGGGTCAGCCGCCACTATGGCGAGGTGAAGGCGGTCGACGACATCTCTTTCCAGATCCCCTCCGGGGAATTCTTTACCCTGCTGGGGCCGAGCGGTTCCGGCAAGACCACTTGCCTGCGGATGATCGCGGGCTTCGAGTACCCGAGCGACGGGGAGATCCGCCTGTTTGGCGAACCCTGCTCCACCGTGCCGCCCTATGATCGCAACCTCAACACCGTGTTTCAGGACTATGCCCTGTTCCCCAACATGGATGTGCGCGACAACATCGGCTATGGCCTGATGCTCAAGGGGGTCGCCAAGGCGGAGCGTTACCGCAAGGTGGACGAGATGCTGGAGCTGGTGCGACTACCCGGGGTCGGCAAGCGCCGCCCAAGCCAGCTCTCCGGCGGCCAGCGCCAGCGCATCGCCATCGCCCGGGCGCTTATCAACCAGCCACGCATCCTGCTGCTGGATGAGCCGCTGGGGGCCCTCGATCTCAAGTTGCGCGAGCAGATGCAGCTTGAGCTCAAGGCGCTGCAACGCCAGCTGGGCATCACCTTTATCTTCGTCACCCACGATCAGCAGGAGGCGCTCTCCATGAGCGACCGGATCTGCATCTTCAGTCAGGGCAAGATCGAGCAGATCGCTGCGCCAGATACCATCTACGATGCTCCGGCGACGCCGTTTGTGGCCCGCTTCGTCGGTACCGTCAATCTGTTCGAAGGGGAGCAGGCCAGACGGCTGTGCGGCGACGGCAGCCAGATGATGGTGCGCCCGGAGCGGATCCGGCTCGCTGAGGCGGGTGCGCCGGGCTGGTCGGGAGAGATCCGCGAGGTGGAGTATCTGGGCCCCTTCGTCCGTTATCGGGTTGATCTCGGGGAGCAGCTCGAGATCATCGTCAACCACCCCAATGAGGGGCAGGCCCGTCTGGCCCGTGGCTGCAGGGTCAGCCTCAGCTGGCCGGAGCAGGCTATCCATCGCCTGAGCGGCGCCCATCAGGGGGCGCAGCCATGAGTGCCCCTCACAGTGCGAGTCTTGCCATGAACTATCAGCCCGAACCTGCCCGTTTCAGGCCGCTGCGGCGCCTCTCGACCCTGCTCTATGGTCGGCCCGGCCTGCTGCTGGCGATCCTGCTGGGGCCGCCGCTGCTGTGGCTCGGCATCATCTATGTCGGCTCCTTGCTGATGCTGCTCTCCAACTCTCTGTTCGGGCTGGACGAGTTCAGCGGTCAGGTGCGCCACGAGCTGGGGCTGCAAAACTTCGTCGCCCTGCTGCGGCCGGAGAATCTGGATGTGATCGGCCGCACCGTCGGCATGTCGTTGCTGGTGACCCTGGCCTGCGCCCTGCTCGGTTTTCCGGTTGCCTACTACATGGCACGCTACACCAGTGGCAAGACCCGGGCGCTGTTCTATGTGGGGATCATGCTGCCGCTCTGGTCCAGCTATCTGGTGCGGGTCTACGCCTGGAAGCTGATCTTGGCCAAGGAGGGGGTAGTGAGCTGGCTGGCCGACAGCATGGGGCTGGAGTGGCTGCTCGATGCCATCCTCTCCCTGCCGGTGATAGGTGGCCCGTCGCTCTCTTTTTCGCGGCTCGGCACCTTTATCGTGTTCGTCTATGTCTGGCTGCCCTTCATGATCCTGCCCATTCAGGCAGCGGTGGAGCGTATTCCGCGATCCCTGCTGGAGGCGAGCAGCGATCTGGGGGCGACACCCGCCCAGACCTTTCGCAACCTGATCCTGCCGCTGGCGTTGCCCGGTGTGGTGGCGGGCTCCATTTTCACCTTCTCGCTGACCCTAGGTGATTACATCATCCCCGGCATCATCGGCAACTCGACCATGTATATCGGTCAGGTGGTCTACATGCAGCAGGGAACGGCGGGCAATCTGCCCTTTGCCGCCGCCTTCTCGCTGGTGCCGATCCTTATCATCGCCATCTATCTGGCGATTGCGAAACGACTGGGGGCTTTTGATGCGCTTTGACCCTATCGATTTGAACCGGCAGCAAGGAGGCCGTCATGTCAGCTAGCTCAGTGAGCCGTCAGGGAGAGCGCCCTTCGGGCCTGCTCAAGTACGCCGCCATCGGTGGACTCTTGTTCCTGCACTTTCCCATTCTGTTTATCTTCCTCTACGCCTTCACCAGCGAGAGCAAGAGCTACCAGTTTCCGCCCCCCGGACTCACCCTCAAGTGGTTCGAGGTGACCCTCAATCGCCCCGATGTGTGGCGTGCCATCCAGCTGTCGCTGGAGGTCGCGGGGCTGGCGACGTTGGCAGCCATGATCCTCGGCACCTTGGCGGCAGGGGCCATTGCCCGCAGCCGCTTCTTCGGTCAGGAGGTGGTGTCGCTGTTGCTGGTGTTGCCCATCGCGCTGCCCGGTATCGTCACCGGTATCGCGCTGCGCTCGGCCTACGGCTTGATGGAGATCCCGTTCAGCTTCTGGACCATCGTTATCGGCCACGCCACCTTCTGTGTGGTGGTGGTCTACAACAATGCGCTGGCCCGTTTTCGCCGCACCAACCAGAGCCTCATCGAGGCGTCGATGGATCTCGGGGCCGACGGCTTCCAGACCCTGCGCTACGTGATCCTGCCCAATCTGGCCACGGCGCTGCTGGCGGGGGGCATGCTGGCCTTTGCCCTGAGTTTTGACGAAGTGATCGTTACTACCTTCACGGCGGGCCAGCAGACCACGCTGCCCATCTGGATGTATCAGGAGCTGATCCGTCCCCGAGACAGGCCGGTCACCAACGTGGTGGCCCTCATCATAGTGGCCTTCACCACTATCCCCATTTTGCTTGCCTACTACCTCACTCGCGACACCCATGATGTCGCTGGCAGTGGCAAATGATGATTCAACGCGTGCGCAAGGATGCAACCATGAAACTCTCAACTCAACTCTTGATTGATGGCCAGTTTGTGACCGGCGAGGGGCAGGCCGAACCTATTCTCAACCCGGCTAACGGCGAACAGATCGCCGCCGTGCCCGAAGCCTCGTTCGAACAGGTGAACCGGGCGGTGAACGGTGCCCAGCGCGCCTTCGCCCAGTGGAGCCGTACCACCCCGGCAAGCCGCAGCAACCTGCTGCTGCGTCTGGCGGATCTCGTCGAGCGCCACGCCGAGGAGTTTGCGGCGCTCGAATCCCTCAACTGCGGCAAACCCTATCTGGCTGTGCTCAACGACGAGCTGCCCGCGGTGGTGGACTGCTTCCGCTTCTTTGCCGGGGCGGCCCGCTGCCTGCAAGGGCCGTTGGCGGGGGAGTATCTCGAGGGGCACACCAGTATGATCCGGCGCGACCCCATAGGTGTTGTGGGCAGTATCGCCCCCTGGAACTACCCGCTGATGATGGCGGCCTGGAAGATGGCGCCGGTGCTGGCGGCGGGCAATACGGTGGTGCTCAAACCCTCCGAACAGACCCCGCTCACCGCGCTGCGTTTGGCGGAGCTGGCCAGCGAGATCTTCCCCCGCGGCGTTATCAACGTCATCTGCGGGCGGGGCGAGAGTGTAGGGGCGCCGCTGGTGGAGCACCCGCTGGTGCGGATGGTGTCGCTCACCGGCGATATCGCCACCGGCCAGAAGATCCTGCAGAGCGCCGCCCGCACCATGAAGCGCACCCACCTTGAGCTGGGGGGCAAGGCGCCGGTGATCATCTTCGACGATGCGGATCTGGAGGCGGTGGTGGCGGGCATTCGCACCTTCGGTTTCTATAACGCCGGCCAGGACTGCACCGCCGCCTGCCGTATCTATGCCCAGGGCAAGATCTACGACAAGTTTGTCGCCGCCATGACCGAGGCGGTGGCCTCCATCAAGGTGGGTAGCCAGTACGAGGAGGGGGTCGAGATGGGGCCGCTTATTTCGGACAGACAGCGCAACCGGGTCGCCAGCTTTGTCGAGCGGGCCCAGAGCAGCGGTCATGTGGAGGTGACGGCGGGGGGCAAGATCCGTCCCGGCAACGGCTTCTTCTTCGAGCCGACCCTGATTGTCGGGGCCCGGCAGGAGGATGAGATCGTGCGCCGCGAGGTGTTTGGCCCCGTGGTGTCGGTGACCCGTTTTAACGATGCCGAGCAGGTGGTGCAGTGGGCCAACGACTCGGACTATGGCCTCGCCTCGTCGGTCTGGACCAAGGATCTGAGCCTCGCCAGCAAGGTGGCCAGCCACCTGCAATATGGTTGCACCTGGATCAATACCCACTTCATGCTCACCTCCGAGATGCCCCACGGCGGCATGAAGATGTCGGGCTACGGCAAGGATCTCTCCCTCTATGCGCTGGAGGATTACACGGTGCCGCGCCATATCATGGTCAAGCTGTAGTGGGGATTGGTTAGCGGGTTGTCACAATTTATTTACAACTGTTTCAGACTGCCGACTCATGGGTCGGCTGCTTTTTTTGTTGCCATTTCGTTACAGTGAAGCCGTGATGAAACGGCAAGGCGCCTGATGTGGCGCCAGAGGATGGAACCGCTATGGCAACCTTCTACACCGCCCACCAGCCGGATGCTGACGGGGTGATCCACTACAGCAACGAGGAGCATGGCACCTGGCAGATCCTGATCGAACGCCAGTTCGCCGCCCTCGATGGCAAGGGGTGTAACGAATATCTGGCCGGTCTCGACAGACTGGGGCTGCCCCGTGATCGCATCCCCCAGCTGGCCGAGATCAACGCCGTCTTGCAGCCTGCGACCGGCTGGTCGGTGGCGGCGGTGCCCGCGCTTATCTCGTTCGATCGCTTCTTCGCCCTGCTGGCCAATCGCCAGTTTCCGGTGGCCACCTTTATCCGGCGCCGGGACGAGCTCGACTACCTGCAAGAGCCGGATATCTTTCACGAGATCTTCGGCCACTGCGCCATGCTGACCAATCCGGCCTTTGCCCACTTCACCCACCTCTACGGTCAGTTGGGGCAGCAGGCGAGCAAGGAGCAGCGGGTTTTTCTGGCGCGGCTCTACTGGTTCACCGTGGAGTTTGGCCTCTTGGCGACACCTGGCGGGCTGCGTATCTACGGTGGCGGCATTCTCTCCTCCATCGGCGAGACAGCTTATGCCCTTTCCGGCAAGCCGCTGCTGCAACCCTTCGATCTACTGACTATGCTGCGCACCCCGTATCGCATCGACATCATGCAGCCCACCTATTTTGTGCTGCCGAGTCTCGATCATCTCTACCAGCTGACCGGGGAGGAGATCATGGCTGCTCTGGCCGAGGCCAGTCGGCTTGGCCTCTATCCGCCACGTTTTGAGGTTGCCGCTGGCAAACAGGCGAGCTGACCAAAAGCAAACAACCCTATTTCATTTTCATTAATTTTTCATTAATTCAAGCAGGAGTAACCCATGTCCGAACTGGCCAGCCAACAGTGTGAAGCGTGTCGCGCCGATGCCCCCAAGGTGAGCGATGAGGAGCTGCGCGAGCTGATGCAGCTTATTCCCGACTGGCAGCCGCTGGTGGAGGAGGGGGCGCTGCAACTGCGACGGGAATTTACGTTTCGCAACTTCAAGGAGGCGCTGGCCTTTACCAACCGCCTGGGCGAGCTGGCGGAGGCGGAGTTCCACCATCCGGCCATTCTGACCGAGTGGGGTAAGGTGACCGTCAGCTGGTGGACCCACAAGATCGGCGGCTTGCACCGCAACGACTTCATCATGGCTGCACGCACGGATGAGCTGCTGAAGTGAACGCCACCACTCATCCAGTGAGCGATATGGTGATCGTCAGCTGGTGGATGCATAAGATCGGCGGTTTGCATCGCAACGACTTCATCATGGCGGCGCGTACCGATCAGTTGCTCCGGTAATGGCGCCCCACACCAGCGTCATCGGTTGACCCGGGCCTGCCTGCGAAAGCGGGGCGGGCCCGCATTTTTATGGGCTGGCGCTCGCACTGGGGGGATCGAGACTGTATTATCCGCTCATTCATAGAGTTAGCTAGGAAGTGTGTCCCGAATGCGTCTTGAAGTCAGCTGTGAAGACCGCCTGGGCCTGACCCGGGAACTGCTCGACCGCCTGGTGGAGCACAATATCGATCTGCGCGGCATCGAAATCGATACCTCAGGCATCATCTATCTCAACTTTCCCGAGCTGGAGTTCAGTGATTTTCAGCACCTGATGCCGGAGATCCGCCGCATTCCCGGCGTCTACGACGTCAAGACCATCCCTTACATGCCTTCCGAGCGAGAGCACCACGAAATCGAGGCGCTGCTCAAGGCGCTGCCGGACCTGGTCTTCTCCCTCGACAGCAAGGGCAAGGTGACCCAGGCCAACCAGTCGGCCCTCACCACCCTCGGCTTGCCGGTGGAGGAGGTGCGCGGCGTGGCGCTCGGTTCGCTGGTTAAGGGTTTCTCCTTCACCCGCTGGCTGGAGGCGAGCGAGATCAAGCCGCAGACCTGCAAGCTCAGTTTCAATGGCGAAGAGTATCTGGCAGATCTGATGCCGCTGTTCGTGGCAGAAGCCCGCGGCAAGCAGGCGCTGGCCGGTGCCGTGGTGGTGCTCAAATCTGCCCGGCGGGTCGGCCTGCACTTCAGCGCGCTTCATGCGGTGGAAGTGGGGGGCTTCGAGCATCTGCAGGCCGAGAGCCCCAAGATGAAAGAGGTACTGTCGCAAGCGCGAAAACTGGCGATGCAGGACGCGCCGCTGCTGATTGTCGGTGAGACCGGTACCGGCAAGGAGCTGCTGGCCCGTGCTTGTCACGGTGCCAGCCTGCGCTCCAGCCACCCCTTTATGGCCCTCAACTGCGCCGCCATGCCCGATAACGTGGCCGAGAGCGAGCTGTTTGGTTATGCCCCCGGCGCCTTTGGCAACAACACCGAGGGCAAGCGCGGCGTGCTGGAGCTGGCGAGCGGCGGCACCCTGATGCTGGACGAGATCGGCGACATGTCTCCCCATCTGCAGACCAAGTTCCTGCGGGTGTTGCAGGATGGGGTGTTCCGCCGGGTCGGTGACGAGCAGGAGGTGAAGGTCAACGTGCGTTTCATCTGCACCACCCAGAAGCAGTTGCTGGATCTGGTGCACGAAGGAACCTTCCGCGAGGATCTCTACTATCGCCTCAACGTGCTCAGTCTGGCGCTGCCCCCCTTGCGCGAGCGCAAGGCTGACATCATGGTGCTGGCCCAGCAGTTTGTCTCCCGCTTTGCCAGCGAGTTGCAGCGACCCCGTCCGCGCTTTACCCGCAACATGGCCGACTACCTGACCGCCTATCGCTGGCCGGGCAACGTGCGTCAGCTGCGCAACTGTCTCTACCGTGCCATGACCCTGCTGGAAGGGGATGAGCTGGGGCCCGAGCAGATCGACCTGCCGGTGGCGGCCGATACCATGCCGCTGATCGACGAGTGGTTTGAGGGGAATCTCGACGATGCGGTGAAGCGCTTCGAGAGCCAGCTGCTGGCCCGGCTCTATCCCGCCTTCCCGTCGACGCGCCAGCTGGCCAAACGCCTGGGCGTGTCGCATACCGCCATCGCCAACAAGCTGCGAGAATACGGCATCAGCAAGAAGTGATTTCCGTCTTGTTGCCTGTCACCAGAGAGCCCGTTACCAGACGGGCTCTCCGTTTTCTTTACACGAACTCGGTAGATGATGGCGGGGTGAGACTTGTCAGGCCAGTGTCAGCCAACTTACTATCTGGGTTCATCTACCCGAACCGCAATGCCATAGCAGCGGTATTGTCAAGGCGACCACCTCCCGATCATGCTGTTACTCTTTTCCCCCCGTTTAACTGCCCGTCTGGCGCTCCTGTTGGTTGCGTTTGGCCTGCTGTTGCCCCGCGCGCTGGCGGAAACGGCCGCAGAGAGCCGGGCGACGGCGGTCAGGGAGCTGGTGCTCGATATCATGAGTTACACCCGCTGGCCCACCGAGCCTGCGGTGCTGCGCATGTGCGTGGCGGCACCGACCGAATATGCCGGTGCCCTCTTTACCATCGATCGTCAGGCTAATGGCCGTGCCGTGCAAGTCCATCGTTACGAGGCGAGCGATCCGGCCATCAGCGATCACTGCGATGTGCTCTATCTGGGAGTGCTCGACGAGCCGACCCGGATTGCGCTGTTTGCCCGCCTGCAGGGGCACCCTGTGCTCAGCATCAGCGAATACAACCACGACTGTTCCACCAGCTCGGTATTCTGCCTGCAGACCTCGCCGGACAGCGTGCGGGTGCGGTTTAAAGTGAACCTCGATGCCCTGGCCCTGAGCGGCGTGCGGGTGCATCCCGCCGTGCTCAAGCTGGCCCATGCCGACAAGGGGGTCCCATGAGACGACAGGTGAGCGCGGCTCCCCGCCGTCTGACCCTGCGTCAGAGCCTGGGGCGAACCCATCTGGTGGCCGCCATCACAGCCGTCAGCGTGGCGGGACTCTTTTTTACACTGGTTGCTTTGCTGGTAGTACGCTTCTACGCCGATCACAATCTGGAGCTGGTGGCCCGCGCCATCAGCTACAGCGCCGAGGCTGCGGTGGTGTTCCACGATGAGGAGGCTGCGAGCGAGGCACTTAGCGGCATCGTTGCCAAGGAAGAGGTGGCCGAAGCCAGTATCTTGCTGGCCAATGGTCAACAGCTCGCTAAATGGGTTCGTCCCGTCAGCAATCCGCTGGCCACAGTCGAAGATTATCTTGCCCGCCTGCTGTTACCGGGACCGGTCACCTATCCCATGCTGCGGGGCGGTGAGCAGATTGCCACCATAGAGCTGCGCGGTCATGGCGAGTATCTGTTGCTGTTCTTGCTCTCGGTGCTGCTGGTGATGGTGGTTTGCCTGGTGTTGAGTGTGATGGGCGCCTTCTATGTCGCCGGGCGGATGCAGGTCGCGATCACCTCGCCACTGCGACAACTGGCACAGGTCGCCCACTCGGTGCGTCGACAGCGCACCCTGGGAATGCGGGCGCCACCGGCCGATATCGTCGAGCTCAATGAGCTGGGAGAGGATTTCAACGCCCTGCTGGATGAGCTGCAAGCCTGGCAGGCTCATCAGGCGCGGGAGAACGCCAGTCTGCTCCACCAGGCGACCCATGATGCGTTGACCGGGTTGCCCAACCGGGCGTTATTCGAAGCTCGCCTCGAGCATGCCATTGGCGAGGTAAGCGAGGGGGGGGCCCCGTTCGCCCTGCTTTATCTCGATTGCGATCGTTTCAAACAGATTAACGACACCCTGGGGCACAACGCCGGTGACGATGTGCTGGTGACCCTCTCCCGGCGGGTACAGCATCAGCTGCGCCCCGGAGATCTGGTCTGCCGGCTGGGGGGAGATGAGTTCGCCATACTGCTGACACCTGTGCATCTGGGGCAGGATGTGGAAGAGGTGATCGACCGCATTCAGCAGGCGATGAGTGATCCTGTGGTATTGCGGGATGGACAGCAACTGGTGGCAGGGATCAGCATCGGTTTTGCCATCCATCAACCCGGGACCCGCGCCAGCGAGCTGTGCGAGCTGGCAGACAAAGCCATGTATTTGGCAAAACGTACACGCCGTGAGGAGGTTGAGGCCGCCAAATCGGCGTGAGTCAAGGTGTAAAGGAGTCATAACAATGAAACTATCCCTCTCCATCAAGGCTGTTGTGCTGGGCCTGTTGTTCTCTCTGCTGGCGGGTTGTCAGAGCACCCCCAGGGGGTTGACCCCGGAACAGCTGGCAGTATTGAAGGAGCAAGGTTTCTATCTGACCGATGAGGGCTGGACACTGGATCTGGCCAACCGGGTGCTGTTTGCCAACAATGTGGGTGAACTCAATCCGCAGACCCGGCTGATAGTGGAAAAACTGGGCAAGGCCCTGCTTGGGGTCGGGCTCGACAAGGCGAGGGTTGACGGCCATACCGACAATACGGGCGAGAGCAGCTACAACCAGCAGCTCTCTCTGAAACGAGCCCAATCGGTGGCAGATGTGCTGATCTCGGTGGGGATGATGCCCGCCAATCTTGAGATCCGTGGCCGCGGTGAGACGGCCCCGGTTGCGGACAACAAGAGCGCAGCCGGACGAGCAGAAAACCGCCGGGTGGCCATTGTGATTGCCAACCAGTGATCTCTATCCGGCAGCATGCCGTGTGCATAACAAAAGAGCGCCCCGAGAGGCGCTCTTTTTGATCCGGCGACACTACTTCCCTGTGTCGACCTCGCTGTGCTTGCGCAAGCGGATGTTGATCATCTCCACCACCAGCGAGAAGGCCATGGCGAAGTAGATGTAGCCTTTCGGTATGTGCAGATCCATCCCCTCCGCCATCAGGGCAAACCCCACCAGGGTGAGGAAGGAGAGGGCCAGCATCTTGATGGTGGGGTGGTCATCGACGAAATCGCCAATAGACTTGGCGGCAAACATCATGATGAAGACGGCAATCATGATGGCCAGCACCATCACCGGCACGTGATCGGCCATGCCGACCGCGGTGATCACCGAGTCCAGGCTGAACACTATGTCCAGAATGGCGATCTGGATCAGGGTGCTGATAAAGCCCGAGGCCGCTTTGCTGACGCTCTGTGGCTCGGCGGCGCCTTCCAGAGTGGCGTGGATCTCGTGGGTACTCTTGCCGATAAGGAACAGACCACCCAGCAGCAGGATGAGATCGCGGCCCGAGATAGCCTCGTTCAGCACGGTGAAGAGCGGTTCGGTGAGACGCATCACCCAGGCGAGCGAGAGCAGCAACAGGATCCGGGTGCCCATGGCGAGCCCCAGACCCAGAATGCGCGCTTTTTGGCGCTGAGCCTCCGGCAGGCGACCTACCAGGATGGAGATAAAGATGATGTTGTCGATGCCCAGCACGATTTCGAGCAGGGTAAGGGTAGCGAGAGCGACCCAGGCGGAGGGATCAAGAACCCATTCCAGCATGATTGAACCTTGATTGAACATTGGTTGGAAAATTGAAGATGCGAATTCTAGCAGGGGTGCCACTGCTTGTCCCAGAGGGGCGAAAAGATAAAAATGGGGGCCATCGCAAGGGAGGCAGGCATGTTTCGATTAGGGTTCATTATTAATCCGGTCGCCGGGATTGGCGGCGCAGTGGGGCTCAAGGGGAGTGACGGCGTGGTGGATGAGGCGCTTGCTCGTGGTGCCGTGCCCAGAGCACAAGATCGAGCGCGGCAAGCTCTGTTGCCACTGTGCGAGCTGAGCATCCCGTTCGAACTGCTGACGGTGGCGGGAGAGATGGGGGAGGCGGTGGCCCGCGAGCTGGGGTTGCCCTGTCGGGTCATCTATCAACCGGTCGGGGAGAGCACCTCGGCCGATGATACCCGCCACGCCGCCGAGTTGATGCGCGAAGCCGGGGTCGATCTGCTGCTGTTTGCCGGTGGCGATGGCACGGCGCGGGATATCTGCGCCGCGGTGGGGGAGTCTTGCCATGTGCTCGGCATTCCGGCGGGGTGCAAGATCCACTCCGGCGTCTACGGGGTGACGCCCACTGCCAGCGGGCGGGTGGTAGCGCGGATGATCGCAGGGGAACTGCTCAGCCTGATCGATGCCGAGGTGCGCGACATCGACGAGGAGGCGTTTCGCGTGGGCAAGGTGCGGGCCCGCCACTACGGCCAGCTGAAGGTGCCCGGCGATCTGCGTTACGTACAGGCGGTAAAACAGGGGGGCAAGGAGTCCGAAGAGCTGGTGTTGGCGGATCTCGCAGCCGGTGTGGTGGAGCAGATGGAGCCCGATACCCTCTATCTGATGGGCTCCGGCAGCACGGTGGCAGCCTGTATGGCTGAGCTCGGTCTGGAAAATACTTTGCTCGGTGTGGATCTGGTGGAAAATAGCCGACTTATCGGGCAGGATCTCAGCGCCGCCGAGATCCTGACCCGGATCCGCGGCCGTCGCTGCCGACTGATCATTACCCTGATAGGCGGACAGGGACATCTGTTCGGGCGCGGAAATCAGCAATTGAGTCCTGAGGTGATTCGGTGTGTCGGGCTGGAGAATATCCAGGTGCTGGCAACCAAAGCCAAGCTTGCCGCCCTTGCGGGCAGGCCGCTGCTGGTGGACACCGATGATCCCGAATTAAACCGGGCGTTGCGTGGTTATCTGCGAATAACCACGGGATACAAGGATCAGGTCATCTACCCGGTGGCCAACCCGGAATAGGACGCCAAGGACGCTGCTGGCCTGGCGCCAGAGAGCTGCAATCAACCGGATTGCGGTTCCATACCCCCGAATTTTTTGCCGCAAATGAGGCTGCGTTACATGACGATTCACGATTTTGAGCACAAGTTGTTGGGACTGATCGACAGCATGGTTGCTACCGCGACCGACGATGAGCTGTTTGCGGGGGGTTACCTGCGAGGTCATATCTCATTGGCCGTTGCCCGGGCCGAGCTGGAAGGCAAGACCCTGGTGCGGGACGTCAAGAGCTATGTGCTGCGCAGCCTCAACGAGGCGATCTTGCAAGGTGAGCTATCTGAAGAGGATGAAAAACTGGTGCAGGCGATGTGGATTCGTCTGCAACAAGACGCAGAAGCTTGATCGGATACACAATTCAAACTGAAGTTTGAGTTTATCCTTCCCCTGAAGTTAGTGAAAGGTTAATAATAAGTTTCGCCTTTTGTTTCAGGGATTAAACTATGGCCTCCTCCTCACGCATTGCCAATAAACTGCCGCTCGAGATGCTCTATCACTGGGAGCGGCAGTGTCCTGATCGAACCTACCTGCGTCAAACCATCAACCGCGAATATGTCGATTTCACCTGGGGTGAAGTGGCCGATGAAGCGCGGCGGATGGTGACGGCCTTGCGTCACCTCGGTCTGGTGGCCGGTGACAAGGTGGCGCTGCTCTCCAAGAACTGCGCCCAGTGGTTTATCGCCGATCTGGCGATGCAGATGGGGCAGTATGTGAGCGTGCCCATCTATCCGACAGCCAACGTCGACACCATCGAATATGTGCTGCGCCATAGCGAAGCCAAGGCGATCTTCGTCGGCAAGCTGGATGACTGGAAGAGTCAGGAGGCTGGAGTACCCGCCGATCTGCTGCGCATCGCCTTCCCCTACGACACCATGCCAGCCAGCCACCAGTGGGATGATCTGCTGGAAGCGCATGAGCCGATCCCTGACAGCCCGGTGCAGGCCCCTGACTCCCTGCTGAGTCTGGTCTACACCTCCGGCAGTACCGGCAAGCCGAAAGGGGCCATGCTGAGCGTTGAGCGTTACGCCTGGTCGTGCGAGAAGCTGGTGGAGACGGTGAGCCTGAGTCAGGCCGATCGGGGCTTCTCCTACCTGCCGCTGGCCCACATTACCGAGCGGGTCTACATCTACGGCGGCAGTCTCTATGGCGGCGCTACCATCGCGTTCCCCGAATCCCTCGACACCTTTATCGAAGATGTCAAACGCTGCCGTCCCACCGTCTTTATCTCGGTGCCGCGGTTGTGGGCCATGTTCCGCATCAAGATCCACGAGAAGCTGCCCCAGAAGAAACTCGAACTGCTGCTCAAGATCCCGCTTATCTCCGGCCTGATCAAACGCAAGCTGCAAAAGGGGTTGGGACTGGATCAGGCCCGGGTACTCGGCTGCGGCTCCGCGCCTGTCTCTCCTGCGCTGCTTGAGTGGTATCTGAGCATCGGCCTCAAGGTGACTGAAGCTTGGGGCATGACCGAGAACCATGCCTATTCCACCATCAACTACCCGTTCCGCGCCGACAAGATCGGCACCGTCGGCAAGGCGGGGATCGGGGTGACCATCAAGATCTCTGACGAAGGGGAGATCCTCTGCCGCTGCGAAGGGATGATGCTGGGTTACTACAAGGATCCCGAGCACAGCGCCGAGGCCATTGATGCCGAGGGGTGGCTCCACACCGGCGACATGGGCAAGCTGGACAAGGAGGGTTATCTCACCATCACCGGCCGGATGAAGGATGTGTTCAAGACCGCCAAGGGCAAGTATGTGGCGCCGGTACCCATCGAGGGGCTGCTTGGGCAGGAGCCCATTATCGAACAGCTCTGCGTGATTGGTTACGGCATGCCCCAGCCCATTGCGCTGGTGCAGCTGGCCGAGAGCGCCATGAAGGGCAATCGGGAGGAGGTCAACGCCAGACTGGAAGCGGCGCGGGTTCGGGTCAACGATCAGCTGGAATCTCATGCCAAAATTCGCGGCATTCTGGTGGTGAAAACCCCTTGGAATATCGAAAACGGTGTGCTGACTCCCACCATGAAGATCAAGCGTCACCTGCTGGAGCAAAAGTACGCCCAGGTCGGGGATCGCTGGCCCTCATCCCAGGTGGTGGTGTGGGAGGAGTAAATCCCGTCTTTCCATAGCGCAACAAACAACAACGGCCCTTGATGGGCCGTTGTTGTGTTTGAGGCATATCACTCGCCGCTGTTTTGCCGGCGAGTAAAAGCGCGCCCGGTTAGATCTGCGCCAGCGCGGCGGCCAGATCGGCGATCAGATCGTCGGCGTCTTCCACCCCGATGCTGAAGCGGATGAGATCGTCGTTGACCCCGGCGGCGAGGCGGCTCGCCTCGTCCATGGCGGCGTGGGTGGTGCTGGCCGGATGGCAAGCGAGACTCTCGAGATCCCCCAGACTCACCGCCTGCACAAACAGTTGCAGGTTATCGAGCAGGGTGGCGCAGCGCTCAAACCCGCCCTCCAGCTCGATGCTCACCATGCCGCCAAAGCCGCTGGCGAAGGCTCCGAGGGCATCGTGGCCCGGATGGTTGGCAAGGCCCGGGTAGATCACCTTCTTCACTGCCGGGTGGGCGGCCAGAAACTCGGCAACTTTCTGGGCATTGTGCAGGTGGGCATCCATCCGCAGCGGCAGGGTCTTGACTCCACGCTGCAGCAGGTAGGCCTCCTGCGGGCCGATGGGGGAGCCGATATGCTTGAGGGCCACGGTGCGGATCGACTTCATCAGGGCGTGGGAGCCCGCCACCACCCCGGCGATGATGTCGCCGTGGCCGCCCAGATATTTGGTACCGCTGTGCATCACCACATCGACCCCGAGCTCCAGCGGACGCAGCAGGTAGGGGGTGAGGAAGGTGTTGTCACATACCGTAATGGCGCCCACCTTGCGGGCCGCTTCCACCACCAGCCGCGGATCCACCACCTTGAGGGTGGGGTTGGTCAGGGTTTCGAACAGTACCACCTTGGTAGCAGGGCGGATGTTGGCCAGCAGATCCCGGTCGCTCTCGTAAGCGGTGACCTTGATACCGGCGCGGCTGAAGGTCTGCTTGAGGAACGCATCGGTGCCGCCGTAGAGCGGGCCGATATAGGCCACCTCATCGCCGCTGTCGGCAAGCGCATACATGATGGCGCTTACCGCCGCCATGCCGCTCGCCACCACCAGCGCTTCATCGGCACCTTCCAGCGCCGCCAGTTTCTGCTCCAGCTCGGCGGTGGTGGGGTTGCCAAAGCGACTGTAGATAAAGCCGGGGGCTTGACCTGCAAAGCGCTCCTTGCCCGCCTGGGCGTTGAAGTAGCTGAAGGTGCTGCTCTGGTAGAGCGGGGTGGTGAGGGCGCCGGTCTGTGGGTCGATCCGCTGGCCGCTGTGTACGCTCATGGTCTTGAATTTCATCGTGTTGCTCCGTGATGGCCAGGCTCTGGCCATGACTTGTTTTGTTGTTCGTTGCTTGTTGTTTTTGTCAGCGCGGGTATGTGCATGCGGCTTGTGGCTTATGCATATACCCGCATGCGCATCTTTGCGCTGCTCAGGCCGGTATCGCTTCGCTTTCAGTGCGCGGGAGGTGAGCAGGTTCCACCGGCCCATAGTGGCGCGCCGCCACATCCGGGTGGGAGCGCAGCCGCCCTTTCAGCACGTTCTCCCCTACCTGATAGAAGAGCGGGTTGGTCGGGTCACTCTCCGGCCCTTGCGCCTGCGCTGCCAGCTCTGGGGAGAGGCTGAGCAGTGGCACGGTGGCATCGAGCCGCGCCGCCATAAAGAAGGCGCAGGAGAGGCGCGATACGCCGGGCGGCGGGCTCACCACCCGATGCAGGGTCGCCTTGAGATAGCCGTTGGAAGCCAGTTCCAGCAGCTCGCCGATATTGACCACCAGTGCTCCCGGCAGGGGCGGCGCGGAGATCCAGCCGTCGGCCGTCTCGACCTCAAGCCCCGAATGATTGTCCTGCATCACCAGCGTCAGGTAGCCGGGATCCTTGTGGGCGCCGACCCCCTGACTGCTGCCACCCGCTTCTTGCCCCGGGTAGTGAATCAGCTTCATGTGTTGGTAGAGGGCGCCGCGAATACTGTCGTCAAACACGTTGGCCGGTTGCTCCAGTACTTCGGCAAAAGCGGCCAGCAGGGTGAGGGTGATGTCGCTCAGCCGATTCTGCCACGCCAGCAGATGGGCTTTCATCTCTGGCAGGGCGGTCGGCCACTGGTTGGGGCCGATCAGCCGCTGCCAGGGTTCACGGATCAGGGCTGCAGGCAGAGCCTGCGCCTCATTCATGATATCGAACTGCTCGCGCAGGTCCGGCCGCGCTCGGGTGAGCTCGGCACCGACCCGGTTATAGCCGCGAAAGTGGGGGCTGTTGACCATCTGCACCGCCAGCTTCTCCTGCTCCGGCAGGGCAAAGAAGCGCTCTGCCAGCGCCAGGGTCTCTAGCATCTCAACCTTGCTCAAGCCGTGGCCGACCAGATAGAAAAAGCCCACATCGCGGGCGGCCGCGGCCAGCCTGGCCAGCATAGGGCGACGCACCTCGGGCGCCCCGTTGAGGGCAGCCAGATCGATGATCGGCAGTGGTGAATGTTCCATGTGCACCTCCTCACTCTTTCGTTATCTCTGGCGCCATCTCTTGCACTGCCTCCGCTGTTGGCAGACCTGATAAGTGGCAAACGGGATGGCGCGACAGTGTGGCGGTATGCGCAGCGGTGTGGCGCCATCTGGAATGAAGGGGATGCTACTGTTCGGCGTTATAAGACGGAAACAACAAATTATTCTTAGTTATATACAAAATTCGAAATGGAATTCGGCTCCTGATGAGCTGACGGGTTTTTGCGCAGCAATTAAGGGCGGAATGGGAAATGATGAGAGGGAGAGTGATAACCAGAGGCAAGCTGCAACCGGTAAAAATGACCAAAACAGAAGGGAGGCGGATGCCTCCCTTCTGGTTGAGCGGTTTTTTACCTGACCGAAAGCACAGGCGAGTGACCGCGTATTCTGGCCTTAACCGCCTGCTGGCTCTCAGTAACCCAGGGTAAAGCGCTGGCGCTGGTGAGCCGGTTTTTCCACCTCGTTCAGCACACCGTCAGCCAGATCACCGGCGGTGATCCCGGCAGGCTGTTCGCCGCTGAACAGCACCTGATCGCCACCAATCCGATAGCCACCGCGCTTCTCGCCCGGTTCGAGGAACACCGGGGGAGAGACAAAGCGCCAGTCGAGGGTGGTTTCACGACGCAGGGCGGTGAGACCGTCGCGGGCCGCCAGCGCCCCCTGTTTCCACTCGGCCGGAAACTCAGGGGTATCCACCAGTTGCACGCCGGGGGCAACCTCCAGACTGCCGGCGCCACCTACTATCAGCAGCCAGCTGTTGGCCGCTTTGGCTGCTGCGACGATCGCGTTGGCGCCCTTGAGGTACTGGTCGTAGATATCCGGTGTGCTCCAGCCCGGGTTGTAGGCGCTGATCACCCGATCGTGCCCCTTGAGCACCTCGGCCAATGCCTGCGGGTTTTGGGCATCCACCGCCACGGCGGTGACCTGCGGATGGGCGGCCACCTTGCTGACATCGCGGACGATGGCGGTGACGTGATGGCCGCGGCTGATGGCCTCGTTCAGGATGGCTGAACCGACAAAACCGCTGGCACCGATCAGGGCAATCTTCATGGGGAACTCTCCTTCACTGTTGGAATGGGGCTATCCTACGCCGCCATTTATGATTTAATAATCACCTCAAAAATGCATTCACTTATAAGCTGGATTTAATAATGGAACAGCTCAGACGTTACGCCATCTTCGCCGCCGTGGTGGAAGCGGGCAGCATGACAGGGGCGGCCAAATCCCTTGGCATGACCCCCTCCGCCGTCAGTCAGCATATCAGTCAGCTGGAGAGCCTGCTCGGACTGCCCCTGCTCCATCGCTCCACCCGTCGTCTCAGTCTGACCGAGGCGGGAGAGGTGGTGTGGCAAGGGTGTCGGGCGTTGCAGCAGACTCTGAGCGAGACCGAGCTGCGCCTCTCGGAGGTGCGCGACGCCCTGCTCGGGGAAGTGCGGATCACCGCCCCGGTGGGGATGGCGGGCCAGCCGCTGGCGCTGGCCCTCTCTCCGCTGCTGCAGGCCCACCCCGGCCTCACCATCCAGATCATCGCCGACGACGAGAAGCGGGATCTGATTGCCGAGCGGATCGATGTGGCACTGCGGGTCGGCACCTTGCCCGACTCGACCCTGGTGGCCCGCAAACTGGGGCAGACCCGGATGCTGCTCTGCGCCGCCCCCGCCTATCTGGCGCGCAAGGGAGCGCCGCGCACGCCCGCCGATCTGGCCACCCACGACTGGCTTTGCGGCGACATGCTGGGCAACGGTTTGCTGCTGCAGGATGAGAAGGGGGGCGAGCACAGGGTGAGGTTCAAGGCCAAGGTGCTCTGCAATAACGTGTTGCCCTTGCGCCAGTTTGCGCTGGCGGGGCAGGGGATCTCGCTGCAACCGGAGGGGGAGATTGGCGAGGATCTGGCGCAGGGGCGTCTGCTCGAACTGTTGCCCGGTTTTCGGGTGCAGCCGATGGAGATCCACGCCATCACGCCGCAGCGGGAGATCCCGGAGAAGGTGCGGCGGGTGGTGGAGGCGCTGCGTAGCTACTTCGGAACGCTCTGAGCCATCATCAAGCCATGGTAGTCCGGATACGAGCCAAGAGGCTCTGCAGGCAGGCTTGATCCCGATCGGCGGCCCGCACCGCGCCGTACATATGGCGACGAATACCGCTCCCGAGGGGGCGGGCGCAGAGCATCCCCTGTCTGACAAACTCCTCGCTGGCCCAGCGCGGCAGGGCAGCGACCCCGAGCCCTGCGGCGGCCATCTGCAGCATCACTGAGGTGTTGTCCACCGGCTTGCAGCGGGTGGGCTCCACCCCGGCGGGTTGCAAAAAGCGGCTGAAGATATCCATGCGGCTGCGCTCCACCGGATAGACCAGCAGCACCTCCGCCTCCAGATCGCCCGGCTCGATGTGGCTCTGGTGGCAGAGGGGGTGATCCGGCGCCATCACCAGAGTCAGATCGAAGGCAAACAGCGGCTCGAAGTGGAGATCGCCACGGGCCTGCACATCGGAGGTGAGCAGCAGGTCGAGCTGGCCACCGAGCAGGGCATTGATGGCATCAAAGCCCGGCACCGACTCCACTTCCAGATCCACCCCGGGCCACTGGCGGCGAAATTCCGACAACAGCGGCAGCAGCCACTGGATGCAGCTGTGGCAATCAAGCGCCAGATGCAGCCTGCCCGCATCGCCGCTCTGCAGGGCCTGCAGCTGTTTCTCGGTCTGGGCCAGAGCGGGCAGGACCTGACGGGCGAGGGCGAGCAGCTGGCTGCCGGCTGCGGTTAGCACCAGAGGGCGGCTTTTGCGCAGGTAAAGCTCCAGATTGAGGCGGGTCTCCAGCTCTTTGAGCTGGTGGGAGAGGGCGGACTGGGTGAGGTTGAGGGTCAGCGCCGCACCGGCCAGCGAGCCCTGCTCGGCCAGCGCGGTCAATGTTTTCAAGTGTTTGATCTCTATCCCTGCATTGCTTGGCACTGTCATAAGATGGCTCCTTGTGAGATTGCGTATGGCGCTGAGGTTGCGGCCGGCGGTTACCCTGCTGCGCTTCTTGACTCCGGCACCTCTTGCACCTGTAAACATCGGCCTCTGCATCCTCGCGGTGAACCTGACTGGCGGTCAGTTGAGGATTATTTGAGAGCCACTTGAAGAGGATTCAATAGCCAGCGTCACCTTATCTTGTCATTTTGGATGTGTAAACATCTGGATGGCCAAATCATCCAGTTTCCCATCAGATGAATGAGCATAAGGAAATGAACCTATGACACGAGCACACACCCTGGGCTTCCCCCGTATCGGCGCCAAGCGTGAGCTGAAATTTGCCCTCGAATCCTACTGGCGTGGCGAGACCACTCAGGCCGAACTCGTTGCCGTGGGCAAGACGCTGCGTGAACGCCACTGGCAGGCCCAGCACGGCGCCGGGGTCAATCTGCTGCCGGTGGGCGACTTTGCCTGGTACGATCAGGTGCTCGGTACCAGCCTGCTGGTGGATGCGGTGCCTGCCCGTCACCGTCATGGCGAGACCGATCTCGACACCCTGTTCCGGGTGGCCCGCGGCCGTGCGCCGACCGGCCCGGCGGCGGCCGCCGCCGAGATGACCAAGTGGTTCAACACCAACTATCACTATCTGGTGCCGGAGTTCAGCCGTGATCAGCGCTTCAAGCTGGGCTGGAGCCAGCTGTTTGACGAGGTCGAAGAGGCCAAAGCTCTGGGGCTGCCGGTCAAGGCGGTGCTGCTGGGACCGGTCTCTTATCTGTGGCTCGGCAAGGAGAAAGAGAGCGGCTTCTCGCGCCTTGAACTGCTCGATCGCCTGCTCATCGTCTATCAGGAGGTCCTGGCCAAGTTGGCCGCCCAAGGGGTGGAGTGGGTACAGATCGACGAACCGGCGCTGACGCTGGACTTGCCGGACGAGTGGCGGCTGGCTTACCTCAACGCCTACGAGCGCCTCGCGGGCCCCTGCAAGCTGCTGCTCACCACCTATTTCGGTTCGGTGGCTCATCAGCGCGACATCATCACCAGCCTCAAGGTAGATGGCCTGCATCTGGATCTGGTGGCCGCCCCCGAGCAACTGGAGACCCTGGTGCCGCATCTGCCCGCCCAGTGGGTCATCTCAGCCGGGGTGATCAACGGCCGTAACGTCTGGCGTGCCAATCTGGCCAAGCTGGCGCCGACTCTGAAGGCACTGAAAGCCAAACTCGGCGAGCGGCTCTGGGTGGCCTCATCCTGCTCATTGCTGCATAGCCCGGTGGATTTGACCCTGGAGCAGGAGCTGGATCCCCAGACCCGCAGCTGGTTCGCCTTCGCCTTGCAAAAATGTTTCGAGTTGGGGCTGCTCAGAGAGTATCTGGATGGGGGCGAGCTCGACAAAATCACCGCCTACAGCCAGCCCATCGTTGATCGGGAGTCCGACAGCCGGGTGCACAAAAAAGCGGTGCAGTCACGGCTCGCCAGCCTCACCAACAGCGATTTTGATCGCCACAGCCCCTATCCGGTCAGGGCCGAGCTGCAGCGCTCGGATCTCAAGCTGCCGCTGCTGCCCACCACCACCATCGGCTCTTTCCCGCAGACCTCGCAGATCCGGGTATTGCGGCAGGATTGGCGCGCCGGTCGCATCGACGACAGCGCCTACGAGGCGGGCATTAAGGCGGAGATCCGCGATGCCATCGCGCGTCAGGAGGCCATCGGGCTGGACGTGCTGGTACATGGCGAGGCCGAGCGCAATGACATGGTGGAGTATTTCGGTGAGCTGCTGGATGGCTTTGCCATCACCCGTTTCGGCTGGGTACAGAGCTATGGCTCCCGCTGCGTCAAGCCGCCGGTGATCACCCGCGATATTGACCGCCCGACTCCCATGACCCTAGCGTGGACAAAGTTTGCCCAGAGCCTGACCGACAAGCCGGTGAAGGGCATGCTGACCGGTCCTGTGACCATCCTCTGCTGGTCCTTCCCGCGGGAAGATGTGAGCCGCGAGCAATCCGCCCTGCAAATCGGCCTTGCCATTCGCGACGAGGTGGCAGATCTGGAAGCCGCTGGCATCAAGATCATCCAGATCGACGAACCGGCGATCCGCGAAGGCTTGCCCCTGCGCAAGCAAGATCATCAGGCCTATCTCGACTGGGCGGTGCGGGCCTTCCGTCTGAGTGCAAGCCCGGTGGCGGACAGCACCCAGATCCACACCCACATGTGTTACAGCGACTTCAACCTCATCATCGAGGCGGTGGCGGCGTTGGATGCGGATGTGATCACCATCGAGACCAGCCGCAGCCAGATGCAGCTGCTCGAAGCGTTCGAACGCTTCAACTACCCCAACGAGATTGGCCCGGGCGTCTACGACATCCACTCGCCGAACGTGCCGAGCCAGAGCTGGATTGAGGGGTTGCTGCGCAAGGCCGCCAAACAGATCCCGGCCGAGCGGCTCTGGGTCAACCCGGATTGCGGCCTCAAGACCCGCGGCTGGGAAGAGACAGAAGCCGCCCTCAAGGTGATGGTCGATGCCACCAGGGCGCTGCGCGCCGAGCTGGCGTGATCAGAAGGTCGTGACCGCCATCGATAAGGTGGCGTAATGAAAAACGAACGAGAGAGGGGAAGCCACTGCTTCCCCTCTCTTTTTCCGTTGGCCACTTTTTCCACTGGATCCTGAACCTTGCCGCAGCCCGCTTTGCACTAGGCTCAGAGGTGGCAGAAGTGGATGGAGTCGCGGCCATGAGAGTCAGTCTGGGGAGTGCAATCTTGTGGGGATTGCTGATGTGGCAGAGTGTCTGGGCGGCGCCAGCGGCCGAGTTGAAGCTGGTCTACTTTGACGACTTTGCCCCATATTCGTGGCGTGACGAACAGGGCAAGATGCGCGGGCTGATGATCGACGTGATGGAGCGGGTGGCAGCGCAGATGGGGCTGCGGGTGCGCCATGAAGGTTATCCGTGGCAACGGGCGCAAAAAATGGTGCGGATGGCGCAGGCCGATGGCTTTGTCACCATCGCAACCCGGGAGCGGCGCAGCTATACCTTGGTTGTGGAAGAGCCGGTCACTACCACTGTGCTAACCATTTTTACCCAGCGCGCCCATCCCCGAATGGCGGAATTTCAGCGAGCCAGCAGCTTGAGCGATTTCAAATCACTTACCTTTCTCGACTATTTCGGTAACGGCTGGGGCAAGGAGAACCTGGCGGGCTTCACCGTTCATCACACCATCAATGTCGATAATGTTTTCAAAATGCTGGCGGCGGGTCGGGGGGACCTGATGGTGACCGACCCACTGGTGGCACGTTTCAAACTCAACCAGCTGGGATTGTCCGGGCAGGTGGTCGAGGTGCCGCTGCAGCTTGCCTCTACCCCGTTCAATCTCTGCATCGGCAAGCACTCCCGCTTCAATACCCGGATAACCGAGTTCAACCGTGCCCTGCAACAGCTGCGACAAAGCGGCGAGTTGGCGCGTATCGTCGAACGTTATCGTTGATGCGTTGCCGCCATCTGCGGTTTGCCAAGGTTTGCCAAGGGCGTGTCTATCTTGGCGTCATATCGGCGATGGTTGCCCAGAAGGCATCGATCAAGGGCCCCTTGCTGTGGGGCGGACGGATAAGGCCAATGGTCCAACAGGCTTCCCCGTCTCTCAAGGGGAGGGTGAGCACATCCGGGTGCTCTATGGTGGTGGAGGAGGGGACCAGGGTCCAGGCGATCTCGGCTGCCGCGGTGGCGACGCCAGCGGCAAAGTCGTTGACGTACTGGATATCGCGAAAACGCAGCCCGCTCTGGGCCAGATAGTTCATCAGGTGATCGTAAAACGACGGGGCCTTGTCCCGACGCAGGATCGCCAGCGGCTTGTCCACCAGATCCGCCAACTCCCTCACATCGCGGTAGCTGGCGGGCAGCACGGCGACAAAGTGTGCTTCGACCACTGGCAGGGCGTGCCACCCCTTGGGGGCGGGCAGGCGGCAAAAACCGAGATCCAGCTTGCCTTCACTGAGCGCCAGTAGCTGGTGGTGGGTAGAGAGATCGTTGAGCTCTATGGTCACTTGCGGCCGCTCGGCGCGAAAACGGGCGATGGCGGCGGGCACCAGGATTTTGGTGGCCACGCCAAAGCCGATGCGCAGGGTGCCGACATTGCCCGCCAGCACGTCGCGGGCGGTGCGCGAGAGCTGCTCGCTCTGGATGACCACAGCGCGGGCATCTTCATACAGCGCCCTGCCCAGTCCGGTGAGGCGAGTGGTGCTGGCGTTGCGCTCGAACAGCTCGCCGCCCAGCTCCTCCTCCAGTCGCCTTATCTGTTTGCTCAGGGCCGACTGGGTAACGTGCTGACGTACCGCCGCCTGGCCGAAGTGCAGCACCTCCCCCAGAGTGACGAAGGCTTTCAGATCCCGTAGCTCCATCAGGGCTCCTTTCATTCCTGTTGGGAATGTTGAGTGGTCATATTTGTCATTGGACGGAATTTTAGAAGTGATGGATGCTTATGCCAATTCATTTCGGGTGCCCCGGCACGGGGGCGCCGAGTTATCAGAGATGGCTGACACCATCAGCGCAGAAGGAGCAACACCAGATGCATCACCACAAGTTCAACGACTTCCCGAGCGATTTTCTGTGGGGTGCCGCCTCCGCCGCCTATCAGGTGGAGGGGGGCTGGAATGCCGATGGCAAGGGGCCCTCGGTGTGGGATCTCTTCACCAAGCTGCCGGGCAAGACCTTTGAGGGGAGCAACGGCGATGTGGCGGTGGATCACTACCACCGCATGGAAGAGGACGTGGCGCTGATGGCCGAGATGGGGCTCAAGGCTTACCGCTTCTCGGTGAGCTGGCCGCGCATCTATCCCACCGGTCGGGGGGAGGTGAACGAGGCGGGGCTGGCCTTCTACGAGAAGCTGATCGACACCCTCTTGGCCCACCAGATCGAACCGGTGCTGACCCTTTATCACTGGGATCTGCCGCAGGCGCTGCAAGATGAGTACGGCGGCTGGGAAGACCGACGCATTATCGAGGATTTCGAGCGCTACTGCGTGACCCTCTATCAGCGTTTTGCCGGCAAGGTGAAGTACTGGGTGTCGCTTAACGAGCAGAACTACAACCTGACTAACGCCTATCAGCTCGGCACCCATCCGCCCGCTGTGCAGGATCGCAAGCGCTTCTTCGCCGCCAACCATATCGCCTTTCTGGCTAACGCCCGGGTGATCAAGGCGTTTCGCCAGCATGTGCCAAATGGCCTCATCGGCCCGAGCTTTGCTTACTCCCCAGCCTATCCGGCGTCGTGCGATCCGAAAGATATGCTGGCCTACGAGAACGCCGAGGAGTTCAACAACCTCTGGTGGCTGGATGCCTACTGCTTCGGCCGCTATCCGCAGGCGGCGCTCGCTTACTTGCGGGAAAACGGCGAGGCGCCGGAGATCCTGCCGGGCGATATGGAGTTGCTGCGAGAGGGGACGCCCGACTACATCGGCGTCAACTACTACTACACCCTGACCTACACAGATAACCCCTTGGGCGGTCAGACCCTGCAGCGGATCAACACCACCGGCAAGAAGGGCACTACCCCGTCCAGCGGCATCCCGGGTCTTTACAAGACGGCGCCCAATCCGCACCTTGAGACCAGCAACTGGGACTGGGCCATCGACCCGACCGGGATGCGCATCGCGCTGCGTCGCCTCTCTTCCCGCTATGGCCTGCCGCTGATGATCACCGAGAACGGTCTTGGCGAGTTCGACAAGCTGGAGGCGGGCGACAAGGTGAACGATGAGTATCGCATCGATTACCTGCGCAGCCACGTCAAGGCGTGCCAGGAGGCGATGCAGGATGGGGTGGAATTGCTCGGCTACTGCGCCTGGTCGTTCACCGACATCCTGAGCTGGCTCAACGGCTACCAGAAGCGTTACGGCTTCGTCTATGTGGAGCGTGACGAGCAGGGGGGCTCCCTTCGCCGGATCAAGAAAGCGAGCTTCCACTGGTACAGCCAGGTGATTGCGAGCCAGGGTAAGCAGCTCTGACGGTTTATCGCGTCGCGTAACAAGCGGGCCCGGGCAATCCCCGGGCCCGCGCTTTTTTTGGCGGGGGAGCGGGGACAAGCCGGTTTCTCACCGTGCGACTCATCCCTGTTTACTGATTTTTGTCCTGCCAAAGCCGCCGACCCCTGCTATTATCTGCGGCCGAACATGAGCCAATAAAAATCAGGATATCGTGATGACTGACCACACTTTTATTCCCGGCAAGGACGCGGCGCTGGAAGACTCCATCGAACGCTTCCAGACCAAGCTGCAAGCCTTGGGCTTTGATATTGAAGAGGCCTCCTGGCTCAACCCCGTGCCGAACGTCTGGTCGGTGCATATTCGCGACAAAGAGTGCGCCCTCTGCTTTACCAACGGCAAGGGTGCCAGCAAGAAGGCGGCCCTCGCGTCTGCCCTTGGCGAATATTTCGAGCGTCTCTCCACCAACTACTTCTTCGCCGACTTCTATCTTGGCGAGCAGGTCGCCAACGGCGATTTCGTTCACTACCCGAACGAAAAGTGGTTCCCCATCGAGGGTGACCAGTTCCCGGCCGGTCTGCTAGACAGCTTCACCCGCAAGTTTTACAACCCGGATGGTGAAGTGACCGCCGACATGCTGGTGGATCTTCAGTCAAACAACGAAGAGCGCGGTATCGTCGCCCTGCCGTTCGAGCGCCAGTCCGATCACGAGACCGTCTACATCCCGATGAACATCATCGGCAACCTCTATGTCTCCAACGGCATGAGCGCTGGCAACACCAAGACCGAAGCGCGCACCCAGGCGCTCTCCGAGGTGTTCGAGCGCCACGTGAAGAACAAGATCATCGCCGAGGCTATCAGCTTGCCGCTGATCCCGGACGAGGTGATTGCCCGTTATCCGGGAATTGCAGCCTCCATCGCCGCCCTCGAAGCGGAAGGCTTCCCCATTTACAGCTTCGATGCCTCCCTGGGTGGCCGCTATCCGGTCATCTGTGTGGTGCTGCTTAACCCGAGCAATGGCACCTGCTTTGCCTCCTTCGGTGCCCACCCGCGCTTCGAAGTGGCCTTCGAGCGTACCGTCACCGAGCTGCTGCAGGGCCGCGGTCTCAAGGATCTCGACGTATTCGTGCCGCCGTCATTCGACAACGAGCAGGTGGCGGATCACCACAACCTCGAGACCCACTTCATCGACTCCTCGGGCCTTATCAGCTGGGATCTGTTCAAGCAAGATGCGGACTTCGAGTTTGCCGACTGGGACTTCCGTGGCACCTCGCAGGAGGAGTTCGACCACCTGATCGGCATCTTCCACGAGCTGGAGCAGCCGGTCTATATCGCCGACTACGAGCATCTGGGTGTCTACGCCTGCCGCATTCTGGTGCCCGGCATGTCCGACATCTATCCGGCCGAAGATCTGCTGCTGGCCAACAACAATATGGGAGCCAACCTGCGCGAAGTGATCCTGGCACTGCCATCACTTGATTGGGATGCCGAGCAGTACATGGCGTTGTTTGATCAACTGGATGAAGAGGGGCACGACGAGCGTACCCGTGTACGCGAGCTGCTGGGCATCGCCGCCGCCAAGGGGACCGCGCTGCACACCCTGCGCGTTGGCGAGCTGAAAGCCATGCTGGCGCTGGCCGCCGGTGAGCTGGAGACGGCGCTGGATCTCATCGACTGGACCATGGAGTTCAACCAGTCGGTGTTCACTGCCGAGCGTGCCAGCTACTACCGCGCCCTGCGCGCCTGCGTCGAGTTGTTCCTCGACGAGGAGCGGGATCCGGAGCAGTATCGCGCCGTCTTCACCCGCATGTATGGTGAAGAGACGCTGGCACAGGCATGGGCCAACGCCACTGGCGAAGCACGCTTCCACGGGCTGGAGGCGGCTGACCTGTCCCTCTCCCAGTTCCCGCTGCACCAGAAACTGCTGGCGGCTTACGAGAAGCTGCAGAAGGCCAAGCGAGCCCATCACTGGGCGTGATCGTTGCTGTAAAGGAAGGGGCCGTGTGGCCCCTTCTGTTTATCGTGCGACAAGGCACGGGATTGTTATTCAAAGATGAAATAAAAAACAAAAAATACCCCTAAGGGGGTTGATGGCAGGGCAGGGGATGTGCTGTCGATCTGCAAAGATATCTTGCCAATGCCACATTTCCATGCTCTAGAATAAATTCTTTAAAATCATTGCATTAAAAATGTGATATTTCTGTTTCAGCTGATACCTGGTGTAAAGTGGCGTAGCCATCACACTAAAATATTTGTAGTAAAATTACATTCGCACTCTGATAAACTTGATCAATGTCAATTTTGGCTATTTGGCCCTTTGTTATGATTTCAACAGGCAAAACATTCAGGTAGAAAATAATTGAAAGCTGAATCTCCATTCGATTGTCTCAAGCCCGAAGCCATCGCTGCACTGGCTGAAGACATCACCTATGCCAAGGCTACCAAGCCGGCATACAAGGTCATTCCACTGGCCATCACCGCAGGCGCTTTCATCGCCATCGCATTTATCTTCTACATCACAGTGACGACCGGAACCGGCTCCATGCCTTGGGGTATGGCCAAGTTGGTGGGCGGTCTCTGCTTCTCTCTCGGACTTATTCTCTGTGTGCTGCTCGGTGCCGAGCTGTTCACCTCCACCACCCTGACACTGGTGGCCAAGGCTGCCAATCGCATCAGCTGGGCTCAGCTGCTCAAGAATTGGGGTCTGGTCTACTTCGGTAACCTGATTGGCGGTCTGCTGATGGTGGCGCTGATCATCGTTTCTGCCGAGTACACGGCAGCAGACGGTCAGTGGGGCCTTAACGCCCTCAAAGTGGCCCAACACAAAATTCACCACACCTTCTTCGAAGCGGTGGCGCTGGGTATCCTCTGTAACCTGATGGTATGTCTTGCTGCATGGATGGCCTTTGGTGCCCGCAGCGCGACTGACAAGGTAGTGGTTATGCTGCTGCCGGTTGCCATGTTCGTTGCCTCAGGTTTCGAGCACAGCATCGCAAACATGTTTATGATTCCGGTTGGTATCGCTATCCACAGCGTGGCTAGTCCGGAATTTTGGCAGGCCATCGGCCAGGATCCGGCAACCTTTGCTGACCTGACCGTATCCAACTTCGTCCTACACAACCTCATCCCCGTGACCATCGGCAATATCATCGGTGGTGGCGTGATGGTTGGTCTGACTTACTGGTTTATCTTCCGTCGTCATCATTAAGGATGATTGCGGGATACTACATCAATACCGTGTGAGGTAATGAAAAATGGCAGAACTTAACGAACAGTTCCAAAAAGCATGGGAAGGCTTCGCGGCCGGTGAATGGCAGACCTCTGTCAACACCCGTGACTTCATCCAGAAGAACTACACCCCGTATGAAGGTGACGAGTCCTTCCTGGCTGGCGCGACCGAAGCGACCACCAAGCTGTGGGACAAGGTCATGGAAGGGATCAAAATCGAAAACCGCACTCATGCGCCGGTTGATTTTGATACTGACCTGCCCTCCACCATTACCGCACACGATGCCGGTTATATCGATCAGAGCCTGGAGCAGATCGTTGGTCTGCAGACTGACAAGCCGCTGAAGCGCGCCATCATCGCCAACGGCGGTATCAAGATGGTTAAAACTTCTTGCGAAGTGTACGGTCGTCAACTGGACCCGATGGTCGAGAAGATCTTCACCGAATACCGCAAGACTCACAACCAGGGCGTGTTTGACGTTTACACCAAAGACATCCTGAACTGCCGCAAGTCTGGTGTTATCACCGGTCTGCCGGATGCCTACGGCCGTGGCCGTATCATCGGTGACTACCGTCGTGTTGCTCTGTACGGTGTTGACTTCCTGATGGCCGACAAACTGGCCCAGTTCAAGTCCCTGCAAGCTGACCTGGAAAACGGCGTCAACCTGGAAGCCACCATCCGTCTGCGCGAAGAGATCTCCGAGCAGCACCGTGCCCTGGCACAGATGAAGGTGATGGCTGCCAAGTACGGTTGCGATATCTCCGTACCGGCCAAGAACGCCAAAGAAGCCGTACAGTGGACCTACTTCGCCTACCTGGCGGCAGTCAAGTCCCAGAACGGTGCTGCCATGTCCTTCGGTCGTACCTCCAGCTTCCTGGATATCTACATCGAGCGTGACCTGCAGAAAGGCCTGATCACCGAGCAAGAAGCCCAGGAGCTGATGGACCACATGGTCATGAAGCTGCGTATGGTTCGCTTCCTGCGTACTCCGGAATACGATTCACTGTTTTCCGGCGACCCGATGTGGGCGACCGAGACCCTGGCTGGTATGGGCGTTGATGGCCGTACTCTGGTCACCAAGAACAGCTTCCGTATGCTGAACACCCTGTACACCATGGGCCCGTCCCCTGAGCCGAACCTGACCATCCTGTGGTCCGAGAAGCTGCCGGTCGGTTTCAAGAAGTACTGTGCCAAGGTATCCATCGAGACCTCTTCCGTTCAGTACGAGAACGACGATCTGATGCGTCCGGATTTCAACAACGATGACTACGCCATCGCTTGCTGTGTATCCCCGATGATCGTTGGCAAGCAGATGCAGTTCTTCGGTGCTCGTGCCAACCTGGCCAAGACCATGCTGTATGCAATCAACGGTGGTATGGACGAGAAGCTCAAGATCCAGGTCGGTCCGAAAACCGAGATGGTCAAGTCCGAGTACCTCGACTACAACGACGTAATGGATCGTCTGGACCACTTCATGGATTGGCTGGCCAAGCAATACGTTGCTGCGCTGAACATCATCCACTACATGCACGACAAGTACAGCTACGAAGCCTCTCTGATGGCGCTGCACGACCGTGACGTATATCGCACCATGGCGTGTGGTATCGCTGGTCTGTCTGTAGCCGCTGACTCCCTGTCTGCCATCAAGTACGCCAAGGTCAAGCCGATTCGTGACGAAGATGGCGTTGCCATCGACTTCGAAATCGAAGGCGAATACCCGCAGTTCGGTAACAACGACGCTCGCGTCGATGATATCGCCTGTGACCTGGTTGAGCGCTTCATGAAGAAGATTCAGAAGCTGAACACCTACCGTGGTGCTGTTGCTACCCAGTCTGTTCTGACCATCACCTCCAACGTGGTATATGGCAAGAAGACCGGTAACACCCCGGATGGCCGTCGTGCTGGTGCTCCGTTCGGCCCGGGTGCCAACCCGATGCACGGTCGTGACCAGAAGGGTGCTGTTGCTTCCCTGACTTCCGTAGCCAAGCTGCCGTTCGCTTACGCTAAAGATGGTATCTCCTATACCTTCTCCATCGTTCCGAACGCACTGGGTAAAGATATGGAAGCCCAGAAAGCCAACCTGGCTGGCCTGATGGACGGTTACTTCCACCACGAATCCAACGTAGAGGGTGGTCAGCACCTGAACGTTAACGTGATGAACCGTGAAATGCTGCTGGACGCCATGGAAAACCCGGAGAAATATCCGCAGTTGACCATCCGCGTATCTGGTTATGCCGTTCGCTTCAACTCTTTGACCAAAGAGCAACAGCAAGACGTCATCACCCGTACCTTCACTGCTTCTCTGTAATCGAGACATAGTGAGCAAAAACCGGCGCCAAGGCGCCGGTTTTTTTATGCGTGCGATTCAGGGGGAGTAATCATCCCCTGTGAATCGCCCCCAGTTCCATCGCAACCACAACAGTTGTTACTGGGGATTTGAAGAGGATCAAGGGGAGGGGCTCACCAGGATTGACCTGGGCCCCGTCTGTAATGCGATTATGCTTTATTCGCGCTCTAAGGGGATAGGCGGTTGCTCTGCCTGCCATTGCATCAGTGTTGCTATGGCTCGTGGAACAGCTGATCAGGTTTAAGGGGTGAACAGAGGCGCCATCGCGGGTATCAAGCAATACCCATAAGCCCTTGTCTTTGGAGAATAGCGGGTTGAGCGTGTCAGCTGGCCCAGGTGATGATGTGATCGATCCATTCACCCGCCTGATCCTCGTGAATGACTTTGCCACGGACGGAATGACCAGCCTGATGCATCGCGGAACGACTGCCGGTCAGCAGAGGATGCCATTCTGGAAGAGCGTCACCTTCAGACAGCAGGCGATATGCGCAGGTTGAGGGGAGCCAGTCATATTCGGTGATCTTGTCATGGGTGATCTGCAGACAGTCAGGCTCTTTTTTGAAACGATTGGCGTAATCAGAGCACTGACAGGTCTTGGTGTTAAGCAAATTGCAGGCGACATTGGTGAAAACCAGTTCGTCGGTATCTTCATCGATCAGCTTGTTGAGGCAGCATTTTCCGCAACCATCGCAGAGGGATTCCCATTCGGATTCAGTCATCTGCTGCAGACTCTTGGTCTGCCAAAAGGGGGCTTGCATCATACCGCTCACTTATTACACCTGATAAAACGCGTGGTTATACCCCTTGTTACCCGGTATTTCAAGGAGAGGGTCACTCCGGTGGGCAAATTGTCGTGATCAGCTCAAATGAATGCAATGACTTTCAGCCTCATCATATTGCTCAAACGGGTTCGCTGGTGGGCAGGAAGTCCCGCAGGTTTGAATACTTGGGCTGCATGATTGTCCAGTTCAGGTTTTATTTTCTGCTTCTTTATCCGTTACATCTTTTGATGTTTGTCTGCTTGCAGCAAGCAGGGTCAAATGATCTCCGATGCCTACCGTCAGGCTGTTGCAAGCTTGTCTTTCAAATAAAGCCGCTGGTCACATATTGTTTGCGCCCTTCTGTCACTGCGACCCGCGGGAGAGCCTGCGTAGGCGTTCGTTTTTTGTCTTAATGATTGAGATAGATATCTTGCTCTGAATAAGCCAGCAGAGGTGTGCCGAGGTTAGTCCGTTTCGCGCCAAAGAAGCGGGTGAGTACGCCAGATTGCTGTCCCAGTCGCTGCAGCTTGACGTGATCCAGCTCGATCTGCTCGGGTAGCCAGGTAAATACGGCGGCGCAGTGACCATTGCCCAGACTGCGCTCCAGGGTTTGCTGCCAGTTCTTGATTTTGGGGCTATGTACCACCAGCACTCTCTTGGGATCGATACCTCGCTCTTCCAGACAGCTGACTGTGGGGCGTCCCGGCGGGGCGATCAACAAGATCCAGCCGGTATGAGAGTCACCTAACTTGCTCAGTTCGCTCAGAAACTGATCATCAGACTGGATAGTCACACCATCATGAGCCAACTCCGCTTTGCAGGCGGTTCTGGTTGGCCAGGGCTTGCTCATGACACGATTCATCGCAAAGGGCAGTGAGTGCAGGGGCTGGTTCATATATGGGATTCCTGTATGAATATCCAAGCTGTATGTGTATACAGTAGTTATATCCTGTGGCAGTGACAAGGTGTTTTTGCTGAAAAATGTGATGGTGTTAGCATGTGACGTTAGTAAGACTATGTTTTTAAAAGTTATTTAATATAAAACTGGCTGGGTGTTTTTCGTACTATGGACAAACCTTGCGTAACCACCCATGGTTATACAGGTCATTTACAGGAGGTGCCGCCATGGATATCAGTACCTTGCAACGTCTTGATGCCAACATCTTGCTGGGCATCATCAATGAGAAGCTAAGGCTTGAGTGTGACGGGTTGGAGGAGTTGCTGGCCTATTACGATATGAGTGAAGAGCAGTTGGCAGGGCGTCTGGATCAGATTGGGTACCATTACGATCCATTGAGCAATCAGTTCAAAGCACATCTTTAAGGATGCAATGATTGCTTCATATTTATACGGTAATTTTTCAGGCACATTGAAACCGGTTTCAATGTGCCGTCTTGCTGCCTATTTTCAGGGATTTTCAAGGCTTGGCAATCTCTGAAAACCTATTCATGCCAGAATATTTTTATTTTTTCATTAAGCTTATGATAATAAAGGGAATGTTTGTTTTTGTGCGATCAATTTAAGGAAAGGGTTTTCAAGCTTTTCAGGCTGTTTTTATCGGTTAAAGTGTGACTTGCGTTAACTTTTAATTCTGCCGCTTTAGTTAGTATTCTCACGCCGGTACATATTTTGAGATAACAACAGCGCCGGTCCCGCAAGCGGGATAACAATTTTATTTGTAACGAAGGAATATGGTTTATGGCTACCAAGAAGAAGACAGACCAGGATCTCCAACTGGATAAAGATCAGCTCAAGGCGAGTATCGTGCGTCACCTGCGTTCTACCTTGGGAACAAGCGAACAGAAAGCCTCTCCCGAAGCGTGGTGGAAAGCCACTGCGGCGGCCGTCAATGAACAGGTGTACGAGCGCCTGACCCGCACTCAGCAGACTCATTTCAAGAAAGATACTCGTGCGATTCACTACCTCTCTGCTGAATTCCTGATGGGAAGATTGACCTCCAACAACCTGCACAACCTCTCCCTCTACAAGACTTGCGAAGAGGCGCTGGGCGAACTCGGCCTGGAACTGACCGACCTGTGCGAACAAGAGCCGGATATGGCACTTGGCAACGGCGGCCTGGGTCGTCTGGCTGCCTGCTTTATCGACTCGCTGGCCACCCTGAACTATCCGGCGGTTGGTTACGGTATCCACTACGAACACGGTCTGTTCCGTCAGGAAATTCAGGATGGTCGCCAGATTGAGCGCCCAGACTCCTGGCGTGAATATGGCAACCCCTGGGAGATCTGCCGTCCCGAGTCGGTGCAAGAAGTGCCGCTCTATGGCTACGTCGAGACCGTGTTTGGTGACAATGGCGGCCTGAAGAAGGTGTGGCACGCCGGTCGCAAGATTAAAGGGGTGCCTTGGGATATTCCGGTGGTCGGTTTTGGCGGTCACACCGTCAACATCCTGCGTTTGTGGGAATCCCGCGCCTCCGAGTTTTTCGACTGGGACGTATTCAACGCCGGTGGTTATATCGACTCCCAGGCTGAGAAAGCCCAGGCCGAGACCATATCCAAGGTACTCTATCCGAACGATGAGACCGATGCCGGTAAAGAGCTGCGTCTGATCCAGCAGTACTTCTTCTGTGCTTGCTCCATCAAGGACATCATGCGCCGCTACAAGCGGGTGCATGGCGCCGACTTCAGCAACTTTGCCGCGCAAATTGCCATTCAGCTCAACGATACTCACCCGACTGTCGCCATCCCGGAACTGATGCGGGTACTGGTTGACGAGGAAGATCTGAACTGGGATGCCGCTTGGGCCATCTGCTATCAGGTCTTCTCTTATACCAACCACACTCTGCTGCCGGAAGCGCTGGAGAAGTGGTCGGTCAGCCTGTTCGAGAAAGTACTGCCTCGCCATCTGGAGGTGATTTACGAGATCAACGCCCGCTTCCTGAACGAGTTGGTGGAGCCCAAGTGGCCGGGCAACGACGCCATCAAGGCCAAGCTCTCCATCATCGAAGAGGGGGCCGTGCGCAAGGTTCGCATGGGCAACCTGTGCGTGATCGGTTCGTCCAAGGTGAACGGTGTGGCCGAGATCCACTCCAAGCTGGTGAAGGAAGATCTCTTCCCCGAGTATGCCGAGCTGTGGCCGGAAAAAATGTGCAACGTGACCAACGGGGTAACCCCGCGTCGCTGGCTGCTGGCCTGCAACCCGGAGCTGGCGGGTCTCTACAACGAAGTGGTCGGCAAGGAGTGGCCGCTGCAACTGGACAAACTGCGTGGCGTGGTGAAATTTGCCGACGACAAGGCGTTCCAGCAGCAGTTCATGACCATCAAACGTCATAACAAAGAGAAGCTGGTCAAGGTCATCAAAGACGAAACCGGTATCGATGTCAGTGCCGAGGCGATCTTTGACGTTCAGATCAAGCGTCTGCACGAGTACAAGCGCCAGCAACTGAACCTTATTCACATCATGGCACTCTATCGTCGTCTGCTGGCCAACCCGGACTATGACATGCATCCGCGTGTGTTTATCTTCGGCTCCAAAGCGGCGCCCGGTTACAAGCTGGCCAAAGACATCATCTATGCCATCAACAAGCTGGCGGATCGGGTCAACAACGATGCTCGTATCCAGGGCAAGCTGAAAGTGGTGTTCATGCCGAACTACCGCGTGAGTCTGGCCGAGAAGTTGATCCCGGCGGCAGATGTCTCCGAGCAGATCTCTACTGCTGGTTACGAAGCATCCGGTACCGGCAACATGAAGATGGCACTCAACGGTGCAATCACCATCGGGACGCTGGATGGAGCCAACATCGAGATCGCCGAAGAGGCGGGGGCCGAAAACTGTGCCATCTTCGGTCTGAACGTGGACGAAGTGAAGTCGCTGAAGGCGCGCGGTTATAATCCGTACGACTTCTACTATGCCAACTCCGAGCTCAAGGCCGTGCTGGACTGGTTTGATACCGACTACTTCACGCCGGGTCGTCCGGGTGAGCTGGCCTCCATCAAGCGCTCTTTGCTGGAAGGGGGAGACCCTTACCTGACCTTGGCGGACTTCCAGTCCTACTCGGATGCACACAAGCTGATCGATACCTGGTATCGGGATCCGGCGCTGTGGGCGAAGAAGGCTATCATCAACTCGGCCACCATGGGTAAGTTCAACTCAGACCGTTCCATCCAGGACTATGTGGATCGTATCTGGAAGCTGAAACCCTGCAACATCGGTTGATCACCTCTTAATATGAGAACCCCGCTATGCGGGGTTTTTTTATAGCTGCTTGGATTCGTAAATATTTGTACACCATTTGCAAAAAGCTTGATCATCTGTGATAGATGTACAGGGCATCACATATTATTTTAATGTCGTTATTACCAGCCTTTCCCGGGAACACCTCATCTCATGGCACCCGTATCGCTCATAAGTCTGAAGTCATCATCATGTGTACTCTCGCTGCTGTCGCATGGCACAAGCTGACGATGGTCAGGGATGTGACAGATGGCCGTTGGGGTGCAGGAAAAGAGAAAGCCCCGATGATACGGGGCTTTGTTGGAACCTGGTGTTGATTGAGGAGCCCGGCGAGCGAGCCACCAGCCATCAATGCAGTATGTCGCCCATAAAATAGGCAAGCAGGGTCAAAATGACGGTGAAGACCAGGTTCAGCACCAGGCCGGCCCGCATCATTTCACGCTGCTGGATATGGCCGCTGGCGAAGACAATGGCGTTGGGCGGGGTAGCCACTGGCAGCATGAAAGCGCAGGAGGCACCGACAGCGATCAGCACGGATACGACAATGGGAGAGACTCCCAGTGCCTCTGCGACTCCGGCAAACAGTGGAACCAGCAGAGCGGCGGTAGCGGTGTTGGATACCAGCTCGGTCAGGAACACCACGAAGGTGGCAAGACAGAGCAGGATGACGAAGATCGGCATGGTGGCCAGACCGTTGGATAGGTGCTCCGCCAGGAAGGCGTTGGCCCCGGTCTGCTTAAGGATGGCGCTCAGGGTCAAGCCGCCACCAAACAGCATCAGTACTCCCCAGTCGGTGTTCTGGTTGATGTCATCCCAGCTAGCTACCCGGCTGACGGCGATGGCGATGATGGCTCCCATGGCGATCAGTGTATCAAATTGAGGTATTCCTCCCAGCGCCTGGGCAATAGGCTGGGAGCCAATCCACAACAGCACTGTGGTCAGAAATATCAGCATGGTCACCTTGCGTTGGCCGGTCCACTCTATGGTCACTCGCTCTGTGCTGACCTGATGTGAGAGGTTGGGGCGGGTTACCAGATAGAGCAGCCCGATGCCTACTGGCATGAAGATGAGGACAACAGGAATGCCAAATTTCAGCCAGTCAGTGAAGCCCAGCCCCATCTGGGCGGCCGCAATGGCATTGGGCGGGCTGCCTACCAGGGTGCCGATGCCGCCAATACTGGCGCTGTAGGCAACACCAAGCAATACGAAGACCAGTGTGCGGCGCTCCTTGTGAATGTCGAGACCTTTGAGCATGCCAAGGGCCAGCGGCATCATCATGGCGGCGGTAGCGGTATTGCTGATCCACATGGAGAGTGCCGCAGTAATACTGAAGAGTACGATGGCAGCCCAGCCGAGGTGTCCCTTGGCGAGCTGCATCACCTTACCGGCAATCTGGGTGTCTAGCCCCTGTTTGGATAGCGCTGCCGCCAGGGCAAAACCGCCAAAGAAGAGGAACAACACCGGGTTTGCGAAGTCGGTCAACGACTTGCTCATATCAAACACCCCGAGCAGGGTGGCAAGTACCGGGATGGAGATCGCGGTGATAGTGATGTTGACCGCTTCGGTCAGCCAGAGAATAGCTATAAAGACCAGAATGCCCAGCCCCTTGTTGACCATAGGATCAAAAGGGAGCCAAGCGAGCATGATGCATAGCAGGAGCAGATCCAGGATCACGATCCCGGTCTTGATATCCAGCCAGCGAGATGGAGCAGAGGGTACAGCTGATGTGTGCATAATGTTCTCTCGGTTAATTTATGGTTGTTTTTGTGTTGCCGAGATTACATCCATTCACTTGTTTGAAACAGACTCACATGTTGAAAATCAGCCTCTACTCACATACTCATTGATAAAAATGAGGAAATGAACACATAAATAAAACATGTGCGAAATATAAATCAAACATCCATGAACGGTTCCAGCCACTGCTTGAACATGTTCTTGGGCAGGGATCCATTTATCTGGTTCACCACTTTACCCTGTTTGAAGACCATCAGGGTGGGGATGCTGCGAATGGCGTAACGGGCGGCAATGGTGCTCTGCTGCTCGGTATCGACTTTGACAAAGCGCATCCGTGGTTCGAGTTCATGGGCAACATCATGAAATACTGGAGCAAACTGCTGGCAAGGGCCGCACCAGCTGGCCCAAAAATCGACAACGACCGGAATATCGGAGTTGATCAGGGTATCGAAGTTATCCGCCTTCCCGAGGCAAGGGGTTTGGCTGAACAGGGACGCCTTGCAGTGCCCACATTTGGCGGAGTGGGTTACATGGGTGGAGGGCAGGCGGTTTCTTGTAAAGCAGTGGCTACAATAAGTAGTGATAAATGACATAATAGTCTCCTTGAAGATCGGTTCTGGTGGCTGTGATGAAAATAGTGCCAGAGTTAAAATAGTGAAATAACGTTAACACAGCGCTCGGCTGGGATGGACACTTCCACTCCGAGCTCTGCTCAAGCCGGACAATTCAGCGGCCATTATAAGTAGAGAGTCAAAACGGGATGAATAAAGGATCACGGAAGAGCCCTGTGGTACTGCTGCTTGTTGCTGCCTTGTTGCTCGGCTTCTCGGTTCTTTGCTGGCAACTGCTTAGTCAACAGCAGCGTGCATACAGCCTGAATCAGGCAGCGGAGGCAGTGCTGAACCGGATCAACACCGACAGTGTTTACCTGCTTGGTCGTGAGAGTGCCAATGATAGCAATGTTCAGCAACGGCTCGTCCAGTTATCCGGTATCCTCGATAGCTTTGTTCACAGGGTTCGTAGTGATGCTGAGGTTGAGCAAACGCCTCTTTCACAGAGGTTGCTGCAGGATTTGGATCTCTACCAGATGGAGCTGGCCAGACTGTACAGCATGGAAAAGGCGGTGGAATATATCGTGCAACCCTTTCAGCATCAGCTTGAGAAGGTACGCGCTATCACGCCGGCAGAGAGCCTCTTGCATCGTGATCTCAATGAGTTGGCCCAACTCAGCCATTTTTTGCAACACAGCGCCGATAACCAGTATCAGCAACAGCTGAGCTTGTTGCAGCGTGCTCTTGCTTCCCATTACGGCTCGCAACCCGAGGTGATCACCTTGGTTAACCTGAGCAAGGATTTGAGTCGTCAGGTGATGGCTTATCATACCCTGCGCCATCGTCTCATCGATATGCAGGTGAGCGATAACCTGGTGCGCTGGAAGATGGATAAGCTGGAGCGGGCTTCATCATTGCTGAACCGCTTCTATTTAATGGTGCTTGGCGGTGCCTTGATCAGTTTTGTGCTGGTGGCCTATACCCTATGGCGTCGTAATCAGAAGTTGAGCGAGTTGTCCCGTCAGACGGCCTTGCTGGCACAGGCCAAAAGCGATTTTCTGGCCAATATGAGCCACGAGATCCGCACCCCCATGAATGCCATCATCGGTTTCAGCTCACTGGCACTGCAGACAGAGCTGGATCAGCAACAACGGGACTATCTGGGCAAGATAAAGTCTTCATCAGATACCTTGCTGCTGCTTATCAACGACATTCTCGATCTGACCAAGGTGGAGTCCGGCAAGCTGACGTTGGAGGAGATCGACTTCGATCTCAGCGAGCAGCTCGACTCGCTGGCGGGCATGTTTGCCGATCTGGCGGAGCGCAAACATGTGGAGGTGATCATTCGCAAATCGCCGGAGGTGCCTGTCTTCTTGCGTGGGGATCCTCTGCGGCTGGGGCAGGTTCTGGTCAATCTGGTGAACAATGCCATCAAATTCACCGAACGTGGTGAGGTCGAAGTCTCCATCGATCTGGCCAACTCCCATCCAATGCGGATCCGCTTCAGTGTGCGCGATACCGGCATCGGCATTGCCGAAGAGAAGCAGACCCAACTGTTTCAGGCGTTTACCCAGCTGGAGGCGGGCAATACCCGCAAATATGGCGGCTCGGGTCTTGGGCTCAATATTTCCCAGCGGCTGGTGGAGCTGATGGGGGGGCGGATCACCGTAGAGAGCAAGCCTGGCGTCGGCTCTCTGTTCAAGTTCGATATCCCGATGGCGCAGGCGGTCTACGGTGTGGCTGGACGGAAAGTTTTCTTCGAAAACCAGCCGCTGGTGATGGTGATGGATGACAACGAACTGGTGCTGGATCTGGCTCGGGACATCCTGACTCGGGCGGGTGTGCGAGTGCTGCCGGTCAACTCCCTTTCCCGTGCCCGTCAATTATTGCGTGAAGAGGGGCCCAATCTGCGGTTGGCAATCCTCGACTGGCGCATGGGGCAGGAGGATGGGCTCGATCTGGCGCTGGAGATGTATCAGCACAGCCAGTGGCGGCGGATACCCATCCTGATGATCAGCGCCTGGGCCAGAGAGGGGCTGCACGCCCGGATGGACAGCATGGGGCTGACCCATTTTCTGCCCAAGCCGATGACCGAGAATGCCCTGCTGGCCAAGGTGGACGAGTTGCTCAATGGCAGCTCTTATGAACTCAATCTGCGCAAGGCAGAGGCTCAGGGGGATCAGCAGCACTTCAAATCCCTGTTGCAGGGTACCCGAGTGCTGTTGGCCGAAGACAACCGGGTCAATCAGCAGCTCATCATCGAATATCTACGTCGGGTCGATGCGGTAGTGTGCGTGGTTAACAATGGTCGCGAGGCGGTGGAGCGGGTTGCCGAGCAGCCTTTTGACGTGATCCTGATGGACCTGCAGATGCCGGTGCTGGACGGACTCGATGCCACCCGCCAGATCCGCAAAATGGTCGACAAGCACGATGTGCCCATCATAGCCCTCACTGCCAGCGCCATGCATGGAGACAAGGAGCGCTGCCTGGGGGTGGGGATGAATGGTTACGTCACCAAGCCGGTGAGCAAGCTGGATCTTTACAACAACCTGCTGCAGTGGGTGAAGCCGCAAGGGGTGGAGCAGGCGGGGATCATGGAGGTGAAACCGCCGGATATGATGGGGATCCTCGATCTGCAGGATGCCCTCAAGCGGCTGGAGCAGGACAAGGAGGCATTGCAGATCCTGTTCAAGCTGTTTATGTCGGAGCACAAGGACGATCTGTGGGAGATCCGTTCCGCCTTGCGCCGTCAGCAGCCCGAGGTGGCCAGCAAGCTACTGCACACCCTCAAGGGGGTGTCTGCCAATATCTCGGCGGCCCGTCTGCAATTGGTGGCTGGCGAGCTGGAGTGGCGCCTGCGGCAAAACGAGGTGCTGAGCGAGGCGGATCTGGAGCAGTTGCAACAGGTCTTCAGCCAGACCCGGGAAGAGGTGTCACACTTCCTGTTGACCGGTGAGCAGCATGAAAATTCGTATAATCCCTATTCATCAGGGGATGATCGCATGTCACAGTGAATTAAATAGTAATTATTCTCAACCATCCCAGTTCGGGATATGATGAGCTTTCGTTCAAATCGCCTCCAGCCGGAGGCGATTGTTTTCATTGTTCTATTTCTGCGTGGCTTCTCTGATGGCCGCTCCTTGGAGCGGTCACGGGCAGAGAGCGCTAAAGGTTGGTGGTGTGAGCGTATTTCTACGATTGAGCTGGTTTTTCAAGGAGCAGTGGCCCCGTTATCTGGCTGCCATCTCCCTGCTGCTGATGGTGGCCCTGTTGACCGTTATTCCGCCCAAAGTGGTGGGCTGGGTGGTTGATGGCATCACCAAGGGCGGTCTCGACAATGGTACCCTGATGCGCTATCTGGCGGGGCTGTTTGGTCTGGGTGTGCTGATTTATCTGCTGCGCTACGTCTGGCGGGTGATGCTGTTCGGTGCCTCTTACCGTCTGGCCTATGTGTTGCGCAATCGCCTTTTCTGCCATTTCACCCGGATGAGCCCCGATTTTTATCAGCGCCACCGTACCGGCGATTTGATGGCCCATGCCACCAATGACATTCAGGCTGTGGAGATGACCGCTGGCGAAGGGGTACTGACTCTGGTGGACTCCATCATGGTCGGGGTATTGGTGCTCTCCATCATGTGCAGCCAGTACTCTTGGCAGTTGACGCTGGTCTCCTTGCTGCCGCTGCCGGTGATGGCCTATTTCATGAACCGCTTCGGCACCCAGATCTACACCCAGTTCAAGGCGGCGCAAGGGGCCTTCTCCAGGCTCAACAACAAGACCCAGGAGGCTCTTTCCGGCGTGCGGGTGTTGAAATCCTATGCGGTTGAATCGCTGGAAGATGAAGGCTTTGCCGAGCTGACCAAACAGGCGGGGGAGCGCAATATGGCGGTGGCCCGCATCGATGCCAAGTTCGATCCGGTCATCTACCTCTGTATCGGTTGCTCCTACTTCCTCGCGGTGGCGGGGGGCAGTGTGCTGGTGCTGCGCGATGAGCTGACTCTGGGTGAGCTCACCAGCTTCACCATGTACCTCGGCCAGCTGATCTGGCCGATGTTTGCCATCGCCTGGCTGTTCAACATCATCGAGCGGGGCAGCGCCGCCTACTCCCGTATCGAAAGCCTGCTGGGGGAGCGCAGCGATATCGAAGAGCCCGCCCAGCCGGCCGCGTTTACCTCTGCCTTTCCTTTGCAGATCAAAGGGGTGAGCTATCAACTTGAGCAGCGCACCCTGCTTGCGGATATCGACGTTACCCTCAAGCAAGGGGGGATGCTCGGGGTGGTGGGGCGCACCGGGGCAGGCAAGAGCTCCCTGCTCAAGCTGTTGATGCGCCTTGCCAATCCGACTCACGGTTCGATTGTCATGGGTGGCGTTCCGATTGACCAGTTGCCGCTCGCCACACTGCGCAGCCAGTTTGCCTATGTACCGCAGGAGCCATTCCTGTTTTCCACCACCATCGCTGCCAATATTGCCCTCGGCAAACCCGATGCGAGCCGCGAGGAGGTCGAACGGGTGGCACGCATTGCCTGTGTCCACGATGATATCGTGCGTTTCCCCAAGGGTTATGAGACCGAGGTCGGGGAGAAAGGGGTGACCCTCTCCGGCGGCCAGAAACAGCGGCTGGCCATTGCCCGCGCCCTGCTGCTGGATGCACCCATTCTGGTGCTCGATGATGCGCTCTCGGCGGTGGATGCCCACACCGAGCAGCAAATTCTGCATTCCCTCAAGGCCCATCGTCGCACCCTGATCCTGGTCAGCCATCGCATGACGGCGGTGGAGCAGGCCGACGAGATCCTGGTGCTGGAGCAGGGGGCCGTCAGCGAGCGGGGTCATCACGGTGCCCTGATGGCGCACAATGGTTGGTATGCAGATATGGTGCGTTATCAGCGACTCGAAGAAGCGGTGGAGGAGAGCCTGTGAATCCGACAATTAAACGACTGCTCGCTTACTGCGCCCAGTATCCTCGCTGGCTGATCCAGGCGGGGATCTGTTTGCTGCTCGCCACCGGCGCCGAAGTGGCCGGGCCGCTGCTGATCAAGCTCTTTATCGATGATTATCTGGCGCCTCGCAATATCGTGCTGCCCACCATTGCCCTGATTGCGGCGGGCTATCTGGGTTTGCAGGTGCTCTCGGCGGCGGGCTTCTATTTGCAATCCCTGCGCTTTAACCGCATCGCCCAGGCGGTGGTGCAAACCCTGCGCGAGCAGGTATTTGCCACCGCGATCCGGTTGCCGGCCCGCTACTTTGACAAGCATCGCTCTGGCTCGCTGATTTCCCGCATCACCAACGACACCGAGGCGATCATGAACCTCTATGTGCAGGTGATCGGCTTGCTGGTGCAAAAGGTGGTGCTGCTGTGCGGCATCCTCATCTCCATGGCGCTGCTGGATCTGCGGCTGATGCTGGTCTGCTCCCTGTTGCTGCCCGCCGTGGGCGGGGTGATGTGGCTCTACCAGAAACTGAGTGTGCCGGTGGTGCGAGCGACTCGCAGCCTGCTCTCCGACATCAACAGCCGCCTCAACGAGTCGCTGCAGGGGATGCCGGTCATTCAGGCGATGGTGCAGGAGCGCCACTTTGCCAACGCCTTTGCCGAGGTGAACCAGCAGCACTGGTCGGCACGGATCAAGAGCCTCAAGATCAACGGCATTTTGCTGCGTCCACTCATCGATCTCTTCTACATGATGGTGCTGATCGGCCTGTTGGCGCTGTTCTCCCATGAGGGGGTGAGCCACGCCGGTGCCATTCAGGTGGGGGTGCTCTACGCCTTTATCAGCTATCTGGGGCGGATGATCGAGCCGCTCATCGAGATGACCAATCAGCTCAACCAGCTGCAGCAGGCGATGGTGGCGGGAGAGCGGGTCTTTGCCCTGCTCGATGAAACCCGCGAGAGTACCGAGGGCGAGCTGCTCCCGCTGGAAGGGCGGGTCAGTTTCGAGCGGGTGAGCTTCTCCTACGATGGTGAGCAGCAGGTGCTGCGGGAGGTCAGCTTTGCCGCAAAACCGGGCCAGATGCTGGCGCTGGTGGGCCATACCGGCAGCGGCAAGTCCACCATTATCAGCCTGCTGATGGGCTTCTATCCGCTGGATCAGGGGCAGATCCGTTTCGATGATCACGCACTGGATACCCTGTCGCTGGCGGCGGTGCGCCGCAGCATCGGGCTGGTGCAGCAGGATCCTTTTATCTTCGTCGGCACCTTGGCGGAGAACCTGCGTCTCGGCCGCGCCGGCATAGATGACGCGCGGCTCTGGCAGGCGCTGAGCGAGGTGCAGTTGGCCGAGTTTGTGCGCAGCTTGCCACAGGGGATCAACACCTTGATGGAGGAGGGGGGCAAGAACCTCTCCGCCGGTCAGCGGCAACTGCTCTCCTTTGCCCGCGCGCTGGTGGGGGATCCGCGTATCCTCATTCTGGATGAAGCAACGGCGAGTGTGGACTCCCAGACCGAGCTGGCGCTGTCGCAGGCGATCTCTGCCGCCCGTCGTGGCCGCACCACCATCGCCATCGCCCACCGCCTCTCGACCATCGTCGATGCGGACGAGATCCTGCTGCTCTCCCGCGGTCAGGTGAGCGAGCGGGGTACCCATGGTGAGTTGATGGCCCTCGGCGGTCACTATGCCCAGCTGTTCGAGATGCAGAGTCAGGGGGCTTGGCTCGAAGAGAAGCGCGCCTGATCGGCACATTTGCTGTAACAGCGACATGAGCGAAAAGAGGGAACCGGTGCGGTTCCCTCTGTTTTTTTGGGTTGGGCAAAAGGTCGTAACCGTGATCCCTGTGCTTGTCGAATGGCGCAGATGCAGGCAACATGTTGTTTACATTAACTCATCGGATCAGTTCGCATATGGATTTGCAACGCTTCAAAGCCAATCTGGCGCTTCGGCTGTTTGCCTGGCGCTATATTCCCGTCATCGGGTTTTGTGCCCCGATCATCGAAGAGATGAACGCCAAGGCGCTGCGCATTCGCATTCCTCTTGGCTGGCGTACCCGCAACCACCTGGGCAGCATGTATTTTGGCGCGCTGGCGACCGGCGCCGATCTGGTAGGCGGTCTGCTGGTGATGGAGAAGGGGCGGCAGCGGCGCAAGAAGGTGCACTTCGCCTTCAAGGATGTGCAGGGGGAGTTTTTGAAACGACCGGAGGGGGATGTGCAGTTCGACTGCGCAGCGGGGGAGGAGATTGACGCCATGATCGACGAATCGCTGGCAAGCGGTCAGCGCATCAATCGCCCCATCCGGGTGGTAGCCACCTGTCCGTCATTGAACGGGGATGAGGCGATAGCGCGTTTTGTGCTGACCCTGTCGATCAAGGCCAGCTAGCGGGTTGCCGGAGAGTGGCTCCCCGAAACGGGTTTAGCCAATCTCCGGGCTGACGCCCTCTTTCACCACGACCTTCATGCCGTTGAAGTTGACCACCTGTTCGGCCACGATCTTGCAGCGCTTGCGGGTCTCGACCTGACCGTCCACCTCGACCAGCCCTTCGGCAACGAGGGCTTTGGCGGCGCCGCCACAATCGGCCCACCCCTGATGTTTGATAAGGTCACACAAGGCAACGAAGGGGTGACCTTCGAGCAGAAACGTCTCCATGGGAAATCCTCTAGATGGATGAATGCCGGATACAGCAGGGCGACTATTTTAGGCAGTTCGCTCAGGCAAAGAAAGGAAGAGGGGCCACTCGCTGCGAAAAAGTGGCCGATTGTCCTTGAGGTGGCGCTTTCGCAAGACCTGATGGAGAGGTGAGAGGGCCACCCGTGACGTATCGTGACGCACCTCGTCCCGGCTGGTGTGCCCACATTAGCCCCTGACTGTTAGGATCGGGCCACTCTCAATGGCCCAAGGAACTTTCCATGACACTCTCCCGCCTGCTGCTGGCATGCAGCGCCCTGACTCTGTGCGGTGTCGCGCAGGCCAGTACTCCGGTGCAGGTCTCGCTGCCCGGGGTCAATTTGCCCGCGTCCCATCAGGTGGAAGGGGCGCGCGCCTCGCTGCTCTACGGTCGGACCGGTCAGGTGAAGGGTATTGATCTGCCGATCTTCGCCCTCTCCGATGTGGATCAGTTCAGCGGCCTGCAGCTCGGGGTATTCCTGGGTGCTGGCCGGGTGCGCCACCAGTTTGGCGGGGTCGCCATCAACGCCATCAACTGGCACGAAGGGCAGGATACCGGCGTCAATCTGGGGTTGGTCAATCTGACCAACAATGTGCAGGGGCTCAACTGGGGGGCGGTCAATATCGCCAAGGGCAATGCGCTGGCCAACGTTGGCTTCGTCAACTATGCCGAGCGTACCACCTTCCAGATTGGCTTTATCAATGCGACCAAGCACCTCGATGGCTTGCAGATCGGGCTGGCCAACTATGCCGCCAACGGCGTGTTCCCCATTCTGCCGCTGGTGAACTTCCAGAAATCGTTCTGACAAGGCAGTTCGCTTTGCGTTAAAGGCATCTGCTGATTACCCTGTGCCTCTTGCAACTTGTGACAGGCGAACAGAGGTAATTGATGACGGCAGGGCAAATGAGTGCAATCGGGATCGGCTGGGATGTGCGTGGCTGGCAGGGCAGTGCCCAGGCGGTGGCCGTGGTGGGCTGGCAGGCCGACTCCAACCGCCTGCACTGGCTCGGGGTGTCGCCGCTGTTTCGTCTGAGCTCGCGGGTGGCGCCGGATCTGGCCGCCCTGCTGCGTCCCGCCCTGCAAAACGAGCTGACCCTGATGCAGGTAGAAGCCTTCCCGCAACTGGCGCTCGGCATCGATGCGCCGCTCGCCTTTCCCCGTGCCTTGCGGGATCTGCTCAACGGCCAGCCACATAGCTGTGCCGTGCCCGAACGGGAGATAGACAACCCCTACGCCTATCGCGACTGCGAGCGCTGGTTGTATCAGCAGTACGGCAAGAAGCCGCTGTCGGCCACCTTCGACCGGCTTGGCAACAACGCCACTCTGGCGCTCTCCATGCTGCCGCAGCTCTCTGATCTGCAACTGGTGCCGACCGTTGCCCCGAAGGCCAGTCGTGCCGTGCTGGAGGTCTATCCGGCATTGGCCAAAGTGGGCGGCAAGGCCTCCCCGGCACGGCCCGAGCTGGCGGCCTTACTGCCTGCGGACGTGCTGGTCGGCACCGATCGCTACGATGCGGCGCTCTGCGCCCTGATGGCGCTGCAATATGCCGCTGGTGGCAAGGTGGCGGTGTTGCCTGAGCTGGTTCAGCCACCCAGCGACATGCTGTGTGATGAGGGATGGCTCTATCACTTTGCCCGTCATGCTGTAGAGCACAACGGCATGTGACAACGGGGACGCGGCACATCATGGCGCCGCTCACCCTGTGGACGCGGGCCAAATGGCGCAAAAAACCTGTCTTTAGTCAGGAAATTGCCTGTTCATCCCGCGCCAAGGTGGCGCATCGTTATCTTCATCCGATATATTGCCCACCTTGCTGATCCTTTGCTGTGGTATTCCCGATGAAATCCGTTCTCTCTATTCAGTCCCACGTGGTCTTTGGTTGTGCCGGCAACAGCGCGGCTGTCTTTCCCATGCGTCGCCTCGGCATGGATGTATGGCCCATCAACACGGTGCAGTTTTCCAACCACACCCAATATGCCCAGGGGTGGCAGGGAATGGCGATGCCGGCGGGCCATATCAGTGCACTGGTGAACGGATTGGGCAATATCGAGGTGTTGAGCCAGTGTGATGCCGTGCTGAGCGGTTACCTTGGCTCCGCCGAACAGGGAGACGAGATCCTGACTGTGGTCAACGCCGTCAAGGCGGCCAACCCCGATGCCATCTACTTCTGCGACCCTGTGATGGGTCACCCGGAGAAGGGGTGTATCGTTGCCCCCGGCGTCACCCGTTTCCTGACCGAGCAGGCGCTGCCTGTGGCCGACATGATGGCCCCCAACCTGCTGGAGCTGGAGACCCTCTGTGATACCCATCTGGCTGATCTGGATCAGACCCGCGCGGCTGCCCATCAGCTGCTGGCCCGCGGCGTCAAGCTGGTGCTGGTCAAGCATCTCGGTCGTGCGGCGCAGGACTCCAGCCGCTTCGAGATGCTGCTGGCCACCCCGCAAGGGGATTACCTGATTGCCCGTCCGCTTTATGACTTTGCCCGCCAGCCGGTGGGGGTTGGCGATCTTATCAGCGCCCTGATGCTGGCGAATTTGCTGGCCGGCCACGATGCGGTCAGCGCGTTCGAGCGCACCAACGCCTCGGTGGATGCGGTGCTGCAAGAGACTTGGCGCCAGCAGGCTTACGAGTTGCAGCTGATCGCCGCGCAAGATGCGTTTGATTCGCCGAAGGTGGAGGTGCGAGCGGTGATACTGCCCTGATTGCTGCCATGTCTGAAGCAAAAGAGGTGAGCCATTGGCTCACCTCTTTTGTTTGTATCGCTCCCGGTTATGGGGTCAGCGGATCAACCCCTGTTCAGCCAGCCAGGCAAACAGCAGACGGGAGACGGGGGAGAGCTCATCGAGGTGAGTGCTGTCTAGCCAGCGCAGCTCGGCAATTTCGGCCGAAGCGATGGGGGTGCCGCTCGCTTCGCCGGTGTAGCAGCGCAGGCGCACCTCGACTCCTGCCGGCTTGCCATCGGCCTGGGCGCTGAACTCGCAGGCAAAGCGTAGGGTGTCGTGCAGCAGGGTGACGGCCAGCTCCTCCTCAATCTCGCGGATCAGGGCCGCCTCATCGCTCTCACCCGGTTCCCGTTTGCCGCCGGGGATGTAATAGATGTCCTTGCCGTGGGAGCGGGCGCAGAGCAGTTGCTGATCTTTAAAGGTGAGCCAGGCGAGTTTGTCGATCATCCGTTTTCTCTCCGATGGGGTTGCCGTGATGAGCCGGGCGCACTCAAGCGCACCGCTGTTTTGCATGCAGGCAGCCTAACAAAGATGAAGTTGAGTCCCAAGAAGAAAGAGGGGAGAGGCCGGAAACGCACTGTTTCCAGCGCGGTGACCGCGTAGCTGGAAGAGTGCGCACTAGCTGGTTCGCCACAGCCTTCTCGTCCCTAAAAAAGTAGACTGGCGCACACCACGACAGGGCCGGACTGGGCGAAGGCGGGGCCCTTGTGGTTTAATCTTGCCACTTTAGCGGTAGTGGGCGACGGGCCTGCTACCTTGCGTGGGCAAGATGCAGGTGAGCAAGATGCAGATAGCAGCAGAGAGCAAGTTTATCGGACTCGGGGTAGCGGGCAATTTCGCCGGTCATCTGGAGCAGGCGGGTGAAGCGTCGGATTTCGTGGCGGTTGTGGTGCGCGACACCACGGCGCCCAAGGCGTTGTTCCCCTTCTTCGTGCCCGGTCATCCGGGTCAGCTCGGGGTATTCCCGTTGAGCGACAAGGCTATCTTCCTGCCGGAGGCGGCGGTCAGTGGTGACGAGAAGGTGCAGATCGAGCCGGAAGTGGCCCTCTGGTGCGAGCTGGAGTATGCGGGCAAGCAGGTGGTGGCGATCCATCCCCGCGCCTTTGGCGCCTATAACGACTGCTCTATCCGTCGTCCCAACGCCAAGAAGATCAGCGAGAAGAAGAACTGGGGCGAAGAGAGCAAGGGGCTGGCGGCCAACCTGCTGCCGCTATCCGGTTTTGCCGCCGGCTGCGAGCTCGATGACTATCGCATCGCCTGCTATCTGGAGCGAGACGGTGAGCTGCACGCCTACGGGGTAGACAGCGCCGCCATCGACTACAGCTACTTCCATTGCAAGCTGCTCGACTGGGCCATCGACAAGTTCAACCATCAGCAGGATGAAGGGCCGGCGGAGCACATTCAGGGACTGCTGGCGCAGGCGGGGCATCCTCCCCACGCGCTCATCAGCATCGGTGCCACCCGTTATACCCCGTTTGGCGAGACCCACTTCCTCAAGCCTGGCGACACCTCCTGTGTGGTGGTCTATCCGGGCAGCCGCTACAGCGAAGCGGATATTCGCGAGGCGATCCGTACCCGCAGTTTTGGTGCCGATGTGTCGGTGCTGCTGCAGGCGGTGCATGCGCGCTAATCAGATTGGCCCGCGGGGAGGCCACAGCCATCCTGCTGGCTGCAACAAAGAGTCATTGATGAAGATTGATACTGCTACGCGGGCCGATTATCCGGCCCTGATCGAGTTGTGGGAGGCCTCGGTTCGGGCGACCCACCACTTCCTGCCCGAGGCCGAGATCCTCGCGCTCAAACCGCTTATTCTGGAGCACTACTTCGATGCAGTGACACTGCACTGTGCCCGAATGGAGGAGGGGCGCATTGCCGGTTTTTGCGGGCTATGTGATGGCAAGATAGAGATGCTGTTTGTGGCGCCGGCGGTGCGCAGCAGTGGCGTGAGTCGCCGGTTGGTGGAACATGCCATCAGCCAGTGTGGCGCGACGCTGGTTGACGTCAACGAGCAGAATGAGCAGGCGGTGGGTTTCTACCACAAGATGGAGTTCGTCGTGACGGGCCGCTCGCCGCTGGATGGCCAGGGCAAGCCCTATCCTTTGCTCCATATGGCGTTGCTGCCGCGATAGTCGTTCAAGTGTGATAATGAACGGGGGATGGCCTGCGCCATCCCCCGTTTTTGATCCTGCCGTTACTTGCTGGCGATCTTGCTGACCACCTTGATCAGCTGGTAGCGCAGGGAGGAGGCATCGGCCGGCACATTGGTAAGCTGCTCCTTGCTCACGGTGAGCTGATACTGGTAGCCCGGCTCGAACTGGAAACCCTCGATCTGCTGATAGAAAAGCGTCCAGGGCTGCTGCTCGTCGCTGCGCACCTGCATGCACTGCATCGGCCCGACCCCGACACAATCGACCAGCTGGCTGTTGATGTAGAGGGTCTCACCCTGTGGGGCCGCGGTGCCCTGACAGGCGGTGAGCAGCAGGGCGGCGCTGGCAAGCAGAGGTTTCATGGGGGACTCCTTCGAATTGAAAGGGGCATTAGAGCGATAAATAAAAAGGCGGTCAATGACCGCCTTTGTAACAAACCATGTTGATTCAGTTCATTAACGCTGATCAAGCGGCGTGAAATCCCGTTGCGGGTGGCCCACGTAGAGCTGGCGCGGGCGGCCAATCTTGCTATCCGGGTCGGAGTGGAACTCGTTCCAGTGAGCAATCCAGCCGATAGTGCGGGAGATGGCGAAGATCACGGTGAACATGTTCATCGGGATACCGATCGCCTTCATGATGATACCGGAGTAGAAGTCCACGTTCGGGTAGAGTTTCTTCTCGATGAAGTAGGGGTCGGAGAGCGCGATGCGCTCCAGCTCCATGGCCACGTCCAGCAGCGGATCCTTGATCTGCAGCTCGGTTAATACCTCGTGACAGGTTTCACGCATCACAGTGGCACGGGGGTCATGGTTCTTGTAGACACGGTGGCCGAAGCCCATCAGACGGAACGGATCGTTCTTGTCCTTGGCCTTGGCGATGTACTCGGGGATGCGATCCACCGAGCCTACCTCCTCCAGCATGCGCAGGCAGGCTTCGTTGGCACCACCATGGGCCGGACCCCACAGGGAGGCGATACCGGCGGCGATACAGGCAAACGGGTTAGCACCGGAGGAGCCAGCCAGACGGACGGTGGAGGTGGAGGCGTTCTGCTCGTGATCAGCGTGCAGGGTGAAGATGCGGTCCATGGCGCGCTCGACCACCGGATTGACCTTGTACTCCTCGGTCGGTACCGCAAACATCATATGCAGGAAGTTGCCTGCATAGGAGAGGGCGTTGCGCGGATGCATGAACGGCTGGCCGATAGAGTACTTGTAACACATGGCCGCCAGGGTCGGCATCTTGGAGATGAGGCGGAAGGCGCAGATCTCGCGGTGCTGTTCGTTGTTGATGTCGAGGGCGTCGTGATAGAAGGCAGAGAGTGCACCCACCACACCACACATGATGGCCATGGGGTGGGAGTCACGACGGAAACCACGGAAGAAGAAGGCAATCTGCTCGTGCACCATGGTATGGCGGGTCACGGTACGCTGGAAATCGGCAAACTGGGCCTTGGTCGGCGCCTCGCCGTAGAGCAGGATATAGCAGACTTCGAGATAGTTGGACTCTTTGGCCAACTGGGCGATGGGGTAACCACGGTGCAGCAAGACACCCTGATCCCCGTCAATGTAGGTGATGGCAGATTTGCAAGAACCGGTCGCCATAAAGCCCGGGTCAAAGGTGAAATACCCTTGCCCACCCAGCTTTCTAACATCGACAACATCAGGTCCAACGGTTCCAGAGAGGATCGGCAGTTCAACCGGATCTTTCCCGGGCAGGTGTAGGGTGGCTATCTTATCAGCCATAGCACGTCTCCTTTGCTCTTTATAATTTGGTTCCAGTCCTACTCTATTACGACTTTTATGACGCTGGCAAAGGTTGTTACCCATACCGAGGTGGCTGGAGCGCCCTATTTGAAACAGAGTTCCCTATCAATGTCAATTTTGCTGGGGCGGCATTAACGGCATTAATGGAATGTTAAATTAAATATGCGATCAAGTTTGCGGTTTTGTGTTTTCTTTGTAGCTGTTTGATTGTCTTCGTTTAAGGGCGTGGATATACTGCGCCACGTGGGTCATGGCTGCTGGTGTTTGAAACGCTTTGGCAAAGCCTGATGTGAAACCAAAAATTCGCGTTTTGGCTTTTTCAGAGTGTTTTGGTAACAAATAGCCAACAATCACCATCCCGTGCCCTCAAGTGTGAGTTAAAACAATAACTAACGTGCTCAATAGAGCTGAGTGGGCAAGCGTGAAAAACAAACAGAGACCGGTCAACCTCGACCTACAAACGATCAGCTTTCCTGTCACTGCCATCGCCTCCATCCTGCACCGTGTTTCAGGGGTCATTACCTTTGTGGCACTGGGCATCTTGCTGTGGATGCTTGGCACTTCACTCGCCTCTCCCGAAGGATTTGAGACAGTGGTGTCCATCATGGACAACTTCCTGGTCAAATTCGTGCTGTGGGGGATCCTGACTGCGCTGGCTTACCACATTGTGGGCGGTTTGCGTCATCTGGTCATGGACATGGGCTATTGGGAAGAGCTGGAATCCGGTAATCAGAGTGCCCGTGTGGCCTTCGTGATCACCGCGATCCTGGCTGTATTAGCGGGAGTGCTTGTATGGTAACCAATTCTGCAACTTTCGGGCGCAGCGGCGTTCACGATTACATCCTGATCCGCGCCACCGCCCTCATCATGACCTGCTATGTCCTCTATCTGGTGAGTTTTGTCGCGTTCAACGACATCACCTACGAGGTGTGGACAGGTTTCTTCGCCAATACCTTCACCAAGGTATTCACCCTGTTGGCCCTGCTCTGCGTACTGATCCATGCCTGGATCGGTCTGTGGCAGGTGTTGACCGACTATATCAAGCCGGTAGGGCTGCGCGGGGCGCTGCAATTTGCCCTGGTCGTGGTGCTGTTTGTCTATCTGATGACGGGTTTCGTCGTGCTGTGGGGTGTGTAAGGTGACTATTCCAACTCGTGAATTTGATGCTGTGGTGATTGGTGCCGGTGGTGCCGGTATGCGCGCCGCGCTGCAGATTGCCCAGTCCGGCAAGAGCTGCGCTCTGTTGTCCAAGGTTTTTCCAACCCGTTCTCACACTGTTTCCGCTCAGGGCGGGATCACGGTTGCGCTGGGCAATGCCCACGACGACAACTGGCAGTGGCACATGTATGACACGGTAAAAGGTTCCGATTACATCGGTGATCAGGAAGCCATTGAATACATGTGCAAAACCGGTCCCGAGGCTATCTATGAGCTGGAGAACATGGGCTTGCCCTTCTCCCGTTTCGATAACGGGTCTGTCTACCAGCGTCCGTTTGGTGGTCAGTCCAAGAATTTCGGTGGCGAGCAGGCTGCTCGTACCGCAGCGGCCGCCGACCGTACCGGTCACGCCCTGCTGCACACCCTCTATCAGCAGAACGTCAAGAACAAGACCACCGTCTTCTCCGAGTGGTATGCGCTGGATCTGGTGAAGAACCAGGATGGCCATGTGGTGGGTTGTACCGCCATCGATATGGAGAGCGGTGAAGTCGTCTACTTCAAGGCCAAGGCCACCGTGCTGGCGACTGGCGGTGCCGGTCGTATCTACCAGTCCACCACCAACGCCCACATCAACACTGGTGACGGCGTCGGCATGGCGCTGCGTGCCGGCGTCGGCGTGCAGGACATGGAGATGTGGCAGTTCCACCCGACCGGCATCGCCGGGGCAGGGGTGCTGGTAACCGAAGGCTGCCGTGGTGAAGGCGGCTATCTGCTCAATAAAGATGGCGAGCGCTTCATGGAGCGTTACGCCCCGAACGCCAAGGACTTGGCCGGCCGCGACGTGGTGGCCCGCTCCATTATGATCGAGATCCGTGAAGGCCGTGGCTGCGACGGTCCCTGGGGCCCGCACATCAAGCTCAAGCTGGATCACCTCGGCAAAGAGGTGCTGGAATCCCGTCTGCCGGGGATCTGCGAGCTCTCTCGCACCTTCGCCCACGTGGATCCGGTCAAAGAGCCGATCCCGATCATCCCGACCTGCCACTACATGATGGGTGGCGTGCCGACCAACGTGAATGGCCAGTGCCTGACCCAGGACAAGAACGGCAACGATGTGCCGGTGGTCGGTCTGTTTGCGGTGGGCGAGATTGCCTGCGTCTCGGTGCACGGCGCTAACCGTCTGGGTGGCAACTCCCTGCTGGATCTGGTGGTGTTCGGCCGCGCGGCCGGCATGCATCTGGTCAACACTCTGGGCGAGATGGAACATGGTCGCGATGCCTCTGAGTCGGATCTGGATGCCGCACTGGCCCGCTTCAACCGCTGGGAAAATTGCCGTGACGGGGAAGACCCGGTGCAGATCCGCAAAGACCTGCAGCGCTGCATGCAGAACAACTTCTCCGTGTTCCGCGAAGGGGCTGCGATGGCAGAGGGGCTGGCCGAGCTCAAGGTTATCCGCGAGCGCCTCAAGTCAGCCCGTCTGGATGACACCTCCAAAGAGTTCAACACCCAGCGCATCGAGTGCCTGGAGCTGGACAACCTGATGGAGACGGCGTTTGCCACGGCGGTTGCCGCCAACTTCCGTACCGAGAGTCGCGGTGCTCACTGCCGCTTCGACTTCCCGGATCGCGACGATGAGAACTGGCTGTGCCACAGCCTCTATCATCCGGACACCGAGTCCATGACCCGTCGTGCTGTCAACATGTCACCCAAGACCCGTGAGGCGTTCCCGCCCAAGGTTCGGACTTACTGATTGCGGAGCCAGCCCTATGAACGTCACATTCTCTGTCTACAGATACAATCCGGATGTTGATAACGTCCCCCATATGAAGGATTATCATCTTGATATTCCTGAAGGTTCCGACATGATGGTGCTCGATGCACTGATCCAGTTGAAAGAGCTGGATCCCACGCTTGCCTTCCGCCGCTCCTGCCGCGAAGGGGTTTGTGGATCTGACGGTCTCAACATGAATGGCAAGAACGGTCTTGCCTGCATCACCCCGCTCTCCGATTTGCTGAAGAAGGGCAACAAGGTCGTTATCCGCCCCTTGCCCGGCCTGCCGGTGATCCGTGATCTGGTGATCGACATGACCCAGTTCTACGCCCAGTGGGAGAAGGTCAAACCCTTCCTCATCAATGAAGACAAGTTGCCGCCGGTGCGTGAGCACCTGCAATCCCCCGAAGAGCGTGCCAAGCTGGATGGCCTGTACGAGTGTATTCTTTGTGCCTGCTGCTCCACCTCTTGCCCCTCCTTCTGGTGGAACCCCGACAAGTTCATCGGTCCGGCCGGGCTGCTTGCCGCCTACCGCTGGCTGGCTGACAGCCGCGACACCGCGACCACCGAACGGCTGGGTAATCTGGACGACGCCTTCAGCGTGTTCCGCTGCCACGGCATCATGAACTGCGTGAACGTCTGTCCGAAAGGCTTGAACCCGACCAAGGCGATTGGCCAGATCAAGTCGATGTTGCTCAATCGGGCTGTTTAGTATTTGGGCCGGCCCTGTGCTGGCCCGACTTCCGGATAGCCATCCCACCCGTGGCAGGATGGCTGTTTGAACCCTACAAGCTGCGTAGCAGTAACAAGAAGTACAAGGGATAGAAATGCATAACGGCGTGATGAAGGCCTGGTTGGAGTCATCTCACCTGGCTGGTGCGAATGCAAGCTATATCGAGGATTTGTACGAATCCTTCCTGGAAAATCCTGACTCCGTGTCCGACGAGTGGCGCAGCCTGTTTAGCGAGCTGCCCCAGGTCAATGGCCATGCGGTTGAACAACCCCACTCCCAGGTCCGCGATTATTTCCGTCGTCTGGCCAAGGATCCCTCTCGCTACAGTGCCCCCGTCTCCGATCCGCAAGTGGATGCCAAGCAGGTGCGGGTATTGCAGCTGATCAACGCCTTCCGTTTCCGTGGTCACCAGAATGCCAATCTGGACCCGCTGGGCCTGTGGCAGCGTGAAACCGTTGCCGAACTGGATCCTGCGTTTCACAACCTGCAGGGCGCAGATATGGAGGCCACCTTCAATGTGGGCTCCTACGCCATCGGTCGCGAGACCATGGTGCTCTCCGACCTCTACGCCTCGCTGAAGAAGACCTATTGCGGCAGCATAGGCGCCGACTACATGCACCTCACCTCCACGGAAGAGAAGCGCTGGCTGCAACAGCGTCTCGAATCCATTGAAGGGAAGGGGAGCTACACCCTCGAAGAGAAGACCCGTTTCCTCGAGAGCCTGACCGCCGCCGAAGGGCTGGAGAAATATCTGGGCGCCAAGTTCCCGGGAGCCAAGCGCTTCTCGCTGGAAGGTGGCGACGCCATGATCCCCATGCTCAAGGAGCTGATCCGTCGCGCCGGTGAGCAGGGCTGCAAAGAGGCCGTTATCGGTATGGCACACCGCGGTCGTCTCAACGTGCTGATCAACGTGCTCGGTAAACGTGCGCAGGATCTGTTCGACGAGTTTGCCGGCAAGCACGGCGAATCCTGGGGTACCGGTGATGTGAAGTACCACATGGGCTTCTCTTCCGACTTCGCCACCCCGGGCGGCAACGTCCACCTGGCGCTCGCCTTCAACCCCTCTCACCTCGAAATCGTCAACCCTGTGGTCATCGGCTCGGTCCGTGCCCGTATGGATCGTCGCGGTGACAAGGATGGCTCCAGCGTGTTGCCCATCACCATTCACGGTGACTCGGCCATGGCCGGTCAGGGCGTGGTGGCCGAGACCTTCAACATGTCCCAGACCCGCGCCTATGGTGTCGGCGGGACGGTGCGCATCGTCATCAACAACCAGGTGGGTTTCACCACCTCCTATATCCGTGACCTGCGCTCCACCGAATATTGCACCGACATCGCCAAGGCGGTGCAGGCGCCGGTGCTGCACGTCAACGGGGATGATCCGGAAGCCGTGGTGCTGGTGACCCAGATTGCACTGGATTACCGCAATACCTTCAAACGCGACGTGGTGATCGAGCTGGTCTGCTACCGTCGTCACGGTCACAACGAAGCGGATGAGCCGAGCGCGACCCAGCCGCTGATGTACCAGAAGATCAAGCAGCACCCGACTCCACGCAAGATCTACGCCGATCAGCTGGTGGCTGAGGGGACCCTCGCTCAGGAGCGGGCGACCGAACTGGTCAACGAGTATCGCGAAGCGCTGGATCGCGGCGAGCGGGTGAGCAAGGAGTGGCGGCCGATGGAACTGCACTCTGTCGACTGGACCCCTTATCTCGGTCACGACTGGAACATGGCCTATGAGAGTGCCGTGCCGATGGATCACCTCAAAGCCCTTGGCGAGCGGGTGAGCCAGTATCCGGCTACCCATGTGCTGCAGCGCCAGGTCGAGAAGATTTACGAAGACCGCCGTCTGATGGCCGCCGGCGAGAAGCTGGTGGATTGGGGCTTTGCCGAGACCCTGGCCTACGCCACTCTGGTGGACAAGGGGTCCCGCATCCGTTTTACCGGTGAAGACTCCGGCCGTGGCACCTTCTTCCATCGCCACGCCGTGCTGCACAACCAGACCGACGCCAGCACCTACACCCCGCTGTGCAACCTGCACGACGAGCAGGGGCCGTTCGAGATTTACGACTCGGTACTGACCGAGAACGCGGTTCTGGCTTTTGAATATGGCTACGCCAGTGCCGAGCCGGCCGGCCTCACCATCTGGGAAGCCCAGTTCGGCGACTTCGCCAACTGCGCCCAGGTCGTGGTGGATCAGTTCCTCTCCTCCGGCGAGCAGAAGTGGGGGCGGATGTGCGGCCTGACCATGTTGCTGCCGCACGGTTACGAAGGGCAGGGGCCGGAGCACTCCTCCGCCCGTCTGGAGCGTTATCTGCAGATGTGTGCCCAGCACAACATGCAGGTGTGCGTGCCCTCTACCCCGGCACAGGTATTCCACATGCTGCGTCGTCAGGTAGTGCGTCCGATGCGCCGTCCGCTCATCGTGATGACGCCCAAATCCCTGCTGCGCCACCCGCTGGCGGTGAGCAAGCTTGAAGAGCTGGCGGAAGGTACTTTCCAGAATGCCATTGGCGAGATCGATGCGCTGGATCCGAAAGCAGTCAAGCGTGTGGTGTTCTGCTCCGGCAAGGTCTACTACGACCTGCTCGATGCCCGTCGCAAGGCGGAGCAGCAAGATGTGGCACTGGTGCGGATCGAGCAGCTCTACCCCTTCCCGGAAGAGGAAGTGCGCGCCATTCTGGCCGATTACAGCCATGTCACCGACTTTGTCTGGTGTCAGGAAGAGCCGCAGAACCAGGGCGCCTGGTACTGCACCCGTCACCACTATGATGGCGTGTTGCCAGCCGGTGCCACCCTGCGTTATGCCGGTCGCCCTGCGTCCGCCTCGCCAGCGGTTGGTTACATGTCCGTCCATGCCAAGCAGCAGAAAGCCTTGGTGGAAGATGCTCTTACTTTGGCCTAAGCCCTGAACAAGAAGTAACAAGGAACTGATTTGATGACTATCGAAATCAAGGTACCGGATCTGCCGGAATCAGTGGCCGATGCCACTATCGCCACCTGGCACAAAAAACCGGGCGATCTGGTCGCCCGTGACGAAGTACTGGTCGACATCGAGACCGACAAGGTGGTGCTGGAAGTGCCGGCCCCGCAAGCGGGTGTGCTGGGGGATATTCTGCAAGGGGAAGGGGCGACCGTGTTGTCCCGTCAACTGATTGCCATCCTCACCGCCGCCCCGGTAGCGGGTGAAGAGACCAAAGAGAAACCGGTTGAAGCTGTTGCTGATGATGGCGCCGATGGCCTGAGCCCCTCGGTGCGTCGCCTGATTGGCGAGCATGACATCGACGTTGCCAAGCTGACCGGTACCGGCAAGGGCGGTCGCATCACCAAGGATGATGTGGAAGCCTACATCAAGGCGCTGAGCAAGCCTGCCGCAGCCGCGCCGGTAGCTGCTGCTCCGGTCGCACCGGTTGCCGCGCTGGCTGGTCGCAGCGAGAAGCGGGTGCCGATGACCCGTCTGCGCAAGCGCATCGCCGAGCGTCTGCTGGAAGCGAAAAACACCACCGCCATGCTGACCACCTTCAACGAGGTCAACATGAAGCCCATCATGGATCTGCGCAAGCAGTACGGCGAGATCTTCGAGAAGAAGCACGGCATCAAGCTCGGCTTCATGTCCTTCTACGTGAAGGCGGTAGTGGAGTCCCTCAAGCGCTATCCGGAAGTGAACGCCGGGCTGGATGGTGACGACATCGTCTACCACAACTACTTCGACGTCAGCATCGCCGTCTCCACCCCCCGTGGTCTGGTGACCCCGGTACTGCGCGATTGCGACAACATGAGCCTGGCCGACATCGAGAAGGCCATCAAGGATCTGGCGGGCAAGGGCCGCGACGGCAAACTGACCGTTGATGAGCTGACTGGCGGCAACTTCACCATCACCAACGGTGGTGTGTTCGGCTCCCTGATGTCCACCCCGATCATCAACCCGCCCCAGAGCGCCATTCTGGGCATGCACAAGATCCAGGATCGCCCGATGGCCGTTGACGGCAAGGTCGAGATCCTGCCGATGATGTACCTGGCCCTCTCCTACGATCACCGTCTCATCGACGGGCGCGAATCGGTAGGCTTCCTGGTCTCCGTCAAGGAGCTGCTGGAAGATCCGACCCGCCTGCTGCTGGACGTCTGAGCAACCAACTGAAAGATAACGAGGGGCCCCCGAGGCCCCCACTCACAGGGGATTGAGAAACACGAGCCCCGGACGGAAATACCTACAACACGGATAGAGCATCTATGAATCTGCATGAATATCAGGCAAAACAGCTGTTTGCCGAGTATGGCCTGCCGGTCTCCGAAGGTTATGCCTGTGCTACCCCGCAGGAAGCGGCCGAAGCGGCCGACAAGATTGGCGGCAATACCTGGGTCGTCAAATGCCAGGTACACGCCGGTGGCCGCGGCAAGGCGGGCGGCGTGAAAGTGGCCAAGAGCAAGGATGAGATCCGTGCCTTTGCCCAGAACTGGCTGGGCAAGAATCTGGTGACCTACCAGACTGACGCCAACGGCCAGCCGGTCACCAAGATCCTGGTTGAATCCTGCACCGACATCGCCAAAGAGCTCTACCTGGGCGCCGTGGTTGACCGTGGCTCCCGTCGCGTGGTCTTCATGGCCTCGACCGAAGGTGGCGTGGACATCGAGAAGATCGCCCACGAAACCCCTCATCTGATCCACAAGGCCACCCTGGACCCGCTGGTTGGCCCGCAGCCCTATCAGGCCCGCGAGCTGGCCTTCAAACTGGGTCTGGTCGGCGATCAGATCAAACAGTTCACCAAGATCTTCATGGGTCTGGGTCAGATGTTCCTCGACTGCGACTTCGCGCTGCTGGAGATCAACCCGCTGGTGATCACCGCGCAGGGCAACCTGCACTGCCTGGATGGCAAGATCAACATCGACGCCAACGCCCTCTATCGCCAGCCCAAGCTGCGCGAGATGCACGACCCGTCGCAGGATGACCCCCGCGAAGCGCACGCCGCCCAGTGGGAGCTCAACTATGTGGCCCTCGATGGCAACATCGGCTGCATGGTCAACGGCGCAGGTCTGGCCATGGGCACCATGGACATCGTCAATCTGCACGGCGGCAAGCCGGCCAACTTCCTTGACGTCGGCGGCGGCGCCACCAAGGAGCGCGTAACCGAGGCGTTCAAGATCATCCTCTCCGACAGCAACGTCAAAGCGGTGCTGGTCAACATCTTCGGCGGCATCGTGCGCTGCGACATGATCGCGGAAGGCATTATCGGTGCGGTCAAGGAAGTGGGGGTCAAGGTGCCCGTCGTGGTCCGTCTGGAAGGCAACAACGCCGAGCTGGGTGGTATCAAGCTGGCCGAGAGCGGCCTCAACATCATTGCGGCCAAGAGTCTGACCGATGCCGCGCAGCAAGTCGTCAAAGCAGCGGAGGCCAACTGATGAGCGTACTGATCAACAAGGACACCCGAGTCATCTGCCAGGGCTTTACCGGCGGTCAGGGTACTTTCCACTCCGAGCAGGCGCTCTCCTACGGCACCCAGCTGGTCGGCGGCGTCTCCCCGGGCAAGGGTGGCACCACCCATCTGGGCCTGCCGGTGTTCAACACCGTCCGTGATGCAGTCGAAGCGACCGGTGCAACCGCCACCGTCATCTATGTTCCGGCACCGTTCTGCAAGGACGCGATCCTGGAAGCGATCGACGCGGGCATCAAGCTCATCGTCACCATCACCGAAGGCATCCCGACGCTGGATATGCTGGACGTCAAAGTGAAGCTGCAAGAGACCGGCGTGCGGATGATCGGCCCCAACTGCCCGGGCGTTATCACTCCGGGTGAGTGCAAGATCGGCATCATGCCGGGCCACATTCACAAGCCGGGCAAGGTGGGCATCGTCTCCCGCTCCGGCACCCTGACCTACGAAGCGGTCAAGCAGACCACTGACGAGGGCTTTGGCCAGTCCACCTGCGTCGGTATCGGTGGCGACCCCATCCCGGGCTCCAACTTTATCGACATTCTGGAGATGTTCCAGAACGACCCGCAGACCGAAGCGATCGTGATGATCGGCGAGATCGGCGGCAACGCCGAGGAAGACGCTGCTGCCTATATCAAGGCCCACGTCACCAAGCCGGTGGTCTCCTATATCGCCGGTGTGACCGCACCTCCCGGCAAGCGGATGGGCCACGCTGGTGCCATCATCTCCGGTGGCAAGGGTACCGCCGCCGAGAAGTTTGCCGCGCTGGAAGATGCTGGCGTGAAAACCGTCCGCTCCCTGGCCGATATCGGCAAGGCCCTGCGCGAAGTGACCGGCTGGTAATTCCTGCTAGCCCGTTATCTCTAATAAAATGCCGCCCAATGGGCGGCTTTTTAATGGGTTCTAAGTGTAGTGTTTCACAAAAATAGAACTGTGAGTTGTATAGCTTCGTGTTTGGTCTATTCATCGCTAAAGACATATGGCATATTGGGGTGAGATACAGATTTACATTAACTATTTTTGTGTGGTATGCCTTGAATCAAGAGTGAGGAATGAAACTCAGAGGTAAGCCACAGAATAAATGCTAAGGCATTCATATGCGAACAAATTACGTTCTAGTCGACTTTGAAAGTGTTCAACCGGAAAGATTAATTGTTCTAAATAAAGAGTGCTTTAAATTATTTGTCTTTGTAGGTGCAAACCAGTCAAAGCTTTCTTTCGAAACGGTATCAGTAATTCAACAGCTGGGTGATAGAGCTCAGTATATCAAGATTGCAGGCACAGGTCCTAATGCACTGGATTTTCATATCGCATACTATATTGGACAGCTTGCATCATCTGATCCTGAAGGCTTTTTTCATATAATATCTAAAGACAAGGGATTTGATCCGTTAATTCAGCACCTCAAAGATAATAAGATTTTTGCTGCTAGAGTGAGTAATGTGCTGGATATTCCAATTATAAAAAACCAAAATGCAAAAACTCCAATGGAGCGTAAGTCGGTCGTCATTAATAAACTTCGACAACTAAAAACATCAAGGCCAAGCACTCTTGCTACTTTAAATAGCACCATTTCATCACTTTTTCAGAAAAAACTAACTGAACAGGAAATCGGAAATATAATTGACAGTTTGGTATCAGAGGGATTTATTGTAGTTAATGGGGTCAAGATTTCATACTTAAAGGAATTGATTATTTAATGATTTATAATGGGTGGCCTAAGGTTTGAGCAACTACCAACTTGTTGATTGGTAGGTTTTGTGAAAGCTTAACCTGTTACTTTTTCACATTCTCTTTACCAAGGCAGCTTACCTGTCTCCAAGCAGATAAAATCCCGTGTATTAAAATCATTGCTTTCTATCATTTCAACCAACTTATTTGCTGACTGCTCTGGTGTCAGTGTTGCATCAGCAGGAGCCATTTTGGTAAGTAATGCTCCTGGGTGAACAGAGATAACTTTTATGCCCATGCTCTCCAGATCATCAGCCATACACAGTGACAGCATGTTTTGAGCTGCCTTTGCTATGCGATAGGAGAAAGAGCATTTTACTCCTTTGGCTGCGCCTGCCGCTTGCATATTTAATGAGCCTCTCCTTGAACTGATATTTACGATCAAGGATGGGGGTAATACATTTTCATTACGCAATACGGCATTAACGGTTGATAGCGCACCGACACAGTGGGTCTTAAATTCATAAACCAGCTGGTCGCCGGTGCTATGCCTTGTATCGATTCCCGGAGTGCCAGCAGAGCCTGCATTATTTATGACGATATCTACAGCTCTGTCTTGGATAAAACCAAATAGCTGTTCTTCATAATTTTCATGGGTGACATCGGTTATCAGCACAGAGACGGCGGGGTAGAGAGTAGTGAGCATGTCACAAGCGCTGGTGGTTCTGACCACGGCGTAAACCTGATATCCGCGCTCGTAAAAAGTCTGAACCAGTGCTAACCCCAATCCTCTGCTCGCTCCGGTTATCAACACTGTTTTCATCACTCAACCCATCCAGCCACATTGTTATTGAACGCCACTCCTCGATTTCGAATAACGAGGCGTATTCAGAAGATCGGGAGGGTTAGTATGCCACAGCCATTGCCTGCGGCCAGAATCGAGCAACCCCAGATTGTTACGCTGTTGCAACCAAGTTGGCTGATGCTGTTTCGCTGGTGAATCAATCTTGCCGCCGTTTGGGGCAACCCGCTGGCCATGCTGGTGGCCAATGCGCCGCCGATTTGAGGCAAAGTGCCAAGCCAAACGCGGGCTAAGTCTCGTTGATTGGCCCTTGCACTGCGTTTCTCGCTATCAGCTCTGGCTATCACGCCGCACCATAAAAATGCCGACCCAAACGTCGGCATTTTGCTTTTAAGAGGTGCGGTGCTTGCTACATATGCTCAGCGTCGCCGCTGGCGAGATACTCACGCTCGCCATATCACCTGAACCCTATTGGCTAAAGACCGTCTGCCCGCGAAAGACGGTGCGGGTGACCTTGGTATCGGCGATCTGCTCCGGTTTGCCGGCTGCGACCAGCTGGTAGAGATCCCGGTCGAGCACGATAAAGTCGGCCGATTTGCCCACTTCGATGGAGCCGCTGATGGCCTGCTGGCGCACCGCGCGGGCGCCATTGATGGTGTAGGCCGCCAGCATTTCGTCCAGGGTAATGCGCTGGCTGGCGCGATAGTCATCGCCGCTTTGGGGAGCCTTGATGATCCCGGTCGCCATATTTTCGAAGGGGCGGGGATCCCGGCTGTCGACCGGGGCATCGCTGCCTGCGACCAGTATGGCCCCCGCCTTGCGTGAACTCTCGACCGGGTAGAGGGCGTCGTGCAGATAACCGAGGGGATCGTAGAGGGCATCGCTCAGGGATTGGCCCACCCGGGTCGGCTGGATAAAGGAGGCGACCAGCATGTCGTAGGCCAGCTGGGGGGAGGTCCAGGCATAGGTAAAGGTGAGGTAGAGCCCCAGCTCGCCGAGCCGTTTTTGATCATCGGGATGGACCACCTGCAGGTGGGCCAGGGTGTGGGGAATGCCGCTATCACCGTTGCTGGCGCGGGCGGCGCTGAGGGCATCCAGCGCCGTGCGGGTGGTGCGATCACCGATACTGTGCATATGGATGCTGAAGCCTGCCTTGTCCAGCGCTCCTATATAGCGGGTGAGATCGGCCTCCCGGTAGTTGACGATCCCGTTGCTGCCGGACTTCTCGCTGTCGGCTGTGATGGTCACTTCATCGGTAGCCGGGTCTCTGGCCAGATGGGGGGTGTGGTAGTTTGCCAGCATGCCGGCATTAGGCAGGAAGGGGGGGGTTGTGAAGGGATCCCCTTCCAGCACACCGTCGAGGAAGATCTTGACCGCATCGGCCTTAATCAGCGGGTTGTTGGCAAAGGATTCTCTCACCTGGCTGGCCTTGGCAAGATGCCCCTCTATATCGAGTTTGCCCTGATAATCATCATCGCTAAAGCAGGTGGCGGCCGTCACACGCATATGCAGCAGATCCCGGGATTGCATGGTGAGTAGTCGCTGGCGAATAAAGTCGGTGGCGCAGGCATCCTGAATGCTGGTGATACCGCGAGAGGCCATCAGCTCGGCAATGGCGGGCAGGATCTGGTCGTATTGGCTGGCTGCCTGCTCATCACTGGCGCTCAGCACGCCGCTATCGGGCACTGGAATGGCGCTGCGGGCCGTGTCACGCACCACTCCGCTGGTCAGGTCGACATAGGGGATAAAGGGCTCGAAGACCCCGCCGGGGGCCAGCGTAGTTCCATTGAAGCCGATTGTGTTGCCGTCGTTATCTTGCGCCATGGCGAGGGCGCGGGAGTTGTAGGCACTGGCATGGCCATCGACCCCGGCCAGCACCACCGGATTGTCGGGGGCGGCGGCATCGAGGGCCGCCAGCAGGGTGGCATGGCTGGCGGTCGCCGTATTGCCCTCATAGGGGGACCACTGATTGACCACCAGCCACTCCCCCGGCTTGGCCGCATAGCGGGGCAGGCATGTGCTGATCTTGGCGGCCAGCTGATCCAGAGTGACGGGTTTGCCATCGAGATCGCACATGTCCAGCGCCACCGTACCGAGCAAGTGGATATGGTTGTCGTGCAGGCCGGGCAGCACCATACGCCCTTGCAGATCCACCACCCGGGTGGTGGGGCGCTTGAGCGCTTCGGCCCCCTCCCGGTTGCCCACATAGATGAACTGGCCGTCGCGGATCATCATGGCCTCGGCCACCTGACGTTGCACATCCTGGGTGTGGATCTTGCCATTGAGATAGAGGGTCGTAGCAACATTGCTATCACTGGTGCCGCTTCGACAGCCACCGAGCAGGCCTGCGGCCAACAGGAGGATGATGCCAAATCGGGTTGAGGTCTGTTTGCTATCCATTGCACTGCTCTCCTTGGGGTAAATGCAGTAATTGCTGCATATATGAGCAGATATGTTTATTGCAGCTATTCTGAAAAAATCCAGTAATTACTGCATTTATTTAACTTTTTGTTTACCTTGTCTCATGGATGACAATGAGCCACCACCGGTCGTACCCCGGGCAAAGAGGGGGCCCCCAGTGGCTCGAAGGAGAGAAGATGTCAGAACAACGAGTGCCTGCCGCCCTGCATATGCGACGTCAGCCACGGCAGCAGCGCAGTCAGGCGGTGGCGAGCCGTATTGAACAGGCAACGCTGATGTTGCTGCAGGAGCGAGGTTTTGCCGCTCTCAACACCAATGCCATTGCTGATCGGGCCGGAGTCGGGATCAAATCGCTCTACCACCTCTATCCCAACAAGGAGGCGATCATTTGCCGTCTCGCTATGGGGTGGCTGGCGGCGGTTTGCGAGGCGCAACAACAGCTCCGTATCGAGGCAACGAGTTGGCCGCAGGCGTTGGCACTGCTGGATCTGGCGCTTGAAGAGCTGGATCGCCGCTTTGTCGGCTATGGTGCCTTGTGGCACGCCATGGATCTTATCCCCGAACTGCACGTGGTCGAGCAGGAGCACGAGCGGCGCCAGATTGACTTCTGGTCATCCCTGCTGCGCGACTTTGGCTGCCGCTGGCCGGAGGCCGAGCTCACGAGTCTGGTGCGCTACTTCTATCGCACCGCCGATGTCACCAAGCAGTGCACCAAGGCTGATGGCGAGATGGGCCAGCGGATGTGGTTGCTGCATCGTCGCTGGAGCGAGCAGCTGATCGCCGCCGCCATTGTCGAGCCCGATCCCGAGCTGGTGTGGCAGGGAATGCCTGCGCTGCGGCTTGGGACCAACGAGTAATACCGCAAGCATCCACCATGCCGCGCAGCCCCGGCATGCATCAGCCGAGCGCGACCCGCATCAGGGGAGAGGGGGCGTTGTCGACAAAGTGGTGCCAGATATGGTCGTAGAGCGCCTTCTGGCCGGGGAAACTCACCAGCGCCTTGGCTTCGGCCAGGGAACACCAGCGATAGTCGGTGTGCTCGTCGTTGAGGCGCACCGCCTGACTGGGCGGGCAATAGACCACAAAGACCGGCACCACCTCGATCGTATTCAAGGCGGCATCGTAGAACTGCTCCAGATACTGGCCGTTGTAGAGTTCGGTGACCCTGATCCCCGTCTCTTCGCCAAACTCCCGAATAATGGTCTGCCAGCCGGTTTCACCCGCCTCCACCGTGCCCGCCACATGACACCAGAAGCCCCCCTTGACCCGTTTCATCACCAGCAATTTTGTTTCGCCATCGACAGTAGTAAGGGCAACGCCGGAGACGGCCTTGCAGCTAATGGGGCTCATGATCTTCTCTCCGGATTTGAGCTATGTAATCGCCACGAACAGTGTGAAGGCGTGTTAATTGAAATACGCTTCGGCGGGTAGGCCCATGACCTCTATTTCATTCAGGCCATTTTTGGCCAGATAGTTGGCCACCAGATTGAACCCCACCCAGTAACCGGCATATTTGGGAAATGGCCGGTTATCACGGCAGTAGAAAAAGTCTAAATAGTTGAACTGCTTGCTGGATAGATGGGGTGTCATCTCTGCCAGGAGCGATTGCCAGTCATGGTGATGAGACTCCTTGAACAGCGAGGGGAGTGTGCCACCATTGAACCTCTGCTCAAAGTAGCAGGCCAGCCCTTCAAAAATCAGGTTTTCGGCCAGTGTTTCTGCTTCCACCTTGTTCTTCTTTTGCACGATATGGTGGACTTCGTGGGCCAGCACGGCAGGCAATTCGGTGATGATCACCTCTTTGATGTCGGGCCGTTCCAGATCAAGCTGGAGTTCTATTCGATACATGTTGATGGCCCAGCCACCGATACCCGAGTCGGGAGCATCCCCCTCGGCAAAAGGGCTGAAGGTGACATCCAGTTGGGAGAGATCGAACAAGGCATTCAATTTGTGCGCCGTCTCGGCAAAAACATGCCTAATGGTGTCATCGAGCCCATCGAATTTGCCCGAGTCGTTTAACAGGGTGAGTTGCATCCAGACATCCTTGTCTATTGAAAGAGAGTGCTGAGCCACTTGCGTGGTCGCGGCGCCATATCACCACGATTACCCTCCTTCAATCAAGGGGTTACCCGCCCATGATGCTTGCCGTCTGGATCGCCTCGATCAGCGCGGCCCGATTGATGCGAGGGCGCTCGCCATCGAGCAGTTGCTGCCACAGGGCAATGGCCTGGCTGTAGCGGCCATGCAGGAAGTGATCGGAGGCGAGCAGCATCAGGGCGCTCACTTCCCCCGCGTCCTGCTTGAGGGCGCTCTCCAGCAGGCGGGTTGCCTCGGGAGTCAGCTGCTGGCCCGCCTGATAGTAGAGCACGGTGGCCTGCGCGGCCTGGGTCGCTGCACTGGCGCCTCCCTCCAGCAGAGCGAGACGTTGGTAGGCGAGCAGGGAGTTGTCATATTCGCTCCGATAGAGATAGAGCTGGCCGAGCGCCGCCCAGCTGTCGAGATCGGCAGGATTGCGCTGAAGCTTCTGATGCAGACTCCCCAGCTCCTTGTCCTGCAGATCCCGCGGGCTCAACCCCGCCAGCGGATCGGGACGGGATGCATAATCCTGCCATGCCTGATAGCGGCCAGTGCTGAAATACACAGTGGCAACAGCCGCGATGGCCATGATGCCAAGCAGCAACAAGGCCCGCCCGTGCCGGTTATTGCGGCCGCGATTGTCACGCAGGCTGGCCAGTTGCGTGCGCAGGGCCAGCTCAGCCGCCGGGATGGCGTTGGCCAAACGGGCGGCGCTCAGCTCCCTGTAGAGTGGTTGGTCGGGGGAGAGGCCTGCCTGCTCCCCGTGCATGATCAGCAAATTCAATTCGCTGCGCGGATCGGCGGCGGGTTGAGGGGGGGCCTCATCGATGGCCTTAACGGCAGGGATGGGTTGCGCCTTTGTGCGTGTCAGGCGGTGAAACAGGATCAACAGTGCCAGCCCCAACAGCAGCAGGGGGCCGCCCCACAGCAGCGCCGTGCTGCTCTTGAAGGGGGGATCGTAGCGGACGAAATCGCCGAAGCGCTCCGTCATGCGGGCGATCACCTGCTCATCAGACAGCCCCTCGTCCACCCAGCGGTAGACCTCTAGCCGCAGATCCCGGGCGATGGGGGAGTTGGACTCCGCCAGGTTCTGGTTCTGGCACTGGGGGCAGCGCAGGGCGCGGGCCAGCTCTTGCGCCCGATTTTGCAGCTCGGGGTGGCGAAACTGATAGGTGTCGACCCCGCTGGAGTATGCAGTGGCACTCAGCAGCATGCCGAGGGCCAGCAGGGCGCAGGCAAGAGAACGGCACATCATGGCTGTGTCTCCCGAGCTGATATTGCAATAGCTGGTGCAGTAGTGGCGGCCTTTATCTGTGCGTCCGTTCGCGCCTGGTCGAGCAGGGGAGCAAACTGCCGTTGCCAGATCCCTTTGGTAAGCTCGCCGGTATGGCGGGCTAGCAGGGTGCCATCGGCATCAAACAGATAGGTTTCCGGCGTGCCGTAGACGCCGAGCTCAAGGGCCAGTTTGCCGTTGGGGTCGGCCAGCACGGCGCGATAGGGGTTGCCCGCCTGGATAAGCCAGGCGCGGGCCGCATCCCCCTTGTCCCGGTAGTTGAGACCGTAGAGGGGCACTGTTGCCGCGAGCTCGCTGAGCAGCGGATGTTCAGCGCGGCAGTTGGCGCACCAGCTGGCCCAGACGTTAAGGACAAAGGGCTCGCCCTTGAGGCTGGCAGTCTGGATCGGACTCCCATCCAGCAGATTGTTGCTTTGCCACGCAGGCAGGGTACGGCCGAGCGTCGCCTCATCCTGGCTGTAGGGATTGTTGCCAAGGCCGAGCCAAAGCAGGGCGCCGAGGCCCAGGGTCAGCAGCAGTGGAAGAAAGAGGCGCAGGCGGGATCTCATAACGCCTCCTGTTCGAGCCGGGGATGGGAGGTGCCAACCTCAACGGGACGGGAGGCAAGCAAGGGGCGACGGGCGAGCAGGCGCAGGGTGCCGCCCGCCATCATCAACAGGCCGCCGAGCCAGATCCAGCGCACCAGCGGCTTGTAGTGCAGCCGCATGGCATAGGCATCTGGTCCCATCTTCTCACCCAGCACCACGTAGAGATCGCCGAGCATTCCCCACGCGATGCCGGGTTCATTCATGTTCATGGTGCGCACGCTGTAGTGACGTCGCTCTGGGGTGAGCCTGGCGATCTCTTTATCTTCTTTATGCACGCTGAGCGTGATGCGCTCGGCGGTGTAGTTGGGGCCGATGATCGGCTCGCGTCCCTCATAGCGAAATTCGAACGCACCGAGCTGGTAGGGCTGGTTGGCACTTAGCACTGTGCCTCCTTCCTGACTGTGGTGGCTCATTTGCGCGATGCCGAGGGCGCACACCGCCACCCCGAGGTGGGCCAGCAGGCTGCCGAACCGATTGAGGGTGAGTTCACGCAGCGACGTCAGTTGCAAGAGCGGGAGCAGCAGGCTGGCCATCAGCCAGAGGCTCACCATATTGGCGAGGATGCCAATCCAGCTACCGGAAAACGCTCCCTGTTCCAGATAGGCAAGGCTAATGAGCCCGCCGCCAAGCAGGCCAAACAGCGGCGGTAACAGAGCGTTGAGTCGGGAATGTGGCGCAAGCGCCTGCCAGCGCAGGCGCGGCAGTTGGGTCATCAGCGCCATCAGGCAGAGGGCCAGCGGCACGAAGATGGTATTGAAATAGGGGGCACCCACCGAGAGCGAACCCAGATGAAGCGACTGGAACACCATGGGGTAGAAGGTGCCGAGCAGCACGCTGGCGCAGGCCACGCAGAGCAGCAGGATGGCGGCACCGAGCTGCCCCTCCTTTGACAGCAAGCCAAAGCGGGCATAGGGGGCGCGAATGTCCGCCCGCAGGGCAAACAGGGTGAGTGCGCAGGTTAACAGCAGCCCGAGCAGCAACAAGAGGGTGAGGCCGCGGCTGGGGTCCACCGCAAAGGCGTGCACCGAGGTGAGCACCCCGGAGCGCACCACAAAGGTGCCGAGCAGGCTCAAGGCAAAGGTAAAGATGGAGAGCAGCAGCACGGCGTGGCCGTAAGCGCCGCGCTTCTCGCAGACAATCAGGGCGTGCAGCAGGGCAGTGCCGAGCAGCCAGGGTAAGAGGGAGGCATTTTCTACCGGATCCCAGAACCACCAGCCGCCCCAGCCGAGCTCGTAATAGGCCCACCAGGAGCCCAGCACGATACCGGCGGTGAGAAAGACCCAGGAGCCGAGCGCCCAGGGGCGACTCCAGTGGGCTACTGCGCCATCGAGCCGGCCCGAGTGCAGCGCCGCCATGGCGAAGGCGAAGTTGACCGCAAAGCCGACGTAGCCGAGATAGAGCAGGGGCGGATGGATGATAAGGCCGATATCCTGCAGCATGGGGTTGAGATCGCGCCCCTCCTGCGGCCCCGGAAACTGGCGGTCAAACGGGCTGGAGAAGATCAGGGTATAGAGGCCGAACAGCCCGACGATCAGCCCCATGATGGCCAATACCCGGGTTGTAATCAGCGGATCGACCCGCTTGGAGCAAAGAGCCACCAGGGCGCCCCACAGAGCCAGCGCAAAGACGAAGAACAGCATGGAGCCCTCGTGGCCGCCCCAGACCGCAGCCAGTTTGAAGCCCAGCGGCAGGGCGCTGTTGGCGTGCTGGGCCACATAGCTGACGGTGAAATCATCCTGGCCAAAGCAGCTGGCGAGCAGCAGCAGGGCGGCCAACAGCAGGATGGCATTGATCAGCGCCAGCTGCGTTGCGCAGCGCAGCAGAGTCGGGGAGGCGAGCCGCAATCCCAGCCAGGGCAGGGAGCCCTGCAGCAAGGAGAGTGCCGCCGCCAGCAACAGTGAGAGATAGCCGAGCTCCGCCAGCACACAACCTCCAGTCAATCTTTGATGTCATTCATGTCATGGCACACACGTAGCGTCGTCTCGCTTTGGCGGGGAATATTGCCAAGCAACGGGTGTGGCATCACCAGAAATTCATTGGGCCAGCAACAAACTAGCGCCAGTCACCCGAGGGTGGCTGGCGCTGGTGATCATACCGTTATACGACTGTCATTTGACCGGCATAGAGCACGAAGTAGCGGAGCAGCAGGATCCCCACCAGGGTCAGGCTGCAGACCAGCACCAGATGGCCGTTTCGCACCCGAAGGGGCGCCGGGGTCAGCAGAGCCAGCAGCTGGGGCAGCAGCATGCCGATGCCCACCACCCCGAGCCAGAACACCTGAGCCCAGAAACCGCTGCCGATGGCCGCCCACATGGCAGCCTCTTTCTGGCCGCCACCGAAGTAGAGGCCGGTAAAGAAGCAGACCAGCAGCAGCACCTCCACCGCCAGCACCGGCCGCTCGAAACGATGCACAAAGCTCACCCCCTGGCTGTGATGGTTCTCCTTGAAGATTGTCACCGCCAGCAAGATGGTGGAGGCGATGCCGGAGCTGATGCCCGAGACCAGAAACAACACCGGCAACACAGGGTTGTTCAAAAGCGGATAAGTCTTGAGCGCCGAGAGCAGAAAGCCGGTGTAGGCCCCCAGCAGCACGGCGAGCAGCAACAACAGCGGGGCCAGCAGCCGCTCGATGCGGGCAAGCCAGCCAATCAGCCCATCCACAAAAGCGAACTTCTCTTGCAGCAGGTGACGACGCAAGGTCTCAATCTCGGCGCGAAACACCACCGCCAGCCAGACGAACAGCACCGCCATATAGAGCTGAAACAGCATGACCCCCATCGACATCACGGAGTCGAACTGGTAGTGGAACATCAGCTTCCAGAAGGTCCAGGGGCGGGCCAGATGGAAGATAAGGATCAGCAGCCCCAATATCACGCTCGCTGGCGCCAGAATGGCGGTCGCCTTGATGATGCCGCTCTCGCTGCCGGCCCCCTTGCGGCGCAGCAGCACCGAAAGGGTGGTGGCCCCGGCGGAGATGCCGAGCAGAAAGAGATAGATGGCGATGGGCCAGTCCCACACCAGTGAAGGGAAGTGAAACGCCTCTTGCATCGTCATGACTTTATCTCCCCTTTGGGCACGCGGTACATCTTGGGCGAGGTGCCGAGCGCCTGCTTGTAGCGATAGGTGGTCTCCTTCACCAGCAGTTGGGCGATGGGGCTGTCCGGATCATCCAGATTGCCGAACACCAGCGCCTTGGTGGGGCAGGATTCCACGCACGCCGGCTCCTTGCCCGCCGCCAGGTTGGTCTTGCGGCAAAAGTCGCATTTGTCCGCCACTCGGGTGACCGGGTTGATAAAGCGCACCTGATAGGGGCAGGCGGCGAGGCAATACATGCAGCCGACGCAGAGATCCGCGTCGACATCGACGATGCCATCCTCCTTGCGAATATGGGAGGCGCCGGTCGGGCAGACGTGCACGCAGGGGGCGTTGTCACAGTGCTGGCAGGACTTGCGAAAGAAGTGGTACTCGGCATCGGGGAAGGTGCCGATGGGGCCGGAGCGGATGATCTCGAGGCGCGAGACCCCTTCCGGCACCTTGTTGACCTCCCGGCAGGCGTCCATGCAGGCGGTGCAGCCGATGCAGGCCGTCTCGTCGTGGATCATGCCATAGCGGATCCCGTCGATGGTCTGGCTGTGGGCGAGGGGGGTAGCAAGGGAACGAGTCGGCCCCGTCATCATGATAAGGGCCCCCGCGCCCATGCCCGCCATAAAGTCACGGCGAGAGCAGCTCATGATGCCTCCTTGCCGGTAGCCGGTTTGGACTGCTCCTGCCGGGCCTTGCTGGCCTCATGTTGCTTGCTGTGGCAGTCGACGCAGAGCTTGATGCGGGATTTTTCCGGGATCGCCACCATGGGCTCCTTGACCGGATGCAGCTGGTGGCAGCTGGTGCAGGTGAGCTTGGTGGCGTGCACGTCGTGGGCCCAGAGCGCCTCGCGCAGTGGTTTGGGCTCGTGGCAGCTCATGCAGACTCCGTTCTGCTCAGCGATGGGGTAGCTCTGGGTGCTCTGCTTGTTATTGAAGCTGTCGCTAAAGCGCATCACATCCTTGACCCCTTCCCGGTGCTGGGGGGAGGGCTGGCCGTGGCAGTTGGTGCAGGTGACAGGCGCCAGGTTGTTGGGATTGGTCGCCTGACCATGCTTGCCGTGCATCCCCTCGCTCTGCTCCTTGTGACAGTCGGTACAGGCCTTGTCGGGATTGCGTAAAAATTCCACCTCATGTGTAGCTGGAACAAGGGCTGCAACCGGATCGGCCGCCTGACCCTGCAGGCTGGTGAACAGCATGGCTGCCATCAGCATCAGTCGTAAAAAATCCATCGTTAAATCACCCATAGGAAGCCTCCATCCGCTGCGGGCCTGGTCTGGCCGGGCCCGCAGGCGCCGTTACTGTGCCAGCCGTCCGGCCGCTTTGGCCTCGGCATCCCAGGCGGGGACCGTGGTCTTGAGGAATTGGGCCTTGTCGCTGTTGAACTGCTTCATATCCATGCCAAGGGCCGCTTGCGCTTTCTCCTTGCTGGAGATGTCGGGGATGGCGATTTCGTGGCTGATCCCCTTGCTGGCCAACAGGCGCGCCAGCTTGGTGCGGGCGTCAGCGGCTTTATCCAGCGCGCTGCCAAGTACCTTGAGGGCCACTTCGGGGGCGTGCATCTGCACCCCGTGGGATGCGATGGCGTAGTCCCAGCGCCACTGGGCGTGACGGATGTCCTGCAGAATATCCTTCATCTCTGCCTCGGTGGCGCCGGCATCCCAGGCCGCCTTGGCTTCAAAGTGGGCGTGTACCAGCTGCTTCTCGACCTTCAGCTTGGTCTCGATCACCGCCTCTTTGCGCTGTTTGACAATCCCTTGCAGTATCTTCTTGCTCTGGGTGTGGCAGTTGCGGCAGGTCTGCTCGAAGCGATCGAAGGGGTTGCCCACCTTGTGATCCGTGTAGACCTTGCCCTGCTCGTTCTGCACCTTGGGCATGTGGCAATCGACGCAGGCGACGTTGTTCTGGCCGTGAATGCCGGCACGCCAAGTTTCGTACTCGGGGTGCTGGGCTTTGAGCATAGGGGTTTTGGAGAGGGCATGAGTCCAGTCTGCAAAGCCGATTTCATCGTAATAGGCCTCCATCTGCTCCACAGTGGTGCCCTTGTCCCAGGGGAATTTGACCGCCTTGGTGGGGCCGCTGAAGTAATACTCCACGTGGCACTGGCCGCACACCTGGGACTGCTGATCGAAGCGCCCCTGCTCCTTGAACGGCTTGCCGATGGCGGTCATGGCCCGATCGGCATAGGGACGGGAGAGGTGCAGGGCCGGTTTACCCTCCTTGAACTCCTTCGAGGCGGTGTCGTGGCAGTCGGCGCAGCCGATGGTGTTGACTACTTCCGGCCCACCCTTGGCCCACATCCCTTTGAAGTAGCCATCTTCACCCTTCTCGTCGATGACGCGGGCCACATCCGGGCCTTTGCAGCTCCAGCAGGCCATGGGTAGGGGGCCATCTTCGGCGGTCTTCGGGGCGCCGGTTCGCAGGGTTTCGCGCACATCGGTCAGGGCATAGAAGTGACCGCGCGGCTTGTTGTAATCCTTGGAAAAGGGGTAGCCGGCCCAGAGCACCACCATCTGCGGATCTTCCGCCAGGGCGTCGGTTCGCTCCTTGCTCTCGCTGGTACCTTTCCAGCTGGTGAACTGATCGGCGTGATCCTTGGCGAACAGCTCGCTGCGCGCCTCGATCTTGCCTTTGGGTTGCGTGTCATCGGCTGCCTGTGCCCAGCCGCTGGTGCCAAGGCTGGTAGTCAGCAGCAGGGCGGCGAGGCCCAGCTTGATCTGTCTGTTGCGTGAACTCACGATCATCACTCCCTAATCGCTCTCATTGCCAGACCTGACAGTTCCATCCTGGATGTGGGCATTGGTTCGCCCCCGCCAAGCAGGAGCAGGCAGGCCGCTTCATTGTTATTAGTGAATAAAACCCATGTTTTTATGCGATTGCTCGAGTTGGATATTACCAAATGGGTAAAAAGAATGATGATTTATCAGAGGGGGGCTTGCGCTAGATCAATTACCGAGAGCACCAACAGACAGAAATGAGATCCCGGTTAAATTATTAAGAAAGTCAGAATATTGGAAGTGTAATGAGTCTCTGTGGCGGGACGGAGCGACACCTGAGGTATGCCTGTGTTATTTGGCAAGGCATGCAGGGTTATCTGTCATATCAATTATCTATTTATGGGTATAAAAATAATAAATGAATAAATATTCTTTTTTGAGAGGGCTGTCGGTTACAGTCTGTACGGGCCGGGCGTTCCGCCGATGGGCGAGATGGTCGGCAACATCAATGAGAGAAGCCGGCAATGCCGGCTCCTCTCAGGTCTTATCGTGATCAGATACTGTTTGGGTTGCAGCCCCAAAGGCATGGTGGTGAACCAACGAATACCCCGGCTTCGGGGTTTACACCAGCGGATATGGTCACGCTCATCTTATGCCAGAGCCTGGGCCAGCAGATGAATGGGATGCTCGCAGCGGAAGCTGGTGCTCATCTCGATCTGCCATTTGCAGGTCTCGCAATCGGTGATCACCAGATCGGGGGAGAGGCGGTTGATCTGATCAAACAGCCCCTCGCCGATGGTCTGGCTGGTCTGGTAGTTCTCCGACTTGAAGCCGTAGGTGCCGGCGATACCGCAGCACTGGGACTCCAGTACCGTCACCTTGACCCCGGGAATGGCGCGCAGCAATTCGAGGGTGTAGATGACGCCCCCCATTTTTTCCATGTGGCAGGGGGTGTGGTAGGCGATGTGCAGATTGAGCGGCTTCATCGCCGGTTTGTTGCCCTTGTAGAACTCGTTCCACAGGAAGCGGGTCACCAGCGAGATGCGATCCCGCACCTTGTGGTTGTCCTGCTCCAGCAGGTGGGGATATTCATCGCGCAGGGTAAAGCCGCAGGTGGAGGAGGTGGCCAGCAGCGGCATCTCGTTGCCCTGCAGGGAGTTCTCCATCTGCTTGATGTTGAAGGCCGCCTGCTGCTTGGCCTTGTCCATGAAGCCGTTGGCAATCAGTGGTACGCCGCAGCACTTCTCCCGCTCCAGCAACTGCACACCGATGTTCATGGCGTTGAGCACCTGTACCAGCTCCTTGCCAAGCTGAGGATGGTTGTAGTTGACGTAGCAGCCGTGGAAGTAGGCGATCTGCCGCCCAAAGCGGGCCTGAGATTCTTTTTGCTTCTTGTACCAGCCGCGGAAGGTGCCCTGGGAGTATTTGGGCAGATCGCGGTGGGATGAGACCCCCAGCGCCTTGTCCAGCACCAACTTCATCGGCTTGAGGCCGGTGGTGAAGTTGACCACCGGGGCCATCAGGGTAGACATGCTGCCCATCAGATCGGTGTGGGAGAGCACGAACTCGCGGATCCCCGGTTTGAAGCCGCTGTATTGGTGCTTGGCCTTGGCGATGATGTCGCCGATGCGCACTCCGCTCGGGCAGGCTACTTCGCAGCGTTTGCAGTTGGTGCAGTGCTTGAGGGCGCTATCGAACAGCTCGGGGCTCTTGATCCGCAGCCGCTCCCCATCCGGACCCGCCTGTTTCGGGCCGGGGTAGGCGGGGTTGGCCTTGGCCACCGGACAGTAGGCGGTACAGACGGTGCATTTGATGCACTGATCGAAAGTTTGGTTGGCGTGATCCAGTAGCATGTCAGTTCTCCTCCCGTAGGGTGTGAAGGCACGGGATATGGGACGTAGTAATCATTGGGCCGCGCCCAGAATATGGCCGGCAGCCTGCCAGCCGGTGGCAACGGCAACGCCGGAGCCGGAACCTTCACGAATTGGGTCGTAATGGGCCAAGACACTGCCCGCGCCATAGAGGTTGGTGAGCGGCTTGCCGCCACGCAGCACTCTGAGCTTGTCGTCGGTCTTGACCCCGAAGCCCATGAAGGGGTGGTGATCGAACAGGCGGCGACCGGCCCAGGCATCGCGCTCCTCCAGACTCAACACATCGGCATCGAAGATGGGTTCGCGAATGCCACGCAGACGGGACTCCAGCCCGCGGCTGAAGAAGCTGCCGGAGGCAAGCACAAAGTTGTCTGCCTCGAACAGCTGATCATCGCCATTCTGGGTATGTACGCCGACCACCCGGTCACCGTTGTAACGAGCGCCCAGCACCCGCTCGCTGGTGAGGAAGGTGCCGCCAAGGGCCATAAAGCGGCGCTTGAGCGCCTCCTGCATCCGCATCCCGATCAGTGATGGCGGCATGGTGGCAACCTCCTTGATGGTGCAGCCGGTACGCTGCTCCAGCTCCGCCAGACGCGGGCCTACCAGCCCCAGAGACAGGCAGGCGGGCAGCACGATATGGCGGCAGCCGGGTACGCCGCTCTCCTGCACCATGCGACTGATCTCGCTGGCCAGATCGGCCACCAGATGGTGCTTGTCACACAGACGCGCGATGTCGGCAGAGCGAAACTCGTGGGGATTGCGGCTGAATTCGGCCAGCTGGGGCAGGCGGATTTCGCCGGTCAGAATGCGGCAGTGGGCAAAGCGCGGATGGGTCGCCAGATTGGCGGCCGCCAGTGCCGGATGAAAGTCGCGAAAGCCCTCGAGGGTGGCCAGCAGCAGCACGTCCGGGATCGGCGCATCTGTGACGCAGGCACAGGTATCGGGGGAGAGCCAGGTGCGCTTGAGGGTACCGATGGGAGTCAGGCGCTGGTGATTGGTGTCGTGGCGAACCAGCGGCAATCCCTGCTCGGCGCAGTGGCGCTGCAGATCGGCCAGACTCGCTTCGATATTTTGCATCCCCACCTTGCTGTAGGGGTGATCCGGATGGGCTGCCATAAAGGCAGGCAGCGCAGCGCGGGGATCCCCCTCGCTTTCGAGCAGATCGACCGAGCCGGAGGAGAAGTGCAGGGCACTCTGGCCGGAGGCCATCAGCAGGGTCTTCTGGCCCGCCTCCACCAGCCGCAGGGCAGCCGAGAGTCCCGCCATGCCACCGCCGATAACGATATTGTCAAACTTCATGACGGCTCTCCTTGTGAGTGGTCTCGCTGGTTGGGCCGCATGGGGTATCGGCAACCAGCTGTGGCGTCGTCCATTCCCCCAGGCCAAACAGCCCTTCGTAGATCCAGTAGGTAAACTCGGCCTCGCGCAAGGCATCGCCCCACAGCACCGGGCGGGTGCCCTTGTAACGCTCTTCCAGGAACTGGCGCAGCATGACGCAGGCCTGACGACCGTCAGCCTTGCCATACTCCTGCATCAGGCCAGCGGCGCGATAGGCGCACAGCTCGCCTTGGCAGGGGCCCATGCCGAGGCGGGTGCGGCGGCGCAGATCGATCAGATTGTCCACATCCAGCTCGCGCAGGGCGTATTCGATTTCGCCTGCAGTGACCATTTCGCACTCGCAGATAAGGGCGTTGGCTTTCGGATTGTCACGGAAGAAGGCGATGACCCGCTCGCCGTGGCGGTATTGGGCCGACCCTTCGGCAGGCACCGAGAGCCCCGGAGCGGAGACCTTCTCCGGATCCCGCGAGCCGGGCAGATTGAGCTCGGCAGTGCGGCATGGCTTGCTGTTGCCGAGCTTCTTGGCCAGCAGATCGGTGGCCCATTCGGCCATCAGGCGGTAGGTCATCAGCTTGCCGCCGGTGATGGTGTTGAAGCCCTTGAGGCCATCGCGCTCGGCGTGATCGAGCAGCACGATACCGCGGCTGATGTTGCGGCCGGTGTCGTCACCGTCCACCGCCACCAGCGGGCGAACGCCTGCGTAGGCGCGCAGCAGACGGGTGCGCGCCATGATGGGGGCAAGCTTGATCCCCTCGCGCAGCAGCACCTCCACCTCTTCGGGCTCGACGGTGAGCTGGTCAATCTTGTTGTAATCGATGCGGCTGGAGGTGGTGCCGATAAGGGAGATGGTATCGCCGGGTACCAGAATGTCCGCATCCGCCGGTTTGCGGGCGCGGTTGAGCACTAGCTGGTTGATGCGGTAATCCATGATGAGCAGGGAGCCCTTGGCCGGGAACATGCGGATGCCGAGATCGGCGTATTCGCAAATTTGCTGGCCCCAGATGCCGGCGGCGTTGATCACCTCCTGACACTCCACCTCGAACGCTTCGCCGGTGCGGGTATTGATCGCCTTGACCCCGTGCACCCGATCTTGCGTGCGCAACAGCCCCAGCACCTTGCAGTGGGTAAAGATGCGCGCGCCGTGCTCTTTGGCGTCCAGCACGTTGGCCGCGGCGAGGCGGAATGGATCGACCGTGCCATCCGGGACGTGGATGGCGCCGATCATTGCCGGGTTGGCGTTGGGCTCCATACACAAGGCTTCGCGGGGATCGAGCTGACGGGTTTCGATCCCGGCCAGGGCGCAGGCATCCATAAAGGTGGTTTGGAAATTGATGTCATCTTCCGGCAGGGTGAGGAAGAGGCCGCCGGTGTCTTCGACACAGTGGCTGGCAATCCGCTTGAGGATGCGGTTTTCCTGGATGCATTCGCGAGCTGACTCCTGATCCGTCACCGCGTAGCGGGCACCGGAGTGGAGCAGGCCGTGGTTGCGGCCGGTGGTGCCGGCGGCGATATCATCGCGCTCGAGCAGGATGCAGTCGATGCCACGCAGTGCGCAATCGCGCATGATGCCGGCCCCTGTGGCACCGCCGCCTATGATGACGACTTGTGTAGTTATTCTTTTCATTGTTGCCCGTCTCATCTCTTCCAGATGAGGCCAGTGTGGCCTACTTCTGAGTGGAAATGTTTGATATGGGCCAAATTTGCGTTCGTAAACGCTCATTTTCCCGCGCGTTAATGAGCATTGTGTGACATTTGTCACGCTTGTTATCGCATCGGTTTATGGGCAGCTGGCGAATAACAGGCACAAAAAAGGGGCATCGGATGCCCCTTGTCACTGTTTGACGAGTCTGGTGGGTGTGTTATGGGTCAGCCGCAGCACTTTTTGTGCTTTTTGCCGCTGCCACAGGGGCAGGGATCGTTGCGGCCGGTTTTGGGCGGAAGGGGATCGATCTCCCCTTCGGTGTAGACCCAGCGCCCCTGATAACGCACGAAGCGGGAGCGCTCATGGAGGCAGTGACGCTCATCCCCCTCCAGAAACCAGGCTTTGAACTCCACCATCCCGGTTTCATCCTCCGGGCCGCCCTGGCTGGCGATGATCTCGAGACCATCCCAGCGGGTGTCGATGCGTGAAAGCTCTTCAGCGGTGAGGCCGCCAAGGTGGGTCGGGTGCCAGCTATGGACCAGATACTCCCCCAGACCGAGCACAAAAGCACTGTAGCGCGAGCGCATCAGCTGCTCCGGGGTGTCAGCCACCGCGCCACTGTGACGTAAGCCACAGCACAATTCGAGAGAAAGGGTTGAGCCGCAAGGACAAAGATTCATGATTTTCACGTTCTGGCCGATTTGTTTAAGGGAATTGTAACGAAAGCTGGGCTCGCCCTGCCAGCACCTATACTGATGGGTAAGCAAGGAATTCCAATAAAAACAGCTGCAAGGATGTGAAAGATGACGCTAAAACAGAAAATCCTGTTATTGGGTGCAGTACCCGTGCTGCTGATGGCCCTGGTGGTCAATCTCAGTAACTATATGGTCTCCAAGAGCGACCTGGAGTCTGAGCTGGTGGTGGCGAGGGAGAATGCCATCAAGGAGCGTAAAGCGCTGCTCAGCAGTTACATCATGATGGCCAAAACCGCCGTCGATGCCGTTTATGCACAGCCGGATTCTCCGGAAAATCGTCAGAAGGTCAAAGAGCTGCTCAGGCCGTTGCGTTACGGCAGCGATGGCTATTTCTTTGTCTATGACTTCGAGGGCAACACTATATTGCTGCCTACCCGTGCCGAGCTGGAGGGAAAAAATCGCTGGAACGACAAGGATGCCAAGGGCAAGTTGCTGATCCAGGACATTATCAAGGTGGCCCGTCAGGGGGATGGCTTTGCCGAGTACTGGACGGCCAAACCTTCCATTGGTCGTGATGCTCCCAAGCTCGCCTACAACATTGCGCTCGACAAATACCAGTGGGTTATCGGTACCGGTTTCTATATCGATGACATCGACAACGAGCTGGCGGCCCTGCGCGCCGAGCGCGAAAGCAATATGCACGAGTCGCTGCAGAGCAGTGTGCTGGTGATCTTGCTGATCCTGGGTGTCACCCTGGCGGCGACCGTGATCGTGGGGAATCGGGTTACCAAGCCGCTGGCTGATGCCGTGCTGGCATTGAACGATATTGCCAATGGTGACGGGGATCTCACCCAGCGCCTCAAGGTGCAGAGCGACGATGAAATTGGCCAGCTGGCCAGCGCCTTCAACCGCTTTGTCGAGCGGATCCAGTCGGTGGTGAGTCAGGTTGGCGAGACCAGTAACCATCTCTTCACCGCTGTTGACAAGCTGCACCATCTGAGCGAGCACTATGACCAGCAGATGCATGGCCATAGCCGGGAAACCGATCAGGTGGTGACTGCGGTGACCGAGATGAGCTCCACTGCCCAGGAGGTGGCGGCCAGTGCTTCCAATGCCGCGACAGCAACCAGTGATGCCGCCCGTGAGTCCGACGCAGCTCGTGGTGTGGTCAGTACGGCTATCAACAGCATCAACCGACTGGTGGGGGAGGTGCATACTGCTGCTGGCGTCATCGCACAGTTGGCCCAAGAGACCGCCAAGATTGGCTCGGTGGTGGAGGTCATTCGCGGCATTGCCGAGCAGACCAACCTGTTGGCGCTGAATGCCGCTATCGAGGCGGCCCGTGCCGGTGAGCAGGGTCGCGGCTTTGCGGTGGTGGCGGATGAAGTGCGTTCGCTGGCCGGTCGTACCCAACAGAGCACCAAAGAGATCAATGAGATGCTCCAGCGCTTGCAAGGGGGGGTGAAGCAGGCGGTGGATGTGATGCAGGCGAGCGAGGATCGCAGTCAGGAGACGGTGCAGGAGGCAAGCCATATTGCCAGCTCCCTCGACAGCATGGTGATGGCGGTCAGTACCATCAACGACATGAATATTCAGATCGCTACCGCTGCCGAAGAGCAGCACGCGGTCTCCGAGGAGATCAACAAGAACCTGGTAGCCATTCAGCAGATAGTCAGCGAGCTGACCGACGCAGCCATGGAGTCCAACAGCACCACCCGCGATCTGGCCAATACCGGTGACAAATTGCGCAAACTGGTCTCCCAGTTCCGTTATTGAGCCCGACCATCTCGGTGATATTGACTCAACAATGCGGTCTGAACCTCGGTTCAGACCGCGCTTTATTTGGGGATCGAGCAATAATGTGTGAAAATCGGTGGCCCCAGTTTCAGCCCTTAATCCATACCCTATGAATGAGATCGTGAAAGGCAGTATCGATTTGATCCGTCAGCTCAACTATGGCCTGGTCTATGCCAGTCTGGAGGAGCACAAGGAGCTGTCGCGCACCGATCTCTCCCGCCTGACCGGCCTCTCGCCTGCCAGCATCACCAAGATCACTCGTGAACTGCTCGATGGTGGTCTGGTGGTGACCTGTGGCGAAAGTTCGGTGGGGCGCGGTCGTCGTCAGACCCTGCTGCGCATCAACGAGCGCCGCTTCCAGTTTCTCTCCATGCGTCTTGGTCGTGGTTACGTGGATATGGCGCTGTTCGACTTTTCAGGCCGCTCCCTGGCCCGCCATCGCCATCTCTTTACCGAGCTTGAGCGTAACGACCTGCTGGGCAGCTTAGTACATGCGATCCAGGGGTTCTTGCCGAGAAAGTCCCTCAATCTGGCCTGTATCGCTCTCTGTCTACCCGGACAGGTAGAGCGTCACTCCGGTATGGTCAAACATTTCCCCTTCTATGATCTGCGCAACTGGCCGCTTGGGCCGACCTTGCAGGAGGTGTTCTCGGTACCTGTGCTGGTGAGTGGTGATGTGCGCACCTGGATCCAGGCAGAGCGGGAGTGGGGGGCCGCCAAAAATTGCGCCGATGCGGTGCTGGTGTTTGTCCACAACGACATCGGGGTTGGCATGGTGGTCAATGGCCAGCTCATCGAGAGCGAAAATGCGCTGCTCGGGGATCTCAGCCACCTGCAGCTCGAGCCCTATGGCCAGCGCTGCTACTGCGGCGGCTTTGGTTGTGCCTGCACCCTGGTGACCAATCAGGCGCTGGAGGCGCAATACCGGGATCTGCGCGAACGGATGCAGGAGCACGACTTGCCCGAGAGCGTCACCATCCGCGAGCTGTGCGAGCTGGCGCTGGCGGGCAACGGCCTCTGTCAGGATATTCTCCATCAGGCGGCGGGCCGCCTCTCCAAGGTACTCTCCAATCTCATCTGCCTGCTCAATCCGGGCAAGCTGCTGCTGGGGGGCGAGATCACTCGTGCCGATCGGCTGCTGTTCCCCATGCTGCACCAGTCGCTGGCCAGCCAGTTACCCGCCGAATATCTGGTGCGGCTGCAGATTGAATCGACCCACTTCTACGAAGATCCCACCAAGCCCACTTCGGTGCAGGTTCACAAGGCACTGCGCGATGGCAGCCTGTTGCTGGAGCTGCTGCGCAGCTGTCAGGAGTCGTAAGGCAATGAAGGCAATAGGAGTTGGCACTGTGTCTGGCGAAAGGGGCAGGGATTGCTGTTCCGCCAGCGCGTAACTCGGTACAATATTGCGCTTTTCCGGCAGACCCCCCTGTTTTCGGGCGCTTATAGCGCCGAGACATGTTGGCACCGTCGCCGTTCCTGTTTTGACTCCAGTTGTGAACCTAGATGAAGCCTGTTCCTGATCACGCCGTCAACCGCCTGCGGGCCTGGCGCAAGAGTATCTCTACCCGACCGTTTCTTGCCCGTGGCGGCACCCTGGTTCGCTGTCCGGCCTGTCAGCTGCGCGAGGATTGGTGTGCCTGCGAGTGGCGCCCCGAGCTCAAAGCAGAGGCCGGTTTCTGCCTGCTGATGTATGACAGCGAGCCGATGAAGCCCTCCAACACCGGTCGCCTGATCGCCGATGTGTTGCCGGATACCACTTGGGCGTTTCTCTGGTCACGTACCCAGCCCCATCCCGAGTTGCTGGCCCTGCTGGCCGATCCTGCCTGGCAGCCCTATGTAGTCTTTCCCGCTTGCGAGAAGGAGCCTGCCCGCCTGACCGGCGAGGTGACGCTGGCACCGGGCAAGAAGCCGCTATTTATCCTGCTCGACGGCACCTGGCCGGAGGCGCGCAAGATGTTCAACAAGAGCCCCTATCTGGACGGTTTTCCGGTGCTGGCCATCAAACCCGATACGCTCTCCACCTACGGTATGCGGGTGGCCAACTGCGATGAGCACCTCTGCACCGCCGAGGTAGCGGCCTGCGTGCTGGAAGTGGCCGGGGAGCTCAGGGCCGGGCAGGCACTGCAGTACTGGTTCAACTTGTTCAGCAGCCGCTACATGGCCGGTCGGGTCAGCCGCTTCCCCGGTGATGACGAGGCGCCGCTGCTGGCGGCCCTGACCGCCATCAAGGGATCGGAAGCGGAGTCACCGGCGCCACAAAGCGCCGCCTGAGCCGAGGGCAGGGGCGCGAGAGCCTAAATTAGTGAAAATCAGGAATCAATTGGCTGCCACTGTTTCGTTAGATTCATGGACTTTGGCCCGTTAGGATAACCGGCAGTCAGTGTAGCCCCTCTGCCCGGCGTGTTTATTCTCCCCCCGGTTGCCCCTGTGTCGGGCAACCCACTCTCGTGAGGTCTATGGATGGAATTGGAACTGGTTACCCTGTTTGCCCTGTTCGGTGTAGCGCTTGTCGCCGGCTTTATCGATGCCATCGCCGGTGGCGGCGGCCTGTTGACGGTGCCGGCGCTGCTGGCGACAGGCATGCCGCCGGCGCTGGTGCTTGGCACCAACAAGCTGCAGAGCAGTTTTGGCTCTTTCTCCGCCACCTGGTTCTATGCCCGCAAGGGGCTGCTGGAGTGGGCCATGATCTGGCCTGCGGTGATCTGCACCTTTATCGGTGCGGCCATCGGCACGCTGGCGGTGCAGACCATAGACGCCGCCATTCTCGAGCGCCTGCTCCCTTTCCTGCTGATGGCCTTTGCCTGCTACTTCTACTTCTCGCCGCGGGTAAGCGATGCCGAGAGCTCCCGCCGTCTGACTCCCATGCTGTTTGCGCTGCTGGTGGGGGGCGGGGTCGGCTTTTATGACGGCTTCTTCGGGCCGGGCACAGGTTCGTTTTTTGCCATCGGTTTTGTGGCGCTGGCGGGCTTTGGCATGGCGCGCGCCACCGCCCATACCAAGCTGCTCAACTTCACCTCGAATATCGCCTCCCTGCTGTTCTTTGCGCTCGGTGGCAAGGTGGTGTGGAGTGTCGGCTTCTGCATGGCGCTGGGGCAGTTCATCGGCGCTCGCTTTGGCTCCAAGATGGTGTTGAAAAAAGGGGTGAAGCTGATCAAGCCGCTGCTGGTGACCGTCTCCTTGCTGATGTCTGCCAAGCTGGTCTGGAGCCAGTATCCGGAGCTGTTTGCCTGGATCTGATGTGCGCCTTGCTTGCCGCATCGCAATTGTTAACGGGGCCCAAGGGCCCCGTTGTCACATCTGGTGTTTTACAGCGCTAGCTCGGCGTGTCGCTGCGGTGGCTAAAGTGTTGGTGCAGGGTGCTCACCAGCTGGGCAATGCGCTCGCGCTTTAGGCTGTTTGGTCGGTAGACCAGATGGAGGGGGCGGCCCAGCCCGGGCAGTGGGCGCGCCATCTCCCCCTGCTCTCCCACCAGCCCCAGCAGGCCAGCGGGGAGCAGCACAGGGCCAATGCCTGCCTTGGCGAGTTCGATGAGCGCCAGATAGGAGTCGAGCTCCATGGTGGGCTCCAATCCCATATCTGCCAGCGGTTCGCGCAGGTAGCGGTTGGAGGGGTTCTCCAGATCCATGGTGAGGATCTTGCGCCTGCTTTCTGCGCTGGCTGGCGGCAGGCTCTGCTGCGCCTCGCCAACCAGATAAAAGGGCTCTTCCAGTAGCAGATCGGCGCCGAGGCCATGGCCGGGTGGGAGCCGACCGGCGCAGATGCCGAGCAGGGCATCACCGCTGCGCACCCGCGCCAGAATGACCGGCGTGTGGTGGGTAGAGAGGGCAAGGTGGGGATCGTGCTCCAGATAGTCGCGCATGAAGTGGGCGAGATAACCCGCCAGCAGGGTTTCGGAGCAGGCGATGGGGAGAGGACTCTGATCCGCCAGATCCTGACTATCGGCGAGCACCCCTTTCATTTCGGCCAGACTCGGGGCCACTCGCTCAAGCAGCTCCTTGGCCTGCGGGGTGAGGCGGATCTGGCGCCCCTCCGGCTCGATCAGCTTCTTGCCGAGGCGCTGCTCCAGCTGGGCAATCCGCTTGCTCACCGCCGACTGGCTGATATAGAGGCGACTGGCCACCTTGGCCATGGTTCCTTCACTTGCCAGTAGGCTCAGCGTCTCCAGCCCTTCCAGTAACATCTCGCCCCCTTGTTTATCGCCATCAGGATCGTCACAGATTGATCAGCGCTACCTTAGGGGCTGACTGGCTCAGGAGCAAGGGTCGTTTGCTGCCTTGGCCGGTCGAATGCGCCATTCGCTCAAGGGCGGCGCGAAGATCACCAGATTGCCGATCAGGCTGATCACCACTCCGGCCACCGAGACCGGCTGCCAGACAAAGCCTTCATAGAAGGTGGAGAGGGTAAGCGCCACCAATGGAAAGAGCACGGTGGCGTAGGAGGCCTTGCTGGCACCGATGCGCCCCACCAGCGTCAGATAGGCGGTAAAGGCGATCACCGAGCCAAACAGGGCGAGGTAGACCATGGCCACCAGATAGTGGCCATCGGTCGGCACCACCAGCTGTTGGCCTAGCAATATGACCCAGCCCAGCAACAGCACCACGCCGTAAACCATGCCCCAGGGCACCAGTTGCAGTACGTGGTAGCCATGGCGTTGGCCCCGTGCCGAGACCAGATTGCCCAGCGAAAAGCAGAGGGTGCCGCCGCAGGCGAGCAGCAGCCCCTTCCAGCCGTTTGCACCCAGTTGCGCATCCGCCAGCACCGGCCAGAACAGCAGCAGGGTGCCAAAGAGCCCCAGCAAGGAGCCTTGCAGCCAGCGCAGGGTGGGGCGCTTGTTCTCGAACAGCCAGAGGTTGAGGCCGTTGAAGATGCTGGCACTGGCAAAGATCACCGCCGACATGCCGCTCGGGATATAGCGGGTGGCGTGGTAGAAACAGAGAAAATTGGTGGAAAAGAGCAGGGCACCGAGCAGCGCCGCATAGCGCTGGCCATGCCACGGCAGGCGCGGAAAGCGGCCGCTGGCGGTGAGCAGGGCAAACAGTGCCACCGCAGCCAGCAGGAAGCGGTAGAGCACCGACACCTCGATGGGGATGGGGCCAAGTTGCCAGGCGATGGCAATCCAGGTGCTGCCCCAGATAAGCACGGTGGCAAGATAGAGCATCAGGTTCATCACTGTTCCGGTGAGTCAGGGAGAGATGACCCACTATGGGGCAAGCCCTGATGGCTGGATTGCACCATCTTGCGGTTTTTCATCGCCCTGCGCTGTCATCTGCGGGCGCGGTCGGTAAGATGGGTGGCAGCGACATAACACTTACACCGGAACAGGCGGCAGGGGCGAATGAAAACAGCAGGGGTATTTGATGCTCTGGTCAGCACCGGCGCCCGGCTGGACGACGCTTGCTGGCTCGAACCCGGGCTTGGCGTCGCCAGTTGGCGCAACTGCTATGACCAGACCCGCTATCACAAGCCGGGCCACCACACCCTGAGCGTCTATCTGCAAGGAGGCGAGCAGACCGAGCGACTCGATGGGCCGGGTGGCCACGGCGGCACCGGCAAGGTGTGCATCATGCCGGATCACCACAGATCCGAGTGGCTGGTGCGCGAAGAGTTTCGCTTCTTTCATCTCTACTTCACCCCGGCTCACCTCACCCGTATCGCCGAGGAGGTGTGTGACAAGGAGGGGCGCCACCTGCAACTGGTGGACAAGACCTTTATCGACGATCCGCAGGCGGCTTCGCTGGTGCAGCGCCAGTTGATGCAGCTTCAGTGGCAGCACGGGGTCGATCGGTTGGCACTCTCCCACGGCGCCTGGATGTTGATCCTCCACGCCTATCGCCACCACACCGAGGAGGCTCCCGGTCTGCCGCCTCTGCGCGGCGGGCTGGCGCCCGTGGTGATCAAGCGGATGCAGGAGTATCTGCAGGCCCATCTGGCCGATTCGGTCACGCTGGCAGAGCTGGCCCAGCAGGCGGGGCTGAGCGAGTATCACTTTGCCCGCATGTTCGGCCAGAGTCTCGGCTGCCCGCCCCACCGTTACCTGCTGGGGCTGCGGCTCAAACGGGCCAAGCAGCTGTTGACTGGCCCCGAGCCGCTGGCCAGCATCGCCAGTCAGTGTGGCTTCTCTTCGCAGGCCCATTTCGGTAATCGTTTTCGCGAGGCGTTTGGTTTGACGCCGGGGCAGTGGCGGGCGCAATTGTCATCTTCCCGTCACAGATAAGCCTGAGACTTTGGGCAAAAGAGGTGTACTCTCTACCACTTATCCATTGAAAGGAATGCCCATTGAATTATCGCAAACGTCAAATCCGTACCCGTCACCTTTGGTTCAGCCACTGGAATGCCCCGCAAGATCGCACCGCTGTCGTCACCCCTCCCGAACCTGCAGTGCCTCACAGTTCACGTTGAAAAAGCCCGGCTGCCGATAGGATTTTCCAGTTAACTTTGCCACTATTGCTCAATCTGAGTGACGTGGACATTGCAGGATGTTTCTGGAACGTATTGAAGTAAAAGGTTTTCGCGGTATAAATCGTCTTTCGCTCGGGTTGGATCACACCACAGTGCTGATTGGCGAGAATACCTGGGGCAAGTCGAGCCTGTTGCGCGCGCTCTGGTGTCTGCTGGGGCAAAATGCCGAGCCCTATCAGTTCACCGCCGATGATTTTCACCAACCGGAAGATCCCGAGCTGGCCCCTTCGCGTCATCTGCAACTGGTGCTCACCTTCAGTGAGCACAGGCCACAAATGTGCCAGCATTCTCGCCGTCTGGCTCGTCTTGGCGCCTCCTGGGTGCTGCACAAGGACAAGTTTCATCGCATCCACTATCGTGCCAGTGCCGAGCTGCAAGCTGATGGCTCTGTGCTCACCATTCACGACTTTCTCGACGGGGTGGGCAAGAGCCTGCCTATTGCCAATACTAACGAACTGGTTAGCCTGCTGATCACCATGAACCCGGTGTTCCGGCTGCGGGACGCTCGCAGTGCCCGCAACGGGGTGGAAACCCTGCAGTGGGGAGATCTCTCGGAGCACAGACTCAGTGAACTGGCCGACAAGCTGATCGATGAGCCCCAGCGCATCGGGGAGCCGGAGTTGAAGGAGGCGCTGCAAGCAGTGCGCCAGCTGATGGATCACTATTTCAACGCTCTGGCCCCCATCAAGAACAAACCGCGCAGCCAGCGTGACATCATCAATCGTCCCATGACGTTGCGCAATCCTGGCAACCTGCACACCCTGCTGCGCCATGCCGATAACCGCACCCTGCAACTGGCGATGGCCGGGATGGCGGCGACCCTGCTGCAGGCGCGAGGCAATCGCGAGCTGGAGGAGGGGGCCCGTCCCATCATGATCCTAGAGGATCCTGAGAGCCGGCTGCACCCGACCATGCTGGCGCTGGCGTGGGGGCTGCTGGAACAACTGCCGGGCCAGAAGCTGCTCACCACCAACTCGGGAGATCTGCTCTCTTCCCTGCCGCTCAATCAGGTGCGACGACTGGTGCGCCGTCAGCAGGATATCCTCTGTCACCAGCTGGGGGGCGAGCGTTACAGCAGCGACGATCTGCGCAAGATCGCCTTCCACGTGCGGATCAACCGCCCCATGTCGCTGTTTGCCCGTTGCTGGCTGCTGGTGGAGGGGGAGACCGAGATCTGGCTGCTCTCCGAGCTGGCCCAGATCTGTGGTTACAGTTTGCGGGCCGAAGGGGTGCGGATTATCGAGTTTGCCCAGTGCGGCCAGTCACCGCTGATCAAGGTGGCGCGGGATTTTGGTATCGAGTGGCACCTGTTGACCGATGGCGACGAGGCGGGGCTCAAGTATGCTGCTTCGGCCCGGGGCCAACTCAAAGGGGAGCGGGAACGGGATCGGTTGACTCAGTTGCCAGCCTCTGACATTGAACATTACCTCTATCACAATGGTTTTGAAGCCGTGTTCCGGCGGGAAGCAGGGGTGGGCGGACGAGCCATGTGGAGTGCCAGTCATATCATCAATAAGGCGATTCATCACCGCAGCAAGCCGGGGATGGCACTGGCGGTGGTGGAAGAAGCCGAGCGGCTTGGTGCCGAGCATATTCCTCCCGTGCTGCGTCAGATGTTTGCGCGGGTAGTGGCACTGGCTCGCGGTCAGGTGTGAAGTCGGTGTGATAATGGGCCTGTCGGCTGCATCATGACCTTCGGGGCATCTGCTCATTTTTTGCCGGTCTGTTTGTCGTGATTGGGGATAGCCGCAGGTTTGGGTATACTCGCCCACTCTTCTCTGGCGCCCCGGTGGCGCTCCCGAATTCTTGCTGCTGGAGGCGTCATGTTCGTCCAACTCCCACTTTGGCTCTTTCCCCTTACCGGCTTGATGGCACTTGGTGCCCTCATTGCCCTCGGTATCGTGTTATGGCGCGGTGATATCTGCCCCGGCCAGCGCTCACGCATCACTCAGCAGCTCTTCTCCATCTGGGTCATTACCGCGCTCTCCTTGATGCTGGCGGTAGAGGCCAAGGCGGCCAGTTGGCTGATCTGGAGTGGTGGTGCCGCACTGGTGCTCGGGGTCGGCTTGTCGCTGGCCCAGTCACGGCTGGAGGGCAAGCGTGCAGTCCCCTCAACGCTGCTCTGGCTACCGGCGTTGCCACTCGCTGTTTATGGCTTCGGGCTGCTGCAGCTGCAGGGCTGGGTGAGCGGTTTATTGCAGATGGTGATGCTGGGAGCGGCCTTTGCTCACCTGATGCTGTTGCGAGCCCGTCACCGCCTCAAGGCGTTTAATACTCTTCTGCCGCTGGCTGCGCTGGCGGGCGCCATGGCCAGCCTTATCTGGCTGGCCGTGCTGGTGGGCTGGCAAGGGGCTGAAGCCAATCTCGATGATCTGATCCCGGCGGTGGTGACACAGGCTGCCTTGTTGGTGGCTTCCCTGCTGCTCTGGTTCAGCCCGCTCTACTTGCAGCGTGATACCGCGCCTGTGGTGGTTTCCACTTCCCTGTGTGGCCTGCTTATCGCCCAGATCGCCGCTACCAGCGTGCTGTACCAGCTGATCTGACACTGGTACTGAAAAGAGCAAGCCCCGAGCCAAGGCCCGGGGCTTTTTCATATCTGACTCTCGAGAATCAATAGAAGTCATCGGCCCCGCAGATAAACAGGCAACTGCTGCGTGGCTGGGCCAGATACTCTCTGGTCAACCCTTCCAGTGGCATGCCGAAAGTGCAGATATCTTGCGGTGAAGGGAGGGCGGTATCGAGGATCCGCCGCCAGTAGCCGCCAACTCCCTTGGGCGGGCTGGGCAGGTTGAAGGTGAGGGGCTCCCAGTAGGCGTTAAACAGTACGTAAAGGGCCAGTCGGGTTTCGCTTGACAGGGCCGACATGGCGATGGCATGGGAGTGGGGACTGAAGTCTGGCTGCATGGCATTGACTCCGTGCCAGCAGATCTCGCTGTGCCGCAGGATTTCGGTGAGCGACAGTGGCATGCTCTCCTGCTCCGGGCGCTGGAACAGATGTTTGCGATATTGGATCAGCTCCTTCATGAAGCGGAACATCTCCTGGCTGCGGGGAGTTGGTTGCCAATCCATCCAGCAGGTCGCGTTGTCCTGACAGTAACCGTTGTTGTTGCCGTGCTGGGTGCGCAGCAGTTCATCCCCCATCAACAGCATCGGGGATCCCACCGATAACAGGGTTGCCACCATCATGTTCTTGGCTTGGCGCGTGCGCAGGGCATTGATCTGGGGATCGTCCGTTACCCCTTCATGGCCGTGGTTCCAGCTGAAGTTGTGATCACAGCCATCACGGTTCTGCTCGCCATTGGCCTCGTTATGCTTGTTGTTGTAGCTGGCCCAGTCCCACAGGGTAAAGCCGTCGTGGCAGGTGACGAAATTGATGCTCTTCTCGGGATCTGCATGGTGATAGTGATAGATATCGGGGCTACCGCACAACCGTTCGACAAAGGCGGTGACGCTGTTGTCATCCCCGCGCAGAAACCGGCGTACGTCGTCCCTGAACTGGCCGTTCCACTCACGCCAGCGGGCGCCGGCCAGTGATCCCACCTGATAGAGCCCCCCTGCATCCCAGGCCTCGGCGATCAGCTTGATATCGGCGATCTTGGGATCGGTATCTATGGTGCGCAGGGTCGGGGCATTGGCCTGTGGCTGGCCCGATTCATCCCGCGACAAAATGGCAGCCAGATCAAACCGGAAGCCATCGACGTGCATCTCCTGGCGCCAGAAGTGCAGGCTGTCCATGATCATCCGCAGTACCACCGGGTGTGCGCCGTTGAAGGTGTTGCCACAGCCCGAGTAGTTAGTGTCCTTCTGGTTGTTGTCGAGGATGTAGTAGGCCTCGTTGTCGATGCCGCGAAACGAGAAGGTGGGGCCATCATCTCCCCCCTCGGCGGTGTGGTTGTAGACCACATCCAGGATCACCTCGATATTGGCCCTGTGCAACGCCTTGACCATATCGCGAAATTCGGTCAGCGGATCATCGCCACAGGCGTACTGGGCATGGGGGGCGAAAAAGGACATGGGGCTGTATCCCCAGTAGTTGGATAGCCCCCTGGGAGCATCCTGAGGGTCGAACTGAAACACCGGCAGCAGTTCAACGGCGGTGACCCCGAGAGATTGCAGATAGGGGATCTTCTCAATCAATCCAAGATAGGTGCCCCGCAATGCAGGATCAACCCCGGAGCTCGGGGAGTTGGTAAACCCCCCCAGATGGAGTTCGTAAATCACCGAGCGGGAGAGAGAGTGAGCAGGCAGTTTGTCTCCTTCCCAGTTGTAGTGGCGGGTATCGACTACCCGATTTTTGGCGCAGCAAGCCATATTGCTGCCGGGGCGTGCAGCCGCCCATCGGTCATAGTTGGGGCCCAGTTCAATACTGCGCCCATAGGGATCGAGCAGAACCTTGTCACCATCAAAGCGGGTGCCACAATAGGGACGCCATGGTCCCTGGATACGGTAGGCGTAGCGTTGCCCGATGGGGAGTCCTTCAATATGGATATGCCAGTAGTAGGCAGTTCGGTTGAAACGGGGGGAGAGGGGAATTACCTCGGGACTATCATCTTCGGCACTGGAGAAAAGCAGCAGCTCTACCCGGCTGGCCAAGCGGGCCCAGATGGCGAAGTTGACGCCGCGGTTGTCGGGTGTCGCCCCCAACTGACGGCAGTGACCGGCGGAGATGCGCATATCATACCTACCCAAAATGAGGAGTGTTCATCTCACTGAGTGTAGTGCCTGGTATGTGGCTTTGACTCTATTGCCTGAAAAAACAGCATGATGCTGCTAATGTCCTCACTCTCTGTCTGATTAATCTACGAATAAACTTTTTTTGAGATATTTACTTGCAATCTGTGCGCTGGCGCCTATTATTGGCGACCTCAGACGCGGGGTGGAGCAGCTCGGTAGCTCGTCGGGCTCATAACCCGAAGGTCGTCGGTTCAAATCCGGCCCCCGCAACCAACTTTTCGTCAGCCTGCGATCGTGTAAACAGTCGAAAGCAAACAAACGCCATCAAGCTACTGCTCGGCTTGAGGGTGACAATTCGGACGCGGGGTGGAGCAGCTCGGTAGCTCGTCGGGCTCATAACCCGAAGGTCGTCGGTTCAAATCCGGCCCCCGCAAC